>NZ_QUJZ01000002.1:0-204291 GCF_003480845.1 Blautia sp. TM10-2 | reverse complement strand
CGGAGGAGCCGATGACACAGGCGTTTAGGTTCCGGGCATTGGCGGGTATCTTCGGACGGGTGTTCATGGTAAGGAACTCCGTCCCGGTCAGAATGACATTGTTCTGAAATTTAGGGTCAACAAACGGCTTTATATCCTCCTTTGTTCCAAAGCGGGCGGTGCCGTACTCCGCATCCCGCCGGAATTTTTTCGCCTGCCTGATCTTTGACTGTATCAGCAGATACATCCCAGCCGCACCGGCAAGGCCCACCAGCAGGTCAATACCTCCCAGCCCCGGCCAGTAGGTTTCAAAGGCTTTGGGGAAGGTATCAAGCATCCCCATGAGCTTTGTCCCGAAGTCTGTGCCGGGAGCGATCCGGTAGGCCGTCCCGATTTTGGAGAAAAACCAGAACACAAAGAGGTACGGCAGGTTTGGGAGCACATATTTTCTGATCTTGTCACTCAACGTCCGTCCTTCACCGCCTCTCTGGTCCGCTGCTTTTCCTTTGCCTGCGTCCTGATTTGCTCCGTGAATTTCCGAAGCTGACCGAGGATGGAAGCCTTGTCCTGCTCTTTGTTCAGCACCTTTGCGCTGTACTTCTGGAAGGCCGCCGTGATAGCGTCCGCCTGATTGGCTTTGAAAAACAGCAGGTAATGACCGGGGCTCACTTTATGGAAAGCGTAGTCCACATGGAACTCCTTCGCGATCCGGTCAAAATCCTTTGGAGCTCCCACATAGGGCATGGCACTTTTGCCGCCATAGTGGTTCATCAGCTTTTTCACGCTCTGGCGTCCCTGCGGGGTCAGCGCCTTCCGGTGGTGCTTTTGCAGCGCCCGCGCTACCTTCCCAAGAGCGGCAGCCAGCACTTTTCCTGTGAGCTTCGTTGTCCTGATCGAAAGGGCAACCGTTTTTTGGTTTACTTCTTCCTGCATAAAACCTCCTTTCCGTCGGGGTTCCCGCTATCCGGGAGGCCCCCGTACAATCTCGGGGAACAGAAAACCTCGGGCCAATGTGGCCCAAGGCTTACCGCTCGGCATCCCTGCCGGACGGAGCTTTCTTTTCCGGCTCCGTCTGGACTTTTTCGCCCTGTTCCCGCATGGTTTGCAAGATAGAGGGCTTCTTTTGAAGCTGGGAGGGCTTTTCGCCGGACAGCGGCTTGATACATTCCAAGCGGTCAGCCGCCCGGATGGCGTTGTCCGTGAGCTGCCTCTGCCATGCGCCCACGCTGGGAGCCCAGCGGAAACCGTTGCTTTTCAGCTCGGCCCGGGTGTCCGCGTCAGGCTTTCCGTCAAAGAACACCTGCAAGCGGTTGTCCTCCCGGTTCATTTCCACACGGCCCCCATCGAACTCCCAGCCGGAAAATTCCTGCTGTGCCTGTTTGGAAAGCTGTTCGATACGGGCCTTTACCCGGCGGATCTCCGCATTGTTGTTGGTAAGCTGGTAACTTTCAAAGGGCCTCGGGTCGCTCCGCCAGCTTAACGCCATGCTTGCTTTCAGCTTTTCAATCTGGTCCGGCGACAGCAGCGCACAGCCGTCCAGCTTGCCCTGCTTGCGGTAATAGGCGTTGACCTCCTTCATAATGAGCTGGGAGCGTTCCAGCCCGTCCAGCTTCTTCTGGAGCTTTTCAATCGCTGCCGGGTCATCGGCGCTGATCCCGCCCATGCCGGTGCTGCGTATCTTATCCAGCAGCCCTTGAATATACTGCCATTCCTCCATGTTGCTGTCCCGGGCCCGGTTCTGTTTTTCTTTCTTTCCCACCGGGAAATTGGCAGGTCCGGCGATCATCATAGAGGGAACCCTTGCGTCAATGGCAAAGCCCTGGTTCATGTTTTCGGCCAGCTTGCGGGCGTAGGCGTCTAACAGATGGTCGATCTTCTCATGGTACATGGGGTCCACCCGGGATTTCTGCTTTTCCGCTATGGCGGCGGCCTTGTCCACCATTGCCCGGTATTCCGCCGTTGCGCTCCCTTCCTTGTAGTCGGAAAAGCTGTTCATTTCTTTTGCCCGGCGGGCGGCCCCTTCATTGATAGGGTAATAGTTGATGGTATGCACCTCCTTCATGCTTCGGGCCATGCTGGCCCGAAGTCCTACCGTTCTTCATGGGAAGGCCCCGCCTTGTCCTTTTTCGGAGCGGGCGGGGCTTCTTGAAACCGTTTGAGTGCAGCGAGAATGGAGTGGACAGGCTCGGCCTTTTCAGGATAGGCAAATATCCGGTGTTCCGGCGGAATGTCCTGCGGCCCGTGGTAATACTCCTTGAAGCCCTCCGGGACTGCCGAGACATACCCACCGGGAGCGAATATGCCGCCCTCGTTGATACGCACATCCCGCCCGTATGCCTCATAATCGAAGTAGTTCTGAATGTGCTCCGGTATGTCGATGGTCCCAAGCTCGTCGGCGTAAAGACGGCCCAGCCCTTCATCATCGGAAATATCCGGGTAAAAGCGGTAAAGGTCAAGGTTCTGCGTCAGGTTTATCAAATCCTTCACGCTCCTTGTGTGGTTTCCCAAGACAAGAGCGGCTTCAAAGGTTTCCAGTCCGCCCTTATCCCGTACTTCCAGCAGGGCGTGGCCCAGCTCGTTCAGCTCGTCGATGTTCTCACATTCGTAGAGATGATCGTAGAGCCCCAGCACATCACTGTCAAAGCTGGTAAAGAACACTTCGCTGTACCGTTTTCCGTCTATCCCGATTTTGGCAAGGGCGGCCTGCAACTCCTGTGTCGTCATGGGGAAATGTACCGTTGTCCCTACCTCGATCCCCATCAAGGGGTACAGGGCTGTATTGGTTATATAGGCTTCAAACATGGGCTTATTCCTCCTTTCCGGCCCTGCCAGCCAGCACCTCATAGATCCCGGCCATAATGTAATCGGCGCAAGGGAGGGCAATCGCATTTCCCAGCGCCTTGTAGCGTTGCAGAGGCCGGATCTCCATGCCGTCCGCCCCGTACTTTGTCCAGCCCTCCGGCAGCCCCATCAGCCGTTCGCTTTCCGTTTCCGTCAGAAAACGGATGCAGCCGCCCTCCGGGTCGCCCTCATACCAGAAGGCAAAGGGCGTTACATCACTGGCTAAAAGAGTGGGAAAAGGGTCAGTTGGTAATCCGAAGCTGTTTCGGAAGGCCGTTTCTTCCTGCCTTTTTGCCGCTCCCCGCATACGGAAGCACTGAAAGGGGTGGATGACTGGTATCTGCCGCCCTGTTTCAAAAGAAGCTGTTCGATCTCCTTCGGCGGCGGCCCACCCGCCCTCTCCGCAAGGCGGAGGAAGTGGGAGCATTGGACGGGGCTTAAATAGTATGTCTGCGGCACGTCTGCCTCCAAAATCCGCCACGACGAAAATCCGCTGCCTTCGTGCCAGCCTTCGGGAGCCTGCCCAATACTGGGCGTCCATGAGCCGCCAGCACACATCAGGCGTTCCCCCTCGCACCATTCCGGCGTTTCCCCATCTTCCCGAAGGAGGCATTGGAACTTCGGTGTCCGAGAAGGCGGATAGGACGGCTCTAAAGTCCATCCGGTCATTTGTAGAAAACGCTCCCATGACGTTTTCCCAAACAGCGATAGCTGGATATAGGTTATCAGTAGCATCCCTCATTTCCTGTATGATACGAAACGCCTGATAGAACAGGCTTGATTTTGCCCCGGCAAGGCCGGAGCGGTTGCCGATCAGAGAAAGGTTCTGACAGGGAGAGCCGAAGGTTATCACATGGACCGGCGGGATTTTCCCGCCGTCCACCTTCGTAATATCTCCCAAATGCGCCATATCGGGAAAGTGCCTTTTGGTTATGGAGATGGGCGCTTTTTCAATCTCGCTGGCCCATACCGGACGGATACCACACCGGGAAGCAGCCAGAGGGAACACGCCGATCCCGTCAAAAAGGCTCCCCAGCTTAATGTCCGGCATAGCCCGGGGTGCCGTGTCCCTTCACGGCAAGCACCCCTTCCAGCGTTGTCGCCGCAATGCCCAGCCGTCCGGCAACCGCAATATCGTTTTTCACATCCTCGTCCACAGCGCTGCCGCAGACGATCAGGGTGTGGGAGCGCCGCAGCATATCCCGGCGCATATCGATCCCGGCCTTATGTTCCTCGGGAACGCTGTCATTTAAAAACAGCGGCAGATACAAGAGTGGGCAGATCGGGGAAAAGCCCGCCTCATAAGCAAGGCGGCAGTAGTGGGCCGCCAGCTCCATATCAATATCCGGCTCACCGCTCCATGCGGCGGTCAGGTATGCTAAAGGTCGTTTCATTGGTTGAGCCTCCATTTCTGTTTTGGTTTAGGGAAAAGCAAGGTATCGCCCAACCCCTCCGCCCCTTCCCCCGGGAAGGGGAACGGCTCTGGAGAATTTATATCCCCGTCGCTTGACCGGGAAAAAGCATAACCGGGAGAAATCCGTCAAGGGTGCCTCCGGCACCGCCTGCGGCGGCGCTGCCCTTGACTGATTTTCCCGGCTATGCTACGGAATAACTGGCGACGGGGAATAATTTATATCTCCAGAGCTTCGGGGCGCGGGGCAGAGCCCCGCAATCCTCGGGCCATGCTGACCCGAAGTTTGGGCTTACTTTTCCTGTTCGGTTTTCTTCTCCGGCTTTTCGTGTTCCTTCTGCTGACCCTTCCAGTCGTCCAGCAGCTTGATGATCTGGTCCTTCATTTCCCTCGGCGTAGTTTCCTTGCCGAAATACTTGCTCAGTTCCGCACCTGTCAAAATCACTTTGTCTACCTCCTTTTTGTCCTCCATCATAATGCCGTCGATCACATCCCCATTGAGCAGCTTCTTTTCGTCCAACTCACGCATACGCTTTGCCTGCGCCTGTGAAGGCGAGGACTGCTGGCTGTCAATGGCGACGGCGATATAGTTCTGGTTCTTCTTGCCGATATAGGAAAGCTCCACCGCCGTAGTAAAGCCCAGCTTTTTTTCATCCATCAGCTTCATCAGGTCTGGAACCAGCTCATTCAGCCGGATATACCGCTGCACCTGTTTGACGGCCATCTTATTGCGCTCGGCCACGATCTCGTTGGAGCGTTTGCCAGCGTCCTTCGGGTCAATTTGGCCCGAAGTGCGGGAGCCCTGGTGCTTGATAGCCTCAAGCTGCATTTTTAAGGCTTTGGCCCGCTCACTGGGTAGGATTTCTTCACGCTGGTTGAGATTGTCCTCGACCATCTGGGTGATGGCTTCATCGTCTGTCAGGTTTCGGACGATACAGGGCATATCCGCATATCCGGCAAGCTCACTGGCTTTCTGGCGGCGGTGGCCGGACACGATCTCATAGCCGCCATCCTCACGGGGACGGACGATAGCGGGCTGGGTAACGCCCTTGTCCTTGACGCTGGACACCATAGCCCGCATTTCTTCATCATCCCGAACCTCAAAGGGATGGTTCTTGAAGGCGTGGAGTTCATTCAGCTTGATATAGACGATCTGCTCCTTGCCCCGGCGTGGTGCATCCTGCGGCTTTTCAGGTTTCTTCGGAGTGGGAGCGGTCTGCACCGTTGGAGCCGTTTTTTTCTCCGGCTCCTTTTTGACCGTCTTTTCCGGTTTCTGTGCGGGGGCTTTGGACTTCGGGGCTGCGGCCTTGTCCTTATCTGCTTTCGGGGGACGGCCCCGGCGCTTCGGCTGTTCCGGCTCTTTGGGTTTTTCATCTGCTTTTTTCGGAGTCTCCGGCTGCTTTTCCGGTTTCTCCACTTTTGCCGGGTCAGGCTTTTCCCCGCTGGGAGCTGCCGCCCGTTCCTCGACTTTCTTTTCCTTCATAATTTCAGCGAAGTTATAGACAGAAACCTGTGGGTTCTTTACCTCCGGTTCCGTCTTTTTTTCCGGCTCCGGGGAAACGGAAACCTTCTCCGGCTCTTTTGGGGGAGCGGGAGGCGTTTCCTTGCCCGGCCCGCTATCCGTTACCGGCTGTTCCGGCGTTTTTGTGGTTTTATCATCTGCCATAAGCATTTACCTCCTGTTTTTTGGCATGAAAAAAGGGGCTCAACTTTTCAGTCAAGCCCCCGTGGGAAGTTCCTCCTTTCTCCGCCATGATACAAAAATACCGCCCGTAGTCTCGTTTGGGCGGTACTTTGTGTAAGATTGGCAGTCCATTATTAAGTTTTTTATTATGTTCCCTTTGTACACCGTTGCAACAGTTCGATAATGAATAAACATTAATTCAGAAGTCTTTTTTAAGCTTTGGTTGACATTCAGATAACATTCCAATGTATCAACCAGCTCTCCATTTTTCTGAATATCGTACTGGCGAAGTTTATTCAATGACTCCGGTATAAACGCTTGCAACTGATTTATATCTTTCATCTTTTCCAGTATCTGATAAAAGAATCCTACCTTTGTACTATCTATAACTGACTTATCCTCGTCTCCGATTATTCGTCTAATAACTTTAATATATTTAAGCGCAATTTTAGAAGATTTAAAAGACTCCTTCAATTCATGGTATCCTGTGACAGTTTTACCTATACCAATCAGAAAATCTATTTCAACTCCCCTATTAACTAGAAATTCTTGTATCGTTTTCTGCAGTTTCTCCAGTTTTTTACGAAATTCCAATCCGGTTTCCCGTTCCGTTTCTCTGTGAATATATACAATCTGGTTGGTTTGCAAAAAAATAGGCTCCCTCGGTAAATAACGTATAATTTCGTTTTCGACCAATTCTGTTTCTTTTATCTGGGCATTGGTAAATTTTTCCATATTCTTTATTGCATCCATACGGAAAGTGACAACCCGATATATCTCTGCATCATTAAGACCAAGCATACCTGCAACTTCATTTTCTTCATCATTTGACAGCGAACCATTCAGCATACGATATTCCAAATCTCTTAGATGTCGTTTTTCAAGATTCTCTTCTAATACATGTCTGATCAAACTAAACTGTAATGTAATGATAATATTCTCTAACGCGATAAAATCTAATTCCCTCAATGGTTCATTCTGTTCTGAAACAACAAAATACATTTCCTGTCTTTCAAATATATTGAGCTTCTTAATATATTCAATATAGTTAGTATTTTTTCTTTTTTGACACAAATATTGATATCTGGTTATAATTCCAGACTTATATTCCGCAATATTTTTTTCAATTCTAAAATCCTGTGTTTCCGAATTACTTGAAAAAAGACAGGTTCCATCTGCGTTATATAAACCGACCGGATTCCCGAGCATGGTACTGATCAAGAAAAATATTCTCTCTATAGATTCCCTTGAATCTATCACGTTCAGTAAAATATTACTTAAATTATCATGTGTCATCTTAAAATATTTCAGTTTTGCAGTTTCAATATCACACAACTGAAGTAGTATATGCTTAATAATCCCCCAAAAATACAAATCCTCAGAAATTTCTATCACGGGCAAATGATGTTCCTGCGAAAATTCCATTAAAATATCAAACAGTCTTTTCAGGTGTTCAGTTCTCTGACAGCACTTTACTATAAATCCACTTATCTGCTTTTTATCCAATTCTTTTAAATGATGCAAAAAAACATCTTCCTCTGTGGCTTCATAGGCTCGCATACTTGTCAGGAGCAGCTCACCCCCCCCCCAGGAATTTTTCCATATCTGGCACTTCAATGATTCGGACTCCTTTAATTTCACGACCAATTCCAGAATCATCACTTATCAGTTGCATTTCCGAGAAATTGTTTGATTCAAGCAAGTCCTTTACTGTATACCCCATTTGTATTCCCTTCCTTTTACAATTGATTTGATTTATCTTTATTTTGCCTTATTATGTTATGCTATATCTATTTTAATATATTGGTGGAGTTATTTCTATAATTGTTTTTCATATTCTCTAGTTTGTTTTCTTAGCTATTCTGATAACTCATCGGCATCTGGTTTTATAATCTCCGAGACCTTTATGCCCTTTAGTAGATTGTCATAAGTTTGCTGCACATCCAGCAATATTTTATGTACTTTACAATGCTCTGTTGCATTTCTGGAACAAAACCCATCCTCTTCTAAACAACGATTTAATTTCATGGTTACTTCCGTGGAGGATATTATGTCAAACAGAGAAATATCTTCTGTTTTTTTCACAAGTGAATACCCACCTTTTATTCCTTCGCAAGCTGTAATTATATTCGCTTCTTTTAATTTTTTTGTGATCTTTGGAATATAGCTTTCTGGAATCTTTAATTCGTAAGCTAACTCAGACGCAGTGATTACTTCACCACGACAAGCCAGATAATATACTATTCTGATCGCATAATCCGTTGTAATTTTTAATTGCATAATTGCTCCTCTCCAAAACAGGAAAAATCCCGAATTATTATCCTTGCGCTTCATCTTTTATCGCCTCAAGTCTAATAAATTCGGGATATTGTATAACCTTTCATTTCCATATCTGTGCCTGATGCTTCAACTACTACATTTAAGGATAAAAAACATATAGAAAGAATCAAAATCCAAGAACATAAAATTTTTATGTATTTTTTCCATATATTATGCCTCATCTTGTGATTCTCCCTTATTTCTTTTCTGTTTTTTATGGATTAAAACACTTAGACAAATCAGTGAACCAAACAGCAATAAGAAATATCCCATAACAGGACTGTCATCTCCAGTCTTTACGCTATTGGTTTTTCCTAATCCATCCGAATAGGACGGACCAGATGGTTGTGACGGGTTTGAGGGCTGTGTTAGATTCGGCTTTTCTTCTCCCATATAACTGTTTTTAAAAGAGATCGCTTCTATTTTCTCCCCCTTCTCATTTGCTACAATTGTGACAACTTTTAACTGATTCGATTCATTATAGTAAGCCTCGACAGTCACATAGTACCTGTTTTGATCATATTTATAATCATCCTTTTTTTCTGTCGTCTGATAAATGTTATAATGATACTGTCCTGCTGTTTTTACATTCAGTATAATCTCTGTTGCTGCATTCTTTTCCATTGTCCAGGAATACTGCATATTGCGGCTTCCGGCTGGCATTGGTGCGTCGCTTTGATCGGTTGTCATAATATAAGAAAATTCATCTGCAATGCCTTCCACTTCACTGTCAAAGATCTGTCTCACCGGAATTTTCACTACAGTACAGTTATCAGATGCAAACGCTGATATCTGCATGCTCAGAAAAAGGAGCATAGTCACCAATATGACAGCTGTTTTCTTTAAATCAAGAATTTTCATGTTTTTTCTTTCCCTTCTTCTTTAATTTTCTATCTATCAGCAATAGAACGATAATTAGCAAAAGTATCCAGTAGATAACCGGCACCTGAATCATCTTTTCTTTCAATTTATCAATTCCAGTTCCCAGATTCTTGGCTTTCTCTTTCTCAGGATAGACCTGATCCGTAAGCCTTCCTACTAATATATTTCTTCCATTTGTCATGTCTGAGGTACATGTTATCAGAAGAACCAAATGGTCATTTTCAGTAAGTTCAATGTTTCTTTTATGTAAAGCATTGTCCGATATTTCCTGCAGATACGCCTGTTTTGCTGCCGGTTCCTCTGAACTGACACTGAACAGCCGCTCATTATAAGCATCTGCCTGAATCAATGCATAAAATTCAATTCCATGATCTTTTCCATCAAAAAAAAGATTTCCGTATGGATGTTCGTCAAAATACTCCTTATCTGCGAATAGCCCCACATCTCCAAACATCATGTGTTTTTCCATATGGTGTCCATAAATCATATTGTTAAAATCGGAAAAATCCGGTTTGTTTGCACAGTGCAAAAATATGGAACCACTTAAAGAATATTTGCCTTCGGCATCCGTATTCATATAAGTATCATCATCTTCTGCCTGAAGCAGCGGATAATTAACGTTTGTTTCATTTATTCGAATCCAGCCAATAATATCCGGATTGATTTTCTGCAATTCTTCAAAAGATTTCGTATGTTTTTCTGTTGGAATATAGGCTTCGTAGTTCTTCGCATCAGCCGCCTGATATACCTGATTGGAATCCCATAACATATAGCATGACAGGAACATTACCATAAGAATCAGCAATAACGCTATAAAATTCACCATATGATCGACTATTTTGACTAAAAACTTTGCTGCTTTTTTCATATGAAATATTCCTGAAGTTTCCTTTCTTATTGCAAAAGGGAATGCGACGGAGTATCGCCGCACGCATTCCCTTTGTTGTTACTTTTATGATTTTATGTAATTATTTCTGTACTTTTTTGCGTTTGAAAGCAACGAATCCAAACAGTGCTACAGCACAAAGAGCAACCATCAGAACGTATGGAAGAGTGTTCATGATAATACCGGTTGTTGGTACGTTGTTGAATCTGTTGGTTACGTCAACAGTGTTCTTTTTCTGTCCAAGTTTATAACCAGTTGCAGCTTTGTCATCCCATACTTTAATCTCATCATTAAATTTTGTTGCAGCAACAGCTGTTTTGTTTTCATTATTAATTACAACAGCAGCACTTCCTTTGTAGTTTGCTTTTGCAGCCTCAGTTACGGTAATCTTTGTTCCTACTGGAAGCTTTGTGAACTTCATATTCTTACCAGCTTCCAGTGTAAATTTGTGAGTAGTGCCCTTTTCAAGAGTAATTTTTTTACCATTTGCATTTACACCACCGAGGGTATTCTCGTTTGTTCCTGCTGGGAAAGTAAACTCTGCTGTGAAGCTAAATGTGTCATTTGTTGCAGGTTGAGTTGTATTACCTGTCGTCACGTTCTTTTCAACCTTTTTAGATACATTTAAGGAACCAAGGTTGTCATAATCTGCATCAGGATCAGTACCCGGATTTGATGGATCTGTACCTGTACCAGCTTCCTGAACATAAGTGTTTTCGAATTTAAATCCGTTATCTTCTCCATTACCAATATCTACTTTTACAGGACTTGTTTCAGCGGTACCCTGGTCATTCTTAATTTTGTTAACAATGATATTGGAAATCTCATAGCCTCCAGCTGTTGTATTGGAAACATATACATCCATAAGATACTCTGCTTTGGACATGAGCATTTTTTCTTTCTCACCCGTATCGTCAAGACCCAATGAGTTTCCTATTTCTGTTACTTTGTAACTATACTTACCAGCTTCACTATATTCAGGAAATGTTACAGCCCATCTTCTAGTTAAAGTACCTGTTTTATCACTTGTTGTAAATTTAGCATCGTCAATTGTTACATCTGCTTTAGTCTCTACTAAGTTATCAACATCTCCTCCGTTTTTCTGCTGTTCTGCTTTAAATGTAAAGTTAACGTTCTTTTCTACTTCAGTGTTAAAAACCTTTGTAATATACGCTTCCTTTGTCGGTGTGCTTGCCCCTTCTGCAAATACCGGCATTGCCAGTCCCATTGTCATAGCACCTGCTGCGACAATAGCGAGCATTTTCTTAGTGAATTTTTTCATGCTCATTTTAGTTCCTCCCTTGTGAATTCTTTTGTTTTTTATTTGATTAACAGAGCAGGTAATTAAATTCCCCTGCTCCGAATAATCGCAATGACTTTTCCCTTGACATCTTTTATATCAATACAACCATAGATTCGGCTGTCCGATGCCTGTGGTCTGTTATCTCCAAGTATAAATACTTGGCCGCTCCCGACTGTGACCGGGAAATCCACTCCATCTTTGAATTGGGTGGTATCAAAGTAAATGTCCTGAGATATCTGTTCTGCACCATTTATCTTCAGTCCGCTTTTTGTAATGTCAACGGTGTCTCCTGCTACTGCCACAACACGTCCGGTCGTGGTTCTGCCATCAGCTTCAAACACTGCAACATCACCGGAGATAAACCTTTTATCCAATCGGTAATACATGACCAGATCACCGTCTTTGATTGCCGGTTTCATGGAGACATCATTTATTCTTACAATTCCATAGAGAAATGTAAAAATAAGAAATACTGCTAAGATAATAAATGCAATCTTCAATAACAACTGAACAATATCCTGTGCTACAGATGTTTCCTGTATTATATTGTTGTTTTTATTTGACCGTTCAGTTTCGTTCTTCATCCTATCCTTCCATAAAAATGGATGCCCATAACCCTTCTAGGGGATTTATTTGTTTTAGGTCAACTCAGACATCCACGGTACTAGTTTGTACCCTTTATTATAGTGGTTTATTTTTTTATTCCAATGCAACAAACATGTAAAAAGGCGGATGTATTTTTGCAAGTTTTGTTCCATAGCAGTGTCTATTCCATTTTCCGTCTTCTCCAGAAAAACAGAACCATAACGATACTTATAGCGAGTAATAGCCATACATGCCTGCTTGTTCCCAGACGAACCCCTGTTTCCGGTATTGATTGTGTGTTTTCGTTTGTGATTTTTAACTCAATCACATCTCCTCGTGCAGCCTCAATCCGCTGTTTCATGACAGCCGTATTTTCATTCGATGTTGCCTGAACTGGATTTGAATACTTATCATTCTCTTCTTTTTTAGAAATCGAAACAGCGTATTTTGATGTATCAACAGTTTCTGTTATTATGATATCCGAAGATATATCTACATTTTGTAATGTAACTTTATCTCCATGTTTCAAGGATGTTCTAAGTGTCTTACTACGCAGCTTTTGACCATCTTCCCAATAGAGAATTTCCATATCAAATGGCTTCTTGCGGTTTCCAAGTGGACCAGTGACTTCCTTTGTAATCTCAACCGTCACCCCGCCTTTTTGCGGATGATTGACGATATGTCTGTCCGAAACAGCTCTCCAGGTATTTGTCGTCGGTGATTTCTCATATAGGAATAAAATATCGGATTCTACATCGACCATATATAAATTAAAGTTATCCTGATACTGTGTTTTGGTTTTATCTGCTTTGTTCTTTTTGTTCGGAGTAACAGATTCTACCATCCAGTATCTGCCATCTGGTATCTCCTCCGATAACTGAAGCATTCCATTCTCATCAGTCAGTTGCAAGTCAAAATCAGGATTACACTTCTGACCATCCTTTTTCAGAACGATATCGTCCTTGCTCTGTGTATTGTCATAATCTACTGTATATCCTGTATCATCCGCATATTCTTTCGTAACATCATCATACGGTACTTTGTAGAACAGAAAACCTGCACCAGCAAGTCGGTTTCTTGGAAGATCATCCGTCTTTAAGAAACTTCGTTCAGCAAGATTGAAATGCAGATTCTGCACTTCCAGTTCCATCTTGGAAACATCCTTGAACTCATTCTCATCCTTCGGGAATATTTGTTGTCCATTTGAATCGAAATACTGAATCTCTGGATAAATAACTTCATAATATAGGAAACCATCCCCGTATTCCGAAGAATAATGTGTCTTTCCTATCTCAATTTCTTCCACCTTATATTCCACCGGATTTCTGTCCTGGAATAGTGGAACATTGTCGACTGTGTGTTCCCATCCGTTCTCTTCATTCAGCAGGAATTCCTGTCCTGTAGAAATTCCATTCTGATACAATCTGATTTTCACCTGTTTTTCCGTCAGTGCATCATTTGGATTTTCCCATGTCTTTTTGATATGCAGAGTGCCTGTTTTAGCAAAATTTCGGATATTAAGGCTGGTATCTCCTCGCTGAAACAGAACAGATTTTCCGTCTATCTTACCATCAACTGGTGCCTTAACAGCCTCCTGATTTTCGTTAGCCTCCCTATCCACCAATTTTGCATCAATGATTTTGAATGCTCCATTGGCAATCTCAACGGTGATCTGTATATCTCCTGTGTCTACATATCCCGTCGGTAAGTTTGTCTCTCGCAACAAATACGTCTCAGTTGCTGTTCTGTTCTGTTTGTTTTCATCTTGTAACGGAATGTGAAGTTGTGCGATTCCGTATTTATCAGTTGTTACCGTTTCCTCCTCAACACCGTTCTTACTGACAGCAAAATTGATCTTCTCCATTCCATGTCCGGTAGACTCATCAAATTTGTTCAGTGTGAGTATTCCCTCTTTCTGATAACGGTTCTCCAATTCAATAGTAAGAGTCTCACCACCGCGTCCAATTCCACGTCCTGTGAATTGAATTCCACTTTCTGGATATGCTTCCCATGAATTTACATTATCTCCTTGTTCATGAGAATTGCGGACATTGTACCAACCTGAAAATTTCACATTCGAATCTTTTGGCTTATAGTTGTACTCTTTTAATGTGTATTTCCAGAATGAGTCCGCCTTAACGATCCACGTACAGCTTGTATGTGTATCATCTGTCCATGTACCTACAACTTCTATTGGAGCATCCTCCGCTTGCGGAGCTTCTGCATCCGGTTTCTGGCTATCTTCTGAAGGAAGCACAAGTTTCATATGCTCATGAAATGCAGGTGGCTGAGGTTTTCCATCTAAAAGCTTTTCATCCATATCTACCTGGATATAATAATCTTTCTTGACTTTCTCTATTGCTTCCGGCATTCCGACAAAATCTTTCTTTACTGTCAGGTAACCATTTTTTGCTACAATACGTCCGTCAATATGCCACCCATCGGACATTTCACTTTTGAAAGAATACCAATAAATGGTGAAGAATTCGGTATCTAATTTCGATGGCGGAATCTCCCTGTCTCCGATACGAATCATACGTCCGCTTTCACGAATTGTCTGGAATACCTCTTCATCGGAAGGAATTCTATCTATCTTGTAGATATAGTCTCCATTTCCAATATATCCCTCATCTGGTTTAGTTCCCTGCAAAAGTTCTTGCACTCTCTTATTTCCATCCGCATACTGTTCCCACGTAGATGGATTCTTATTTCCAAGAACTGGAACATCATGCAATATACTTGCCTTCACATTACAGTTTGCCACGGCAACCGCACTTGTATAATCGTCTACATTCGTGGTTGGTAATGCTACCGAACCATCTTCCGGCATCGCTGACTTACAGATATAAAACTGTACCTGTTTTCGATTTTGGTTACTAACCTTACGCCACGCTGCATAGAGGGTGATTGGCTGTCTTGCACTATTATTTATAAGATCAGAAATAGAATCCCCTGCACCGCATTCCTGCCACTTTCCGTCTTTGTTTCTGTAATCCCAATGATCGAATTCATACTGTTCCAACTCTTTGCTGTCATTATCTTCATGATCATAAACTAGCGGATATGGTGACTTAACGTTATGTTTTCCAGCTTCTATTTCATTCTCATAATCATCTGTATGTCTTGTCTTATTCTCAACCTGAGGGGTCAACTTAGCTTCCTTAGGAAGTTTCTTCATATAACGAGTTGTATTATAGATAACCCTGACTGCCCCAGACTCCAGCGGTTTGTCTGCGATCACCTCATAAGATGAGTTAACCTTCGGAATTTCAAATTTTACCTTATCATTTCCGGACGGTTCTGGAAGAACCTCATTTTCGTCCCTGTCATTAGATGTACAACTCCAGACAATCTCCTTGCCATAATACTCACCTTCTAAACTTGCCCTCTTTGGTACTTCCAAAGTATATGCTTCCCCATGGCCTACATACTGTCTCTTAATTGCTTCTCTTTTGGTCAGATTCAGTGGATCCAACACTTCAATCAGATGAAAACTTTCCTCTACACTGAAATGTCTTCCTGCCAGCCCAACCTGAGAAGAAAGTCCTGTCAAACGATCAAAATAATTTTCGATTCTGTCTGGATTCAGTGGGTTTGGCTGTGAGAAATAATAGACAGATACATCTTTCCCGTTTTTCAGGACAGGAATATACCATGTACCATCGTTGTCCTTATAAGGGTGCTGTACAAACACACGGCTGTCTGTCGCATAACCAAACAGAATCTTCTCTTTCTGATCTGCGCCGGGCTCCAGCTTGCTCGGAGTGAAACCAAACTCACTGTAAATTTTAGAAATCGTATCATCTGGTTTAGCTCGCAAATAATAACGACTGGCTCGGCCACTGTTTGCTTTGATTATGTAATGTTGCTCAGCATTGAGGTTCTTTATCAGCTTATAATGTCCATCGATAAATACATAAAAACTGATATTTGCTTCTTTTACCGCAGCCGGCTTTTCTGTATTATCAGGAACAATCACATATGGACGTACTGCATCATCTGGCTGAATAGTAAAGCTCATGGTATGCTCTGCTTCATTTTTACTCCATGTAACCGCTGAAAGAGTACCATCTTCCTTTCTGCATTCCCAGTTTATATCCTGCGTTTGTTCTTCTACACGCGGCTTTGTACTAACTGTTCTTGTAAGTGTTGACTTTCTTGCAACAAAATCAATTGCCGGAAGATCACGCAAAGCTGTTTGGCTGTAAACCTGTCCATCTTCATCCTGTACTGTCACACTGTAAAAACCGTTATATCTATCATCGTCGTGTTCTAGTAAGGTCTTTGCACTCATTGTGGCAATATTCTGTCCGTCTGGCAGGTAATACACATCCATCGGCTCTCCGGACTTTCCTATATAAATACATTCATGACCTTCTATCGTGTATTTCCCTGCATTATGGATTGTATCGTAATCTCTCTTGGAATAATAAAAACGCTCTTTTGCTCCATTTTGAATAGAACCATCGTAATGAAATTTTTCAAAATGCTCTTTTAACTCATCATTAGAAATATAATAATAAACTGTTCCCGGCTTTGTTGTAGTATCTTTTATAACAGGAATTTCTTCGTTTAGAACATTATATCTCTCATTATTTACAAAAGTATAGAATTTAATGTTCAAGGTTGCTGGTGCAAAAGTGTTGCATGCAACCGTATATGGTTGCTCTATCTTTCCAATAGAAAAGGTTAGTTTATCGCCCTGTTTCACCGGAGCAATTGTTTTATTTTCATCCTCACTGGCACAAAGCCAGTCGCTTTCCTTCGTATCTCCTGGATCAACGGAAATTGTGACCGCAGAATCTTTCTTATAGTAACTCACAGTTCGATTTCCATCCGGATTGATCACTGTAACCGAATAGAAACTGTTCTCATTCTGCTTAATCTGGTCTGAATCATTATCCGGAATTTTTTCGCCATCAGATGCTCCTTTTGGCATATAGTAAACATCTGTCGGTACCGTTGTGTCCTGATTGTCCAGGGTGTAGGATACATATTGCTGTCCTTTATAAGTTACCACTGTCGCCTGTGCTAATGTCTTCTCACCACGGACTGTATATGGAAAATAATTTCCGGACTGTGTTTCCTCTGCATTCAAGCCGAACTCTTTATAAATCTCAGCAAGATCACTGACAGATAAATAGCATCTGCCCTGACGGTTCCATTTATACACTTTTTTCAGTGAATCAGCCGGCAGCTTTCGAACCTCATTGTCTGCATATATATAAAACTGAATATCAAAGGCTGTCTGGTCCGCTCTCTGGAGCACATAAGACTGTGTGATCTTTCCGATTGAGAACCTTGTCCGGTTCCCTGATTCCCGTACACCATCTATTACCTTATCATCTGTTCCCATACAGGTCCATTCGATCTGGTCTGTCTGATCCGGCAATTGTGGATTAAAGTCAGACACAACTTCTTCCACTACAGTTCCTGTTAATGCATAACGAATCCGATCCTGCCCTTCTCCCTTTACCTCTACGGAATAAAACGAGTTGTCCTTTTTTACAGAATCTTTTAAATTTAATGCAAGGCCTTTTCCATTTGGAAGGTAGTAAACATCTATCGCTTCCCCTTGTTTATTCTGTCCATCATTGTAAGAAACATATGTCTTTCCGGATTCTGTGTCTGTATAAACTTTTCCGTATTCTATCCTGCTTTTTCCCCGGTATGCAGATACAAACTTATTTTTTGCATCTGGATTCTGACCATCGCTGTTTTTTACAAATCCAAATTCTTCATATATCAGGAGCAGGTCCTCAATGGAAACACCATAGTAGGTAGTTCTTCCGTCTTTCCATGTTGCAATGCCGGTAATGTCATTATGCTGAAGCTTTACCTTGTTTCCATCAATAATAACATAGAAATCAATATCAAATCCTTCGGAAATCTCCTGAAGCCTTGGTGATTCCTCTTGTGCAATCTGCTCCTCAACGGCTTTTTCTTCTTCTGAAAACTCTCCCGGGGATGGAGTAATTTCTTCCTCCGGAATCTCTTCTAATGGCGGGGTGATTTCCTCTCCAGGAGTCTCTTCTGATGGCGAAGTATTTTCTTCTTTCGACGTCTCTTCCGACAATGATGTACTTTCCTCAGGAATAGATTCTTCTGTGTGCAGTTCACCCTCTTGAGTACTATTTATATTTGGAATATTCTCTTCTTCCACTGAAACTGCCAAAACTGTCGTTCCTGCGCTATTCATGCACAAAACCAATAAAAGTGTCCAGGCTATCCATCTTAGCCATCTCTTTTTCCTCTTCACACAAATTCCTCCTAAAAACATATTTTCATTTTCTTAGCTATCTGCCTTTTTTATCCATTCCTTCTGCATTGCCGCTTCCAGAAAACAATGAAGCAGCGGTTGGGAGAACGAGCCACATTCCCCGTTCAGGATCATTTGCAATGCTTCTCCATGAGTCAGTTTACTTTTATAGGGGCGAGGACTGATTAAGGCATCATATGCATCAGCCAGTCCCACAACCTGTGCACAAAGAGGAATTTCTTCTCCATGCAAACCATCCGGATACCCAGCTCCGTCATATCGTTCATGATGATGTCTGCAGATTTCATAACTAAGCGCATTTAATTTGTCTATAGTAAGACCTTTTGGAAACTTCTTTGTCATTTCAGCTCCAACCAGTGGATGTTGTCTCACGGTTTCCATCTCTTCATCTGTCAGCCTGCCATTTTTGTTCAGAATTTCAACAGGCACCCTGATTTTTCCAATATCATGAATTGGCGCCAAATGTGATACAGCTTCTACTTCTTCGTCTGTAATTCCATATTCCGGATAATTTTTCTGCAGTTGGAGATACATCTGCTTTGTAAAGAAAATAATATTGTCCTGGTTTTCCGCTTCTGATAAATTATTATGATCCAGAACTGTAGACAATAATGACACCATATTCCAATATTGCTTGGTCTTATCGCGCTCGTTCTTCTGGAGTTCTCGTTTCATTTCCATTACGGATCTGTAGGTTCTTTTTACATTATGTAATGTAATCATTGCTATATTATCTTTTATATCCACATATTTCTTAGCCCTCATCTTTATATAAGATTTTTCACTCTCTATTCTGCGGTATACGATATCCTGCTCTGCATAGCCATGAACCAGATTTTCTGTTAACTTATCGCTTAACAGGAAATCTCGTAGCTTTGATTTATCAGCATCATGAATAAATCTCTCTATATATATCTGAATAAACGTATCATAATCTTCTGTCTTCCTTGCTATTTCAAAGACCTCTTGATTATGTGAGTAAATGCATTCATACCTATTTGTTTTTAGATTTAATTTTAATGCTACATAAAACCTGTCAAAGTCCTTATCTGTGCAAACCATTGGTTTTTCCTGCTCCATAACTCCACCTCTTACGTAACTCAACCCTTAAAGGTACTAGTTTATGTCAAAAAAATATTCCTTAATACTATTTTCACATATAATAGTATATCGTTCTTTCTATTTTTTATAATGCACAAAATTTGCAAATATGGTGTGTGTATTTTGCAAGAAGTGTTCCATTATATGAATTTTTCCAAAAAGAAAAACGAACCACACTAACCATGTGATTCGTTATCTTTTATAACAATTCCAATATTTTTAATATTATAATTCCGTTTCGAACAGCTAATATCTCAGCCACATTGTCAAAATCCATTCCTGTCAATTCTACTATTTTCTGCAAACGGTATGAAACTGTTCGAGCATGCACGCACATTAACTCTGAAGTTTTTCGAATACTTTGTTTATGATTCAAATAGCATTCCAGCGTATCAATCAGTTCTCCATTTTTCTGAACATCATACTGATGAATCTCATGGACTGTATCTGGTATATATGTTCTTAATTGCTTTTCATCCTTAATATTTGTAAAAACATGAAAGAATCCTAATTTTGAACAATCCACTACTGACTTCTGTATATCACCTGTTATCTTTCTAATGACATCAATGTATTCTATTGCAGTTTTAGAATCTTCAAAAGAATCTTTCAAATCATGATAACCTTTAACACTTTTTCCTATCCCAATCAGGAATTCAAATTGTTCTTTTCTATCTGTCAATTGATCTTGCGTTTCTTTTTGAAATTTTTCCAGCTTTCTTCGAAATTCCCGTTTTCCTTCTTTTTATTTTCCTTGTGAATATATATGATTCGATTTGTATTACAAAAAATATACTCTTTAGGTAGAAATTTTAAAACTGCTTTTTCTACAATCTTTGTCTCTTTTCTTTGTTCAGCACTGAAATTTTCTTTATTGTTTCCAGATTTCAAATAAAATGTGATAACCCGATATTCATCTGTTGCATTAAGATCAAGCAGATTTGCAACATCCTCTTTCTCTGATTCTGACAGCGATCCATTTAGCATTCGATATTCTAAATCTCTATGATATTTCTTTTCAATACTCTTTACCGTTTCATTTTGAATTAAAAAATATAATAAAGCTGAAACTGCCCCCTCTAATGTTATAAAATCTAATTCCATTAATGGTTCGTTTATCTCTGATATTAGCAAATAATACTTACTCTGACCGAAAATGTCGATTTCTTTTATATATTCAACATTATTTCTTTTTTGACGTATATATTCAAGCTGCGTAATGATATTAGGCACATATTTTGGGCTATCCTTTAAAATTTTTAATTCAATTGGTTCTGATGTACTTGAATACATATTATGAAATTGTGCGTCATACAAAGCAACAGGATTTCCAAGCATAGTTTCCAGACCACAAATCAATTTCTCTATTGCTTTCTCTCTAATAGCTCTTCCAGCAAAATACTGACTGATTTCATCTCGAGTTAATTTAGAATAAATAAATTTTGCAACTACGATATTACTACATATTTGAGATAGTACATACTTAATAACCAACCAGTAACTGATATCCTGTGGAAGTTCCAAAACAGGTATATTGTGTTCTTCACAAAAACATACCAAAGTTTCAAACAACTTATTTAAATGAGCTGTATTCTGCTTTCTTTTCACAATAAATCCACTTATCTGCTTTTTATTTAATTCATTTAAGTGACTTACCATCATATGATCATCTAGTTTTTCATAAGCGGGCAAAGAAGTTAGGAGCAACTCACCCCCCCCAGAAAATTTTCCATGTTGGGAGCTACAATAATTCGAACTCCTCTTATTTCTCTATTGATTCCTGAATTGTCACTAATTAATTTCATCCCTGGGAATTTGTTTGAGTCAATAAAATTTTTTATTGTGTATCCAATTCGTGTTGTACCTCCGTATTTTATAGTATATGTTTATCTAAAACCTAAACATCTGCCAATGATATAGCGGTATTATAGCAAAAAGTAATATTATTTTCCACCTTAAGTAATCTGTATTTTCGCAAATAAATACAGCAAAACTTTATTTATACACTAAAAAAAGATGCAGGAATCAACTTCCCACACCTTCATTAGTAGCCTGGTATCCGCTATTCTAGCACCCCTGTTTATCTCACACCTCAATCAGCTCCTCTCTCCGGCTTATCTTTTCCCTGTTTTTCTTGAATAATCTTCTTATTGATTTCAAGCCGTTCATGAATGGATAATTTCTTATCTTTTCCATCTACCATCTGCTTCTGCTGTGCCGTTTTTCTATCTGTCTTTCCTGCATCCTTAACCACTGCATTCGCTTCGGTACTTGTTACTCGCTCATCTGCTCTTGGGCTTTGTCTGTACATATACATCTGATCGTTTGCTTTCAACTCCTTGTTGTACTCTCGCATCAAATTGTAGGCATACGCTTTAGAAACACCAAGAATTGCCCACACATCATCCACATCCATATACATTTTTTCCTGCACTATACTCATATCGCTTTATCCTCCTTCAAATATTGCTCAACATGTTCCAGACCATAAATCTTGTCCTCTACATAACGGGTTGGCACCCGACCGAGAATCACATAATAGTTCTTACTTGCCAGATCAGCATTCATTCTTTCCACCACCCGGTAAGCAAAAGAAACTGATAACTCAAAGAGTTCGGCAATGTCTTCCACTGATAAATACATTTTTCTTTTACGCATGAAACCATTCCTTTCCTTCTTCCTGTGGAATCTCACAGGTATCTTCTACCCCGTAGAAACGCTTCACAAAATACTTTGTCGGAACTTTTCCTCTAAGCGTCAAATATCCCTGTTCTTCCAGCTCCTTATTCAGATTGCCAATGATCTCATAAGCCGATGTCTGTTTCACCTCCAGAAGTTCACATATATCAGCTGCCTTTAAAAATAATTTGTTCTGCATAATCAGTACCTCCTGTATTTTGAATATTTATCTCTTCATATACTCTGTACTGGCAGATGCAAAATCGGACATCATTTTCCGAAATTTAGCAAATTATTTTAATTTTACAGTTTCCATATGTGTTATCTCTGAATCATGGAGTTTATATCATTGAAAAAGGGTATAAAAAAACAGTCTGCCCTGACGGAAAATATTTCCATCAAAACAAACTGTTCTTCATATTCACACTAATTATATTTTCTGAGCATAGTTACTTTTTGCGAAAATCTCAGATAACTCCGGAAAGAAAACAAAGAAAAAAAATATTTTTTAACTCCATTTGCACTCCACTGGAACATCCAGACAGCCCGCAAAGCCTTTATTTATGGGCTTTTTCGCAATTTAGTCCGCTACTCAAACTCCCTGTAACCATAACATAATCGTTAAATATATAATTGTCTTTTGCAGATTTTTATATTCATAATATCCAAATTTCACGCCTTATTCATAGTTTCCGATCAAACAGGTATCATACAGGTATCACGAATATTTCTCCTTAATTGCTCTATCTACATGGTGCTAGCACCATGTAATTATTACACCAATAAGGAAAAGCTATCGGCGCTCCCTCAACTTCTCTAATATCGCCATAACGTCTGGCTGCGTTGGAGTAAACTTAATACCTCGCTTCAACATCCCCATAACTTTTCTCGCTTTTTGCTCAATCTCTCTGGCGGTATGCTCACTCGTCAACATCAGATGATTTCCGGCGATTGTATATTCCCGTTCTATGTATTCTTCTGTTATCGGAAACATATCTTGTATCAGAAATGCGCTCTCCCGGCTGTCGTCCAGTTTGGCGATATGAAGAATGTCGCAAGATTTCCCGGTTTTTTCTTTTTTCTCCATAATCCGTCTGTATTTGTCAATGCGGCTAGACAATGGTATCATCCAGTATATCCCGGTACTTGTATCTTCAAGGCAGTAATAACGTGGTCTGTTTCCTGCCTTATTTCCTTTGAGATACGGATCTGGCATATCTTCAAAAAATTTATCCTTGATAATGTAAAAGCCTGTTTTCTTCATTTGCCTGTCCTCATTACGGAAAAGTCCCTCGCCTTGCGGCGAAGGACTATACTTTCGACCCAACCATTTATATACCGCATATCGGTCAGCGGTAAACTTTCAACCCGACCATTTATATACCACATATCGGTCAGTGGTAAACTTTCTTTGTACCTACATACTAGCAAGCGCAAAGAGGAAAGTCAATAGAGCTTTCCATTAAAATTATATGCTAAGGACCACTAATATATACTTATCCCACAGTAAAAGAATTACCGTCTTTTATTGCCTGCTGTATTCATGCCTTGCGAAATTTGTCTTTTTACCTCTGGCATCTTCATCGCCTCAGAGATAAGCGTATTCATCATATCACTACCTAATTGATTTTCAAACTGTTTTTGTTGCAACTCTAATTGATTCTTATGTTCTAACTGCAATTTATCAATTTCCATTTTATGCTTTTCTTTTTCCTTTTCCAAGTCCAACTCATAAGTCTTTTCAAGTTTTTTAATATCCTCTCTGCTCTGCTTTCTTGCAACAGCATAACTTGCAAAGCCAGAAATCAAAGCACAAACTACTGATACTATGTACGGCAAATAATTTTCCATATGGAATCCCCCTATCTCAAATGCTTCTGTAGAAAGATAGGAACAGGTATTACCTGCCCCTATGCTTCTTTTTCCTTTTCTGCTGTTTCAGTTCAAACTGCCGCTGTTTCTCTGCTTCCCGTTGTTCCCGGCTCACAGTCTTACGTTCAGTTTTTAACTGCTCCTGCTGTAATTTCAAAGCCTGTTGCGACTTCGTGCCTATCCCGGTATTCTGTACCTGTTTCCGCACTTCTCTCTGTACCCGTTTCGGATTGCGACCAGCTTCTTTTACATCAGTTGCCACAGCCGGACTAAACCGCAGCCGATAGTAATTTTTCAGGATAAAATCGTATACCTCATAATCTTTCGGCTCCGCCCCAAATGTAACCTTGCATACAGATAATTTTCCCTCCGATATGCGTTCAAACACACCTATCCAGAATGGTTCCTCAAAAAATACTGTCAATCTGCCCAATGCTTTGTCCATGACAATTCCTCCTTAAAAATTGTACTGAACAAAGAACGGACGACCCAAGGAGGGAGGGCTACTTACACCAAAGCGGTGCGACCGGACTACCTACCGGCTCTATAAGAGATGTTATCCCTTACGTTGTGTTTTTATCTCTGTACTTTGATTTTAGCATACTATCAGCGATTTTGCCACAAGAAATAAGGGGCACAGCCGCCGCCATGCCCCAAATCACTACCGTTCCAATACTCTTTCGATTTTCTGCTTTTGCCCTTTCAAATCGTTCTGCTTCTCATACAAGCTGTCACGTTCTTTACAGAGTGACTTCATGCGCTCCAACTGCGCCCGCACTCCCTCCCGGCAATCCGGCTCAATCCGCTTATATTCTCCGGTCAGACTACGTATCTCATTATTATTTGATTTTATCTGCTCCGACACGCATATCCAGTCAATCAGATTGCGTACTTCCATATCCATATCATACAAATCCGTCTCCGAAAGAATTTTCGCGCATAGCCGAACCATAACTTTTTTCTCCATATCTGTCACTCTATCAATCCCCCTATCTGTTCATTTCAAATGCACGTTTCGGGCGCTTATTTGCCTTTTCTGCCCGTTCCAGAGCCTTAGACCGCTCAACTATCGACTGCACCTGTTCTCTACCAAAATAACGCTCTAAACGCTCCAAATCTGCCGTTTTCTCCTGCAATCGGTCAATAATGTCACTCTGCTCCATGATCTTATCTGTCAGGCAGCTGATCTGCTGTTCCTGCCGGGTAACTTTATCTTTCAGTTTCTTTCCCTGTTCCGCAAGTTGAACGCATTTAATCGTCAGTACTTTTATCGTCTCTTTCAATTTCTCCACAAGTGGAGAGGCTTTTTTATCCTTATAAGCCTTTGCAGACATCAACGCCGCCGGTTCAGGCAACTGCCACTTCTCGTCCTCGTCATAGGCGTGTATGTTCCGTTCCATGACCGCCTTAGACTGAACCATTTTCTCAATATCCTGTTGCAATTTCTTCTGTTGCTTCTCCAATTTCACATTATCAGACAGCAGCTTTTTCTTGTCCTCTGCCAGCATTGTCGCCTGCTCCTTCAGCAAATCACTTGTTTCCGAAAGTTCCGACACTTCCTGCCGGATTGCTTCGCCCTTCTGCCGTATCTGCTCTGTTTCCTGCACTGCTTTTCTATGCTGAATCTGAATATCTGATAATCGCTCTTTTCCGTCAGAAATAGATTGCTCCAATTCTGCGACTTCCTTTGCCCGCTCCTTTTTCTCAAAGTCCAAAACAGATAAATGCTTTTCATGTGTGCCTTTCTTCTCCCACTCAATCCCATGTTCCAGCATGACGGCGGCAAGCTGTTCTTTCTCATAAGCCACCCACTGATTTAATTCCGTTTCCCGCCTTGTACCGCCTTTAAATCCGAGAGCAGATAACGCCTGTTTCAAAGAAACTCTTGTATCAAGTCCCCGCTTGCTTCCTGTCGTATACGGTACAAAATCTATATGCAAGTGGGGCGTTGCTTCGTCCATATGAAGATAGGCACTAAATACTCTTAACGTAGGATTTCGCCGCTGGAAATCCCGCATATATTTATCCAGCACCTTTGCCGCAAGCTGTCCGTTCTCTGTCTTTGCCCCCATGTTGTCCTTATCCCCGATTTGCAAAATAATTTCATGGAATGGCTTTTCCTGCTTGCCGGAACGGATTTTCTCATAATAATCGTCAATCCGGCGGTCACTTCTGGTCTGCTTCTCATTGTACCAGGCGAGTGCTTCATCAAATAATTCGTGATATACGTCCTTAACATTTTCATTGCAGTATTCCACGTTCAGACAGCTTCGCTCCGGGTCAGTATTCTTTGCATGGAATTTTCTGCTATTATGGTTAACAGAGCCTTTTCCTGTCATAAAGCTGATAGTTCGCTTCAATCAATATCCTTTCTCCCTTTCCGGGCAATCAGCGCCGGATACGGCGCATAAGCTTTGTTACTTTCGTAGAAAGTAACGCAAAAGCACTTTTGACAGCCGTTCCATCCATCAAAAGCTGCCTTTGCGCCCTGCCGGGGGCTTTTCCGTCCTACGGACGGGGCGGCTGTTGCCGCCGCTTTACTTCCGCCGCTATAGCTTTTCGGATAGCCGAAAGTACATTTTCTATCGTATATTCATCCCATCCGGCAAGCCATATCAGCATCCGCATTTCTGCCTCAGTCAATTCTATATCTCCGAATATTTCATTGAGTTCGGCAATCCTCCGGGCTTCACTCTCGTAAAAATATTTGTTCACATTCCGGGTTCCCCATTCTGGCTGTCGTATCATATTCGCCCTCCTTTTCAAGACCGCAACAACGCAAGGTCTATATCTTTTGCAACCTTGCAGACACCAAGCCCGCAAATTCTATATACTCTGCATTGTTGCGCTATTGCCTTATTCCGGCTTGATTTTATCCAGTTCCCAATACCACGAATTGTTTATCCGCTTTGCTCTGATACTCAATTCCTTTTTCGCATTTTCAAGCGTCCGTCTGGATATACCCTGTTCCTCTGCAAGATTGAAAATCTCATTGCTCTGCATGGCATTGTTTGTTTCTGCCACTTCCCGGAGCAGACGCTTCGCCTGTTCCAGCTTATTCGCTTTCGGAGCGATACCGCCCAACACTTCATCAGCGGTAATCTCATAATCTCCGAGCCAGTGAAAACCGTCCTCCGACAACTCAAAGGCTTTCGGGTGCCCAAACGCCGCCAGATTGTTTTTTATCTGGACTACCGCCCTTATATTCGCTTCGCCCTCCACTCTGCCGACCAGCAGGACGCTCCTTGCCACCGCAAAGAAATCAATGGAACCCATGCCCCGATATGCTGCCTTATTTCCAGCCGCTTTGTTCATGTGCCCTACAAGTACAATGGCACATTGATATTTCTCCGCCAAAGTCGCCAGCTTCTTTGTCATATCCCTTGCTTCATTTGCCCGGTTCATATCCATACCGCCGCCGAGATACGCCTGTATCGGGTCTAAAATCAGTAGCTTCGCCTTTGTCCTTATGACTGCTTCTTCCAGACGTTCATCTATCATGGAAAGTGATTTTATGCTCTCGTCAATGACGGAAATATTTTCACAATTTGCTCCTGCCGTTTCCAAACGGGGCTTAACCGTATCTGCAAGCCCGTCCTCCGCACTCTGGTAAATCACATTCAGCGGCTCCGTCAGTTTCATTTTGCTGTCCAGACCCTCGCCTTTTGACAGCTTCGCCGCTATGTTCAGCACAAGAGTTGTCTTACCGTCCCCCGGATCGCCTTGTACAATCGTCAGCTTTCCATAAGGGATAAACGGAAACCACAGCCACGCCACCTCCTGCGACTGTATCTCCGACATTTTAATCATCTGTAATTCTGTTCTCGTTTCTACCATAATGTCCTCCGTTTTTGAAAAATTCGTTGTCACCGGAAGAAACCTCTGCTATACTTGAATTGTGATTGTTGATAACAGAGGTTTTCCAGTTATCACAGCCCTAACAGTTGCCGCTGTCAGGGCTTTTTTCTTCGCCTTGCCACAGATACCTTGCACCGTCCAACATCCAAAGAATTGCTTTCAGCATATCTTCATAGGCTTCCCGCAAATCTCTGATTTCTTCGGAAGTAATCCCCGGCTTTTTGCCATCAATTTGCTCCGCCAGTTCCACCAGCCGATTCTCCATTTCCTGCAACCGTTCCACAATCTGATAAACTGTTTCTTTCTTGCCTACCACGCACACCCGGTTATAAATGCAGGAACGGACAAAATAATCTTTTTTCTTCATGCCGCTTGTGAAAATCTTTGCTTCGATTTCTTCCCTCTCTCTCGGAGAGATACGGAAACTGATTGTCGGATATTTGTGTGTGCCGCTCATTCCTCTGCGCCCTCCTTAAATTCTTCATCCAGCAATTTTGCCATTTGTGTCTGTTCCGTCGGGAACATATGAGCATAGCGATAAGTAATATCCACGCTTTCATGCCCCACCCTGTTTCCAATTGATACCGCCGAAAATCCCATGCTGATAAGCAGTGATACATGAGAATGTCTCAAATCGTGGATTCTAATGCGTTTCACTCCCGCTTTTTTCGCCCCTCTTGTCATTTCATGGTGCAGAAAGCTTTTTGTCAGATGAAAGATACGGTCAGTGGGAAGAATCCCGTATAATCTGCCGATATAATCTTTCAGTTCTTCACATAAGAAATCCGGCATACTTACATTTCGTTTGCTTTTCGGAGTTTTCGGGTCTGTAATTACATCTTTACCCTCCAATCGCTGATAAGATTTTGTTATCCGAATGACTTTGTTATCAAAATCAATATCCTGCGACGTGAGAGCTAACAGTTCGCCCACTCGTAAACCGCACCAGTACAATATCTGAAACGCATGATAGGAATATGGTTTGTCCTTTACCGCTTCAATGAATTTCAGATATTCCTCTTTTGTCCAGAACAACATTTCCTCCGCTTTTCCCTTTCCCAACGGCCCCGCCTTTACAACAGGATTGCTTTTCAGTTCATAGAACCGTACCGCATGATTAAACAGTGCACTCAATTCTGATTGCAGAGTTTTCAAATAAGTCGGAGCATAGGGCTTTCCTTTTTCATCACGATAGGAAATCTGTTCATTCTGCCACTGGATAATATCTTTCGGACGAATATCACGCATTTTCTTATCCTTGAAATAGGGCAGTAGCTTTGTCCTCAAGATATGCTCTTTCGTCAGCCAGGTATTGTGTTTCAGTTTCGGCTTCATATCTCTTGTGTATGCCTGAACAAATTCCTCAAAAGTCATATCCAAGTCAGCCGCTTCTTTCATACGGAAATGCCGTTCCCACTCTGTTGCTTCCCGTTTGGTCTTAAATCCCCTCTTAACTTTCCGGCAATTCTTACCAGTCCAGTCATAATAGTGAAAGGACACATACCATGTTCCCCGCTGTTCGTCTTTGTACGCCGCCATAATCTCACTCCTTTCCTAATTCGCCTGTGCCATGCCATAAAATTTTTCTTCATAGTATTTTCTGCTCACTCGTCCGGCGATTGTGATAAAACCTTTTGCTTCCAGTTCTTCGTTCATCTGCCGCACCAGCTTATAAGCAAATGGTTTGGAAATGCCTAATTCCTGCGCCACTTCTCCGGCTGTTACAAATAAATCATTTTTCAAATACACGTCCTCCTTTTAGATTTTTAACTTTTTTGTTAAGTTCTATATTTTCAGTATACTTAACATTTCTGCTATTGTCAATAGCTTTTTTGTTAAGTTTATCTTTTTTATTAAATTTAGCATTTCTGATAAGTTTTTGTTGCCGTATTATTTTAGGTATGCTACAATGTAGGAAACGGGATAACTATTTTCACAGGAGGGCTTTATGGAATACACGATACGAGAAATGACGGTAATGGAATATCCTCTATTGAATGAATTTCTATACGAAGCTATTTTTATTCCAGACGGTATAAAGCCGCCACCGAAAAATATTATCGCTTCTCCCGAATTACAAATTTATGTTGACCGCTTCGGGGCATCAAAAGCTGATTTCGCATTAGTCGCAGAAGTTGAACAAAAAATCGTTGGTGCTGTCTGGGTACGCATTATACACGATTACGGACATATTGATGATGAAACGCCCTCTCTTGCCATCTCTCTATACAAAGAATACCGGGGACAGGGGATAGGAACCGATATGATGAAAGAAATGCTATCTTTGTTGAAAACACATGGTTATAAACGTGTTTCACTTTCTGTTCAAAAGGCTAATTATGCGGCTGAAATGTATCGAAAAATCGGCTTTGATATTATACGGGAAAACAAAGAAGAATGGATTATGGTGTGTAATTTGTAAATTTTAAGGAAAGGACACAGAATTATGACACTGGGAGAACGAATTAAGAGAATCCGCACATTTCGGGGATTAACACAACGGGAACTAGGATTGAAGCTGGGATATGAGGAGCGCAACGCTGATGTTCGTGTAGCACAATATGAATCCGGCTATCGTGTTCCCAAAAAAGATACTCTCATGGAAATTGCCAAAATTTTGAATGTCAACTATATCAATTTTATTACCGAAGCCCCCGGCTGCGCCGAGGACATTATGCAGACTTTTTTCTGGCTTGACGAGGACAACCGCAATACCTTTCATCTGTTCCAGCTTGTCCGCAATCCCGGCAAGTGCAACGCTTCTGATGATAAGTCTGTTCGCTATAATGATAGTGACGAATGGCCTGCTCATGCCCCTGTCGCTATGTGGATTGATTACGGTCTTGTAAATGAATTTCTACGTGAATGGTGTCTGCGGAAAGAACAGCTAAAAAGCGGAGAAATTTCAGAGGACGAATATTTTGAATGGAAAATCAACTGGCCTGCTTCCAGCAGTAGCGTTGATGAAAAGGGAAATGACAAGAAAAATAACAGTTATGATTGGAGAAAATATAATGGATTATAATAATATTTATAATTTTAAAAACCCTATTCGGCATTTTATAAATATAGACAATATAATTTTCCCAACAAGTCCAGCTTCCATAGACATTGATGATACTTGTTGGACAAAACCTATCAAATTTACCATACGAAAAAATGATAATAGCTTTCGCACCTTGAAGCTTCCCAATATTATTTCTTTAACTTGTGCTTATGAACATTTTAAAACATTTCCACACTTTGATGATCCGCAACAACTTGACACTTCTCATAAACGATTATCTGTTCGATTAAATACAGGGGATTTTGCGATTGGGGAATATGATGTTCAATTAGAAAATGACTTTGAAGAGCTATGTGTCTATGACAATCTAATCAAATTAGATATAAAGGAATTCTATGGGCGATTATATACTCACTATTTAGATTTTAATGGCTTACCTGACCGCTATATTACAAATATGAATTTTGGAGCTACAAACGGCTTGATTATGGGTAACTATTTATCTCTATATTTTGCTGAACAACATTTAGCAAAAATAAGTTATGTTCTTGAAAATGCGCTTGTAGAGCAAAATATCGTTTGTGATTTTACATATTTTTCCGATGATTTTTATTTCTTTTGTAACAAAGAGGACGTAAGTAAAATAATCCAAATATTTTATTCTGTTTTAGATCAATTCGATTTGCAAGGAAACGAAAACAAATATGAAATATGGGATTATGAAAAATTTAATTCTTATAATGTAATTGCGAGATATTGGAAAAAATTAATTGCACATTGTAATACACATTACAGCAGCGAAAGTTCGCAAAATAAATTGGTTTTTATAAATCAAATTGTGTACCGTATATCTCAATTATACGATGAAAAGCAAAAAAGAGTATTTATTAACAACTTTTTTAAAACAAAATATTTCAGAACACTAAATTTAGAAAAATTCATCACAAAAGAATATGACTACCATCAATTATGTTATATTTTTAGAACTTCTCCAGAATCACTATTATATTGTATTGACAAGTTTAGCTATATGAATAACTTTGATAAAAATAAAGTAAAGAAATTTTTCAAGATACGGTTTAAGGAATCCCTAAAAACTTCGTTTCATGAAGAACAACTATACTATTTTTATGCAATTAGTGAATTAGGGCTTACAGATATATTAGCAGAAAATACTGAATTAGTTTTGTGTTCAAAAAATCAAGTGCTAATTTCATATTATCTTAGCATTCACTTATTTTCTGAACAGGATATTAATACTTTAAAGAATAACACAGATGAAGCATATTGGTTTCAAAATTATCATTTAATTCTATACACCCCTAATTTGTTAACAGATTTAGAAAATAGTATATTATCCTACCTAATTCCCGAAAAATGTCGTCCCGTACCAAACGAAAAATCATCTGCTGTCAGACGCAGAACAACCTATATGGAATTTTATAAAGAAAACTTATCTAACGGAAAAGAACTTATTCAAAATATAAATGATATAGAAATTGCTATCCATGAATATCTAGATCTAAGATTTGAAGAAGAAGAAAATCTATTTTTTCAATAAAACAGGTATCAAAAAGGTATCACGCCACATACTAAGAGCCGGAAAGTCCGCTGTTTATGCGGCTTCCCGGCTCTCTGTTTACTATTCAAACTCGATCGTTGCCGGTGGTTTTCCGGTGCAGTCGTACATGACGCGGTTGATGTGTTTGACTTCGTTTACGATTCGACTGGTTGTTCTTCCGATGACATCCCACGGGATTTCGGCGCTTTCGGCGGTCATGAAATCGGTGGTGGTGACGGCGCGGAGGGCGATGGCGTAATCGTAGGTTCTTTCATCTCCCATGACTCCGACGGAGCGCATGTTGGTCAGGGCTGCGAAGTACTGGCCGATTTCGTGGGCGATTCCGGCTTTGTCGATTTCTTCGCGCCAGATCGCGTCGGCGTCCTGTACCATTTTGACTTTCTCGGCGGTTACTTCGCCGATGATACGGATGCCAAGTCCCGGGCCCGGGAATGGCTGACGGAATACGAGGTATTCCGGGATGCCGAGCTCAAGGCCGGCTTTTCTTACTTCGTCTTTGAAGAGGTTGCGCAGCGGCTCGATGATTTCTTTGAAATCTACGTAATCCGGCAGTCCTCCGACGTTATGATGGGATTTGATGACGGTGGATTCTCCGCCGACGCCGCTCTCTACAACGTCTGGGTAGATGGTTCCCTGTACCAGGAAGTCTACAGCACCAATTTTCTTTGCTTCTTCTTCGAAGACACGAATGAACTCTTCGCCGATGATTTTACGTTTTCTCTCCGGCTCTTCTACGCCTTTTAATTTTGCATAGAAACGCTCCTGTGCGTTGACGCGGATGAAATTCAGGTCGTATGGCCCGTCCGGTCCGAAGACTGCTTCTACTTCATCGCCCTCGTTTTTACGCAGCAGACCGTGATCTACGAATACGCAGGTCAGCTGGTTTCCGACTGCTTTGGAAAGCATAACAGCTGCTACGGAGGAATCGACTCCGCCGGACAGTGCGCAGAGGACTTTTCCGTCGCCTACTTTTTCGCGGATAGCTTTGATGGATTCTTCTACGAAGGAGTCCATGTGCCAGTCGCCGGCGCAGCGGCAGACATTGTATACAAAGTTGGAAAGCATTTTCTTTCCTTCTTTGGTGTGCAGAACTTCTGGATGGAACTGGGTTGCATAGAGGTTTTTCTCTACGTTTGCAACGGCTGCTACCGGACAGTCATCCGTATGGGCGATGATCTCGAAGCCCGGAGCTGCTTTGGAGATGTAGTCGTTGTGGCTCATCCAGCAGATGGTTTTTTCGGATACGTTCTCAAACAGTGCGGAACTGGTATCTACGGTTACCTCAATTTTTCCATATTCTCTGACCGGTGCTACTTCTACTTTTCCGCCGAGCAGATGCATCATCAGCTGTGATCCGTAGCAGATGCCGAGGATCGGGATTCCAAGTTCAAAAATTTCTTTTGTATAAGTCGGGGAATCCGGCAGATATGCGCTGTTCGGGCCGCCGGTGAAGATAATACCTTTCGGCTGAATTTCTTTGATCTTTTCGATGTCTGTTTTGTAAGAATAAATCTCACAGTAAACGTTGCACTCACGTACACGTCTTGCAATTAACTGATTGTACTGACCGCCAAAATCAAGTACGATAACCGTTTCTCTTTTCAAGAACGTTCCCTCCTGTTTTTTCTTCTGTGCATGATGAACTACATGCGTTTTTTGGTTTGATGCTAATTATAGTAAAGAAACCGTAAAATTTCAACCCCTGAAGTACAGGAATCGTGTTCTTTTCGCTGTACTTCGGAGGTTTTTCTTTTTTTCGGGTCCTTATTCTCCGATGGTGATGGTGTAGCCTGCCTGGAAGGTTTCCCCGGCTTTCAGGTGCTGTTCGCCGTATTTGTCTTTTAATTCGCCGTCAAAGCCGACGTTGTCGCAGCGGCCGATCCATGGCTCGAGGCACACGAACGGGGCATCTGCTTTTGGCTTGGACCATACGCCGACGCTCGGGAAGCCTTTGCAGGTGAGAGTGACATACGGTTTTCCATCCACTTCTACGCCGACGCGCTCGACCTGGGTGTTGTCGAAGATCAGGGCGTCCTCGTCGAAAAGGGTTCTGGTGTACGGGATTCTGCCGTCCTGAAGTTTCAGTTTTCTCGGATGTGCGACATCGACGCCTGCTGTTTCCGGGTCGATCAGGACGTATTCGAGTTCGGTCTCGGTGTGGTTTTCCAGGCCTTTGTTGAAGACGATGTCATACTGTTCCGGAATCATGAATGCAGGATGTCCGCCGACGGAGAAGTACATGTCATCATCACCGGTGTTTTCTACGTTCCAGGTGATGGTCAGGGTTCTGCCGGAGAGTTCCTGGGTTACGGTGAAGGCAAAATCGAACGGGTAGACTTTTTTTGTTTCTTCGGTCGATACCAGGCGGTGTACTGTTTTGTTTTCGGTGTTTTCGATGCACTCGAATTCGTTGTCGCGGGCGAAACCGTGCTGGCCCATCGGGTATTTGACTCCTTTATGGGTGTAGAAGCCGCCGTTTACTTTTCCGACGAACGGGAACAGGACCGGTGCGTGGCGGTTCCAGAAGGCCGGATCGCCGATCCAGACTGCCTCACGGTCAGCCGCTTTATCGTAGATGCTGCTAAGTTCTGCGCCGTGATCGCTGATCTGCACGCGCAGGTTTTCGTTTTCCATGGTTCTCATACTCTGTTTCCCCCTGTTTTCTTTCATTTTTTGTAACTATTCAGAGCCATGCGAAATTGCATGGCGCTGAATAGTTACCATTTTTAGAATTTATTCCGGATAGACGAGACGGGATTCATCAATTCCGTACAAAACCTCATCCAGGTATTTTTTGCCAAGGTAATTTGCCATGGACAGATTCATATCCAGATAGTTTCCGCAGTCTTTCGGGGATGCACCCGGGACTTCGCCCTTGAAATCGCGGATAAATTCATACATTTCTATTACGAGTGAAACGATATCTTTCGAGCTGTAATCACCGGCCAACAGCAGGTAAAATCCTGTACGGCAGCCCATTGGACCAAAATATACGGTTTTATCTTTCCATTCTTCGTGATTGCGAAGGAACGTTGCGCCAAGATGCTCGATGGTGTGAACCTCAGCGGTATTCATAACAGGCTCATCGTTTGGAGATGTCATGCGCAGGTCGAAGGTTGTGATGACACTGTCACCTACGTGATCTTTTCTTGAAACGTAAATGCCTGGTTTAAGTTTGATATGGTCGATCGTAAAGCTTGCAATTTTTTCCATGACTGGTATTTTCCTTTCTTTCTGTCCTTTAATAGCTGCGGAGTTCATCATCGGTATCCGCAGTGTTTTCGATGGATTTGATGATGAGATCATAACTATAGGCATCGCTTACTTTTACAGTGACGCGGTCGCCGACTTTATGACCCAGAATGGCTTTTCCTAATGGCGAGTCGATACTGACGTATCCTTTGAGAGAATTACCACGAACGGTGGTGACAAGTTTGTAGGTTTCTGTCTCATCATCTTCTTCGATGTAAACCTGAACGGTATTGTTGATGCCGACTTCATCGTCCTTTGAGGTATCTGAAATAACGTGAGCGGTTTTAATCATTTTTTCCAGATAGCGGATGCGGCTTTCGTTGCGGTTTTTGTCCTGTTTAGCAGCTTTGTATTCAAAGTTTTCGCTGAGATCGCCCTGAGCGCGGGCTTCTTTTACAGCCTCGAGTTCTTTTGGACGGACAACCAGTTTGCGGTAGTCGATTTCTTCCTGCATTTTTTTAATATCGTTTTCGGTCAGTTTATCATACATGATTTTTCTACCTCTTTTCTTGTGAGGTTATTTTAGCACAGAATACGGCAAATTGGAAGTAGGAAGACAGCCACGGTAGAATCATGAGTAGAATCACTTTCTTACGCACCGGAACAGCAAATGTTCCGGTGCTGAATGAACTATAACGGTTCACTCAGCCGTGTCGCTTGGTTTTGAAGGCGGAGTTCCTTTGTTGTCGCTGTTATTTGGCATTTTTCCACCTTCGGGATCGCTCATTGTTTTAACAGACCGGGTTCCGGCGGTGGTGATGATGTCCGTGAGGGTGATCTCTTCGTTGTCGGTACCGGCAGCCAGAGTATACGTTGCGTCCAGTTTCATTTCTGGGCAGGTCAAAACGATGCTGGCGTAGGCTTTTTCGGGTGTGACCGTGAAGAGGGCACTTCCATCGCTGTCTGTCAGTGTGATGGTAGTGTCAGCGGACTGGGTTTCCGTACAGTAATAGGTGATAACGGGCTGGGTGGAAGCTTCGTCGAAGCTTTCCGTCATGCCGGCACTGCCGATAGCAGCTAAGGTTCCGCCGGTCACAATTGCACTTCCGTCGTAATCGAGGGCACTGTCACCATCGCTGGTCGGCCCGTACACGATCGTAGTTCCGCCGGTCACGAGAAGACCGCCGTTGGAATCAAGACCATCACCATCGGCGGATACGGTCAGGGTTCCGCCGGTAATTTTAATATAAAGCTCAGAGTTGCCTCCGCCGCCGGGGCCTCTCTGCATCATCTGTGGAGCATCGCCGTCAGACGGAGCGTTCCCCGGATCGAAGTCCTGCGGCGCATTTCCGCCAGACGGAGCGTTCTCCGGATCGAAGTCCTGCGATGGCTGCATATCGCTGCCGTTTTCTGTATCAGGCGGCATTTGCGGAGGTTCCTTTCCGTCTGCCGCACCGGATATGCTGCCATCATCACCGGAGTTTACGACAGCACTGCTATCGTCGTTTGAGCTTGCGGCATTGCTGTCATCGTCACCGGAACCGGCAGCATTGGCGCCATCGTCGCCGGAATTTGCGGCATTGATGCCATCGTCGCTGGCGTTTATGGTAATGTCACCGCCGTTGACCACGACGCGTTTTCCTTCCAGGCCTTCGTTGCTTTTTTCAACAAGGATCGTTCCGCCACGAATGACGGTGTCGAGCTCCGCATGGAAACCGTCATCACCGGAGTTTACGGTGATGGTTCCGTCATCGACAACGATGCTGCCGGTTGCATGGAATCCATCCTGTTCTGCCTTAACTGTAAAAACGCCACCGGCAATATAGATATTTCCAAGCTCTGCGTCATCCGTATTCTTCGCTTTGACCGCACTGTTTGCAGCATCAATGTCAAAGCTTCCATTCAGAATTTTAATCTGATCTTTGGCTGTGATCCCGTTGTCCGCAGCGACGATTTTGTAGGTTCCGCCGGTAATCACAAGGTCATCTTTGGATACAATCCCGTGTTTGTAGTCTGCCTCGATGGTCAGACTTCCTGTCCCGTTGCAGACAAGATCTGATTTGGAGAAGATAACGCCGTCTACCGTGTTGTCATCAATCTGAGTGTACTCGTTTCCACCGCCAAGCGTGTTGCTGCTGTTTTCAGCAAGCGTGATGAAAACTTTGTCCGCTTCGCGAACGTAGATGGCAGCATTCGTCTCACAGTTGATATGGACTCCATCGAGTACGATCTGAACCTTGTCGAAATCGGATGCGTCTACGATAATCTGGCCATCCTCAAGTGTTCCGCTTACGATGTAAACGCCTTCTTCCGTAATGGTAATTGTGCTGCCGTCTGCTTTGGCTCCGCTGCCGGAGACGGTAGCTGTCGTCTTATTAAGTGTAATTTTTACGGCTTCTGATGCTTTATAGCTTCCGCTCTTCTCACGGTCTGTGAATTCGGTATCGATGGTGGATTCGGTCAGTTCCAGATCGAAATCAATGTCGGAGGCACTTTCTATTGCATTTTCCGAAGCTATGCTCTCTGATGTGGCCGCCGCGTTGTCGGCAGATGTTTCGCCGGTTGACTCTGTACGGGCAGATTCGGCATTTACAGAGCTGGAAGATGTCACTGCTGTGCCGCATCCGCCGAAGGCCAGCAATGATACAAGAAACAGACTGACGACCGCGCCGGTCTCTTTTTTTCTGTTTTTATTTCTGTTTCGATTCATTATAATTCCTCCCTTCCGGTCTGTGCACGACTGCACAGGATTTCAAGGTTTCCGTTTCTGCAGCGGAGCTGGTCAATCATGTTTTTCTCTTCGCCTTCCTCGCGGAATACGATGCGATACTCCAGCTTGAAAAGACTTCCCATATTCGTGGTTTTTACCTGTACAAGCTCGCAACGGGTCAGATACCTGGCAAAGATATCGTCAAAAACACTGGTATAATCAAGGGACTCCGGTTCCAAGATTTCCATTGACGAGCATGATCACCATCTGTACGATCACAGGCATCAGAACAAGCGTGACAGCAAAGCTTTTGGTGCATTCACTTTTGTACCTGTAAACAGCAGCGATCAACAGTCCCAGAATCAGAGACACTGCTGTGCAGGCAAGGAACTGACCAAAGGTGAAGGCGGCGATTGTTTCTGTAAAAACGGAACTGAATATTGTGTTAAGCATAGCAAATTCCTCCCAGTATTTTTTTATTTTCTTGTCTATTCAGAGCCCCATCTCGATTCCGCTTACGCTACATCGCGATGTTGCTTCTCGCCATATGAAGTTCCAGAAAAACCGCTCATTCATGCAAGCATGATTCGCGATTTTTCTTCTATTTTGCATGGCTCTGAATAGTTACATTTTCTTTTTTTGTGAAGCAGATTATGTTTGAAAAAGGCTTTTCGCAAGCTGTAAGTCCACCCACTGCTTCTTGCTTTTCGCAATGGCCGCAGAGGACTTACCTGATTCAGCTAACGGAATGCTGTTTTTGATACGGTTTGCCGGATATCTGTGAATGGTATGAAAGCTTTTTCTTCTGATGCTTTCTGATTTTCGATCTGATAGGCAAAGCCGTATTTAGAAAATGATGCCGGATAGATTGCAAGATCATCCAGAATTTTGCTGAACCATAGGGGCACAGCACCTGGTGTTTTCACCTCCATGAGATACCAGCCTGGTTCTAAAAGTCTGGTTCCTTCCGTTGGACCGTCAAGACACAGATTGTCGGTACGCCATCGGATATTAGTGTCGAAGGTGACACGAAAGTTCCTGTCTTCCGTGCCGAAGCAGGCGATACGGTCGTAGGCGATGTACATAGCGGGAGCAAGCCCCCGGTAGTAGTTACGAAACCAGGTGATTTCGTGAAGAATCTGGCTGTCAAAGCCCGGTTCTGATTTTCCCGCAAGATAGGGAACCGCTTCTGATAATATCATGCGCTCGCGGCGTTTGTAGACGATTCCTTCATATTTTTTCTTTAGTTCTACGTAGATGGGGCTGGTCTCTTTGGCCGGACCATAACTGCGGAGTCGCAGTTTTTCTTTGTAGACGGGTTTTTCCAGCGAACGGCGGATGAGCTGGTGATCCGGGGTATCGTAATAGAGGCTGCAGATGGTATCAAGGCCGTATTCATCCATCTGCAGATGACCCGGAAGGCTCTTGCGAAGCTTGCGAGCCATGATCGGGGAAAGCATGTATTTTGTTTCATACCGTTGGAAGGTCATGGGAATCTGTTGGCTTTGCATCATAATCGATTGATCCTTTCGTTTGATTTACTTCCGGAAATGTTTTTTACATTTTTAAGTATAATGAGGAAACTTTAAAGGAACCTTAAAGAATGGACGGAAAATGTGAAAGGTTTGTGAAAAGACGGACCTCTGTAATCCGGATCGCTTTTTGAATACCATATAAAAAAAGAAAGAGCCGTTTCCGGACAAATTCGTTGGAAGCGGATTTGTTCGGAACGGACTCTTGTAGCCGATATGCAAAGTCATGAAACATATAAAATAGGAAAAGCGTCAAAAATCATCTTGGCCAGCGCTCTTTTCTGGACATGAGTGGCGCGAATGGTACATGAGGATGCGTCTGGTACCAGTAAGCTGTGGTAGCGACATCATCCTGACGTTCAAAAAGACCTCCATGACTGACGCCAATCTGCTGAAGGGTTACCTTAAGATCCTTCTCAAAAAGGATAGGATCAAGAAGGTGCCAGCGGTAGAAGCTGCGCTGTGGCATCTGATCATCATTGTGGTAATCATTATGAAGGAAGGTATCGTGGGTAGAGTAGTAAGGATAGCCAAGATACGGAGTACAGTACTGATTTTCGACGGTTTGGCCATTTTGCTGTGTTGCAAAGCTCCAGGCACCGCCGAAATAATCTTCTGTTCCGGTTCCGCAGATGGTTGGATAATCCTTGTCTCCATCGATGTAGAATTTCATCTCACCTTCTCCGTACCAGTAGCGTTCGAGGCTGGTCAGTGCAAGATAAGTTCCAACGTACTGGCCTTTCCCTTTGATGTTGTCGAGGACAACGTAGTCTTTTGCCTTTTCCGTGATACGCTGACGACGCCACTGGGCATGGAAATAGGCAGCATCTTCCGGAACCGTTGTCAGGCAATAGTCGATCTGATAAAAGAAGGCCGGAATCGGCTCATCACACTGATTTTCAATGGTAATACGGGCGTTTTTACGGAACGGCATCGGGAAATAGCTGTTGAAACCACGGGTCGGATTGACAGCAATCGGGACGGAATTTACCTGATAGGAAACACCGAAACCGCAGCAGAAGAAATCGCCAAGCGGGCATTCAACGGATGGGAATTCTTCATCGTCCCAGTACATGCGCAGAACAAGATCCCGCAGAACATAACGGTTGCGTTCACTGGTACGGTCTGTGACGGTGATCCAGATGTGCTGAATGATGCCTTCTCCCTGGATCTCACCAAGTGTTACGGTCTCTCCTGCTTCTATTTTCGGGATGCACGGGGAACCTTTTCTGGACGGACCAAGATCGCTGGATGCCATGCCGCCTTTTCCTTTTTCTCCGTTCCGGTTTTCCCAGTTGATGGAACGGGACTGTCCGCTTTTCAGCTGGAAAATGTTTTGTAAACCACAATCAAACATCATATATTCCTCCTTTTGTTTTCTTTTGTTTTCTTTTGTTTTCTTTTGTTTTCTTTTGTTTTCTTTTGTTTTTTCTCTCTTGGAAGCTTTTGATTTCTGCTTTTTTGTGTGTCTGCCTTTCCTGCCCTGCCGTCATTTTTCCGTTTTTCCGGAATTTTGTTTCTTTCATCCTTTTGCCGGAAAGACTGCTTTAAAACAGATGCCATCTCGTGTCCGCTCTGCGGTGATTTTTCCCTTATGTGCCTTTACAATTGCAGCAGCCACGGAAAGGCCGATTCCATAGCCGCCTCTTTCCCCTGGCCCGCGACGCATCCGCACGGTAGAAGAGGCCAAAGAGGCGGTTGAGATCACCTTCCGGCAGGGTATCGCAGGTATTCTGCACCGAAAATTCTGCTTTTTTGCCGTTTTTTCGCCAGAAAATGTGGATTTTTCCACCCTCCGGAGTGTATTTAACGGCGTTATCCACAAGAAGAGAAACGAGCTGGTGGATTCTTGCGGCATCCCCTTCCATATGGACTTCTTCTGCAATATCGCTCTGCAACGCGATCTGTTTCGTAACCGCAGAGGCTTCAAAGGACGTTACGGCATCCATGATGGTTTCTGACGCATTCCATGTTTTCAGCTCCAGTTCTCCGCCACCTTCCTCCATTTTGCAAGCGTCAGAAGCTGTGTTACAAGACTGTTCAGACGCTCAATCTGGTGATGAATGCTCTCCGTCCACTCGCTTAAGACCTCCAGCCCGCTTTTTCCCGGCATCATAATATCCAGGATCATGCCGTCATAGTTTCCGCTCTCTGCCCAGTCCGCAGCATCAATTCCATTATAAACAACATCTACAGAATAATGGTTATGTGTAAACACTGCTTCCAGCGCGTGCGCCATCTCTTTTTCATCTTCTGCCAGCAGCAGTCTCATATCGGTTCTCCTTATTTTGGTAATTTTCAGGATTCTCCGCCGGCGGCGGGTCGCTTCAGCGACATAATTCCCCCTCCGCCGCAGTGCGATCCTGCCCGGAGGGCTTTTTGAATTTACAGAAAAATTCAAAAACATCCGACCGGCACTTTTGCATGGGTGCTCGCAGCCGGATGTTCGGTTTGCATTCATTTTCTTTTTTTCTCTGCCCGTCTCCGCAGCAGCTCTTTTGCGCCTGCGTACAACAGAAAATATACCGTCAGAATCATGACAACTACAATCCTGTTATCTTTCAGGCTGAAAAAAGAGGTCACATTGACTGCCGCCAGAAACAGCAGCAGTGACACACTGAGATCAATTTTTTCTTTTCTGTCGGCCAGCACCATTCCTGCGGCCGCCAGAACCAGAAGAACGGCAATTCTTGCAATCAGATTTGCCATTTTGACGCCTCCTTACTGTTTCCGGAAGGTAATTTCCCCGGTTTTATCATCCATACCATCGACGATGGCAAGAGATTCCAGATGAATGCCGCGGTCACGCAGCAGTTTTCCTCCGATCTGGAACCCTTTTTCGATGACAACGCCTGCTCCTACGAGCTCTGCACCGGAATCCTGTACCAGGGTTGCCAGTCCTTCCAGCGCTTTTCCGTTTGCCAGGAAATCATCGATCAGGAGAACTTTGTCTCCTTTTCCCAGAAATTCTTTGGAAACAATGATATCATAAACTCTTCCATGGGTGAAAGATTCTACTTTTGTGGTATAAACATCGCCGGCGATATTTTTGGTCTGCGTTTTCTTTGCAAACACAACCGGAACATTAAAAATTTCAGCCACAACACAGGCAATTCCGATTCCAGATGCCTCGATGGTCAGGATTTTCGTGATCTCCTCTCCCGCAAAACGACGCTGAAACTCTTTTCCGATTTCCCGGAACAGATTGACGTCCATCTGATGATTTAAAAAGCTGTCCACCTTCAGGACATTTCCCTCGCGTACTTTTCCGTCTTTGCGGATTCTGTCTTCCAATAACTGCATTTTTTTGAAGCCTCCCGAATTTTTATTATACCCATTGTACTTACTTCTCACTGGAAATGCAAGTCCAAATCCATCAAATTTCGCACTGTCTCAAATTTTATTCATGGCAGCCGCCGGTGTCTCTGCAGCAGAGATCCTCTTTCCGGTCCAGATCCTTTAATTCCCACGCGGCTTCGACCAGGAACGGAATTACCGATTCCCAGTGCCGTTTCAGCACCTTTTTCCCGCCGCGGTCGCCGGAAAGTTCTTTTAGTTCTGAAAAATAAGGTTTTGAAAACCACGCCGGATTGCCGCTCTCGCCGCCGCAGAAAACGCAGCCAAGTGGAGCCTTCTGCATCTCCATGGATTCCAGAAAGCGCTCCGCCGTCTCTTCCTTCAGGTACGGCTGATCCGCCACAAAACACGCACAGGCATCGGCATTTTGCTTCTCCGCCGCCTCGATTCCCGCGCGGATTGTATAGGAAATTCCTTTTTCGCTGTCCGGCGAAAACACCGTCTGCAGACGCCCGGCTTTTACCAGCGGCGCAAGCTCCTCCAGAATCCTTTCATACTGCGTCACAACCAGCAGTTCCCAGTTCTCATGCCTTCCGGCAATTTGGGCCAGCCGGTCCAGCAGATGGCGGTACACCGCCTTTCCATCCAGCGGATAGAGCAGCTTATTTTCCCCGAACCGTCTGCTGTTCCCGGCTGCCAGATAAAGTATCGTTACTCGCATTCTTTTTCCGCAATTCCCATTGCAATCTGCTCGCTCGTGATCGGCAGTTCGCGGAACCACAGACCCGTCGCATTGTAGATTGCATGTGCCAGCGCCGGAGCCGGTGTGTTGATGACGATCTCGCCGATCGATTTTGCACCGAACGGACCGGTCGGCTCGTAGCTGCTCCGAAACTCGACGCGCAGCTTGCCCATATCGAGGCGGGTCGGCACTTTATACTGCATAAACGAATTATTGATCATCTGACCCTTGTCCGTGTACTGGATATTTTCAAACAGCGTCATGCCGATGCCCTGCACCAGACCGCCCTCGACCTGTACGCGCGCAAGGTTCGGGTTGATGACGGTTCCGCAGTCGACAACGGCGGCATAATCGAGAATCCTGACCTCGCCGGTCTCTTTATCCAGCTCGATCTCGACCGCACCAGCCATATAAGGCGGCGGCGATACCGGAGAGCAGTTGCTTTCCGTCGCTTCCAGCGCGATGCCGTTATTGCACATGGCCGCTGTTGCGATTTCTTCCATCGTCATGCTGCTTCCGCTCTTTTCATGCACGACGCCGGTACCGGTAAATTCTGTCTCATCTTCCGGCACGTTCATCCGCTCTGCCGCCAGGGCACAGATTCGTTTCCGAAGCGTCATGCAGGCTTTTTCCACCGCTTTTCCGGTAATATACGTCGTACTCGATGCATAGGAACCGGAGTCATACGGGGACGTATCGGTATCTGCGCCGACAACGGTAATGTCATCCACATCACACTCCAGACACTCTGCCGCCATCTGGGACAGAATCGTATCGCAGCCGGTTCCCATATCGGCCGCTGCGATCAGCATCGTATAGCCGCCGTCGTCGTTGACTTTGATTGTTGCCGATCCGACATCGAGATTGGAAATACAGGAGCCCTGCATCGCCATCGCAATGCCGACGCTGCGCACCTTTCCATTTCCCATATCACGGCACGGATATTTCTCATCCCAGCCGATCATCTCTTTCGCACGCTCCACACACTGGTCAAGCGCACAGCTGTTTGCCGTTTCGCCATAGTAAGCCGGCATGAACTGTCCCTCACGGACCATGTTCTGCTCCCGGATCCGGATCGGATCGATGCCAAGACGCGCTGCCATCTCACTGACAGCAGATTCTACGGCAAAGATACCCTGCGTCGCACCGTATCCGCGGTAAGCACCGGCTGACATTACGTTGGAATACACAACATCATACGCAAACCGGTAAGCCTCAAGAGATCCATACATCGGAATCGATTTGTGGCCGGAAAGGCCGACCGTTGTCGGTCCATGCTCGCCGTATGCACCCGTGTTGGAAAGTGTATACAGATCGATCGCACGGATTCTTCCGTCCTTCATCGCACCGAGGCGGATCGTTACTTCCATCTCATGGCGCGGTGTGGATGCTGTCTGGGACTCTTCTCTCGTAAAGATCATTTTCGACGGTTTTCCGGTTTTCCAGGTTACAAACGCCGGGAAAATTTCGGCAACCACCGTCTGCTTCGCTCCGAATCCGCCGCCGATTCTCGGCTTGGAAACACGGATCTTCGATTTCGGAATGCCGAGTGCATTGGACAGAATGCGGCGCGCATGGTAAACGATCTGGGTCGAGCTCAGCACATTCAGCCGTCCGTAGGTATCCATAAAGCAGTATGTCCGGAACGTCTCCATCATCGCCTGCTGGGCTGCGCGTACATGATACGTATGCTCTACAACCTCATCGCACTCTGCGAGCACGGCTTCCACATCTCCGTTGTGATCTTCCGCACTTGCACAGAGATTTCTCTGATTGTCCGCACCGACCGGACAGAGCGATTTCCAGCTTTCCTCCGGATGCACCAGCAGTTCATTATCCTTGGACTGATGAAAATCCAGAATGGCCGGAAGCACTTCGTACTCTACTTTCAGGAGCTTCCGCGCACGGTCCACGCATTTTTCATCTTTTCCGGCAATAATCGCCACCGGATCTCCCACGTAGCGCACATGCTGATCGAGGATCAGACGGTCATACGGGCTTGGTTCCGGGTAGGTCTGTCCTGCCATTGTAAAACGCTGTTTCGGCACATCCTCCCAGGTATAAATCGCCTCAATGCCCGGAACACGCTCTGCTGCCGTCTTTTTCACGGATTTTACGATTGCATTGGCATGCGGACTCCGCAGTACCTTGACAATCAGACAATCCTTCGGCGCCAGATCATCTACATAAACCGGCTTTCCGGTTACCAGCGCGAGGGCATCCTTTTTGATCACCGGCTTATTCACACTGCAGAGCTGATCGGTTCTTCCCGACCAGTCCGGTTCATAGATATGATTTTCTCTGCTCATGACGCACCTCCCTGCTGCTTTTTCCAGGCAAGGAAATTCAAAATTCCCCGAAGCTGTCCTTCATATCCGGAACAGCGGCAGAGATTTCCCGCCAGATATTCTTTAATTTCTTCCTCACTCGGATCCGGATTTTCCCGGAACAGCGCAATCGCATTCATAATCATCCCCGGATTGCAGAACCCGCACTGCTCGGCGCCCTGTCCGGCAATAAAGGAACCAAATTCTTCTGCTTCCTCCTGCAGGCCTTCCAGCGTATCCACCTTACATCCATTCGCCCGCGCCGCAAGCACCGAACACGACAGCACCGGTTTTCCCTCCAGAAAAACCGTACACAGCCCGCAGTTCGACGTCTCACAGCCGCGCTTCACACTGTAGCATCCCTGGCTTCTCACAAAATCGATCAGGAGCATGTCTGCATCGATCTCCGCTTCCGTCTTCTTTCCATTTAAGATCATCGAAATCTTCATCACTGCTCCTCCTTCTTCTGAATTTCTTCCATGCATCTGCGCAGCAGCACCCGTCCCAGATGATGACGATACTCTGCACTTCCGCGCATATTACTGCCATATGTAAACTGATCAGAAATCTCCGAAGCCGCCGCCTTCAGCTCCTCCGCAGATGCCTTTCCAGCCGCCAGCTTTTCCGCCAGCTCCGCCGGAAGCTCTACACGTGCCGCCTTCGCCGGTCTTGCCCCAAGCACCGCACATCCTTTTCCGTCTTCCACCCGCACCGCACACGTCAGCACCGGGAAATCCGTTCTGGAATTTCGATGACTCTGATAAACCGTAACACCCTCATGCTTCTTCACAATCAGCCTTACCAGCACATCCCTGTCTCTCTTTGAACAGGCAAACTCCGCCAGCGGCATCCGTCCCGCATAAACCAGCTCCACCTCCGTATCCAGCGCCAGAAACAGCGTCAGCACATCCGAAAATCCAAATCTGCCGAAAATACTGCCTCCCACCGTAGCCAGATTCCGGAACTGCACCCCGACAATACTCCGCACACTCTCCCGTGCCGCACCGTCGGTATAAGCATTCAGCCCCTCATGCTCCTCCATCTGCCGCAGCGTCACCATGCATCCGATGGAAAACTCCTCTTCCGACTCTTCAATCTGATCCAGTCCGAGTCCGGAAAGATCAATTGCCGTCTGCACCTGTCGCTCTCCCATCTTCGTCCAGAGCATTCCGCCTAAAATACAGGCGCTTCTCTTCTGATTCAGCTCATACGCCTCTTCCAGCGACCCCGCACGGATATAATCCTTAATTTTAATCATAGTTACCCTATGCCCTCCATTTTCAGGTTGTTTATTTCTCAATATAGAAGCCCATATATATCATATTATACCTGACCGGCTCCCCCCTTTCAACTTTTTTCTTATTTTTTCAAAAAAACACTTGCATTTTTGCTCCACATCCAGTATAATCAATCAATGTCGGAAGTCATTCTGACACAAAACAAAATACATGGACGGATTCCCGAGTGGCCAAAGGGGACAGACTGTAAATCTGCTGCAAATTGCTTCGATGGTTCGAATCCATCTCCGTCCATATGCCGCAGTGGCGGAACTGGCAGACGCCCGGGACTTAAAATCCCGTGGGTAGTGATACCCGTACCGGTTCGATCCCGGTTTGCGGCACGATTAAGAGCTCTGATTCATACGAATCGGAGCTCTTTTTCCATTCTCCCCCAAAAATCTTACGCCGATCCGCCCTAGCGGATCCAGCCCCATCTCCCGTTCCCACTACCAGCCTCGCCGCCGCGCGCCCGGTGGTCTTGCGTGATGCGCAGGGCAGCATTGGAAAAGCGGGTTGGAAAAACCAGAAAAAACGGAAGCCTTTCGAAAGACTGAAATCTGGTGCTCAACACCAGATTTCAAGGCATTCTGAGCTGGGAAATCATCAGATTTCCCGGCGAATAATGCCGGTGTCTGTCGAAAGACCTCCGTTTTTTCTACGTTTTTCCCCCGCTTTTCCACCGCTGCCCTGCGCATCACGCAAGACCACCGGGTGTGCGGCGGCGAGGCGTCCCCCAAATCCGTCACTCCTCGCATCTATGCAGTACCACTCCCGATAACGGCAGCAAATCCATCTCCAGTATGCCCGCCGGTGCCTCGATTTCTTTCTCCTCCGAAGAAAATCCCACCGCATCCGTCGCAAACACCTGCGTCAGCTTCGCCACCGAACTCCGGTTAATCCCGGTAAGCCACACCGGAATCTCCACATGCACCCTCTCATTCCGGTTATTAATTATCACAATCACCTGCTCCTCCTGATTAAACCGTCCATAAGAAAGCACATTATAATCATGGCACAAAAATTTCAGCGATCCCATCGCCAGCACCGGAAATCTCCGATGCACCGCAATCATTTCTTTATAGAATCGGATCAGCTCCTGATCCTCCTGTCCCCAGGGATACGTCCTCCGGTTATCCGGATCCGTAAACCCAACCTGGCCGGCCTCATCCCCATAATACAGCGTCGGCGCCCCCGGCCACGTCATCTGAATCACAACCGCCTCGCGCAGCACCGCCTTATTCGTATTCTCCGCAGCCGCATACGGCCCAACATTCGCCACACGCCCCACACGATGATTCGTTCTCGTGAGGAACCGCGAATGATCATGATTATCCAGCTCATTCATCGCCGTATACAGCGAAGGCGCATAAAACGCCGGCATATGATACGTCATCGCCCCGATAAAACTCTCACTGTTTCCGAGAAGTCCCTGGTTAAACTCATCACTGTGCTTCTCCATACCCGTGAGGAACCAGGAAACCGGCTCCATAAACGCATCATAGTTCATCACCGTATCCCACTCGTCGCCCTGCAGCCAGCTCATCGCATCGCCGTAGTGCTCAGCCAGAATAATTGCCTCCGGATTCGCCTCCTTCACAACGCGCCGGAACTCCTTCCAGAACTTGTGGTTAAACTCCGGGCTGTGTCCTAAGTCAGCGGCCACATCCAGCCGCCAGCCGTCCGCATTAAACGGCGGAGAAACCCACTTCGCGCCGATGCGCATAATATCCTCCATCAGCTTCTCCGAACCCTCGTAGTTCAGCTTCGGCAGCGTATCATGGCCCCACCAGCCGTCATAAAACTCATTGTACGGCCAGTTATGCTCATTATAAAACTTAAAAAACGTGTGATACGGACTGTCCTGCGCCACATACGCGCCCGGCTCATAGCCCTTTCCGGCCTCATAAATCCGCTCGCGGTCCAGCCACTTGTTAAACGAACCACAGTGGTTGAAAACGCCGTCCAGAATCACCTTCATGCCGCGCTTGTGCGCCTCCTCCACCAGGTGGATAAACAGTTCATTGCTCGCCTCCAGGTTCGCCTTGTTCGTCACACGGTCAATATACCGCGTTGCCCGCGTATTGTCCTTGTCGCCCGGCCAGAGCAGATCGCCTTCGTCGGAGACAATCTTTCCGAAATGCGGATCAATATAGTCATAATCCTGAATATCATACTTATGGTTCGACGGCGAAACAAACACCGGATTCAGATAAATGACCTGCACACCGAGATCCTGCAGATAATCCATCTTGTCAATGACGCCCTGCAGATCGCCGCCGTAGAAATTGCGGACATCCATCTGCTCCGGGAAGCGGTTCCAGTCATCCACCTTGTTGACCTGCTCACCGATGTAGCTGTACTCTCCCGTCAGCACATCGTTGGACGGATCTCCGTTGCAGAAGCGGTCCACAAAAATCTGATACATGACAGCGCCCTTCGCCCAGTCCGGCGTATGGAAGCCCGGGATAATGCCGAAAGAGTACATCTCCTGCAGCTCTCTTGTGACACCGAGCTTGTTGTAATAACAGACCACGTGGCCTGCCTGAATCTCAAAAAAATAGCGGATCGGCTCATTTCCGACCGGAATCTCGATCTCGTAATAATCAAAACCGTTCCGGACCAAACCGACCTGCATCTGTGCACGGGTGGAACCGCTGATGAAATAAACCGCATCTACATTATTTTTCAGGGTACGGAACCGGATCTTCACCGTGTCGCCCGGGTTCGGCTCAAACGGAATCTGATACTGCGGGGATTCATCGCTGTAGAGCGCATGCTTGTTGAACATCGCCCGCATCTGTGACATATACTGCTGCATTCTTGTTTTATCCATGAACTAACGCCTCTGTCTTTCTCAATCATTCATTCCTTATATTTTACCCCACACCGCCATGTAATACAACCTTTTTCTGAACACATGTAACGATTGTGTTTATTGGATTTTTATATAGTAAAAGAGCCAGCGGGGTACGCTGGCTCTTTTGGAGAAGGTATTTCTCTTATGGGGTGTAGCAAAAACTATATAATGTATTGGGGGGTTTTTACAGTTATTATAGTACCATACGTCCCTCGAAAAGTCTGCACAAATCGCGATTTTTTTTCATTTGATTCTTATTCAAAATAACGATGAATTTTTCCGGCGTTTCGGATTTTCTGTTTTAATTTGCACAAACGCCCGTAAAATCACAGAAAAAACCTGCAAAAAACTTTTTTGTTCTCTGCAGGTTTTCTATTGCAAATAAAAAGATATCAGATTTCTCCAGAAACTTCCGGTGCTGTTCCTGTCATCTGTGCTTCCTGCTCAAAAATGGCTTCGAATTCAGCACGGCTCAGCTTCTCTTTTTCCATCAGCTGCTTTGCACACTCATGCAGCACATAGGAATGCTCCAGAATAATCCGTTTCGCCTGATCGTGGCATTTCTCGATCATCTGGCGGACTTCCTCGTCGATGGCTGCGGCTACATTCTCGCTGTAGCTCTTCGTATGGCCCCAGTCGCGGCCGATGAAGACCTCGTCCGAGTCAGAATCGTAAGCGACAAGACCAAGGTTCTCAGACATACCGTACTTCGTAATCATGGAACGCGCGGTAGCCGTCGCCTGTTTGATATCCTGGGATGCGCCCGTTGTGATATCGTCGAAGATCAGCTCCTCTGCCACACGGCCGCCGAGGCATACGGTGATGTACTGCATCATTTTGCCTCTCGTCTGGAACATATCATCGTTCTCCGGCTGCGGCATCGTGTAGCCCGCTGCGCCAGGACCTGTCGGGATAATGGAGATCGTATAGACCGCCTCCATATCCGGCAGCATATGGAACAGGATCGCATGGCCTGTCTCATGGTATGCGGTGATCCGTTTTTCTTTATCCGAAATGACTTTACTGCGCTTCTCCGCACCGATGCCCACTTTGATGAAAGCAGACTTGATATCGGACTGGCGCACAAATCTTCTGCGGTCCTTTGCCGCCATAATCGCTGCCTCGTTCAGCAGGTTCTCCAGCTCTGCGCCGGTGAAGCCTGCGGTCGTCTGCGCGATCTGTTTCAGATCCACATCCTCGGCCAGCGGTTTGTTCTTTGCATGGACTTTCAGGATTTCCTCACGGCCCATGACATCCGGCGGTCCTACAACCACGCGGCGGTCAAAACGGCCCGGACGGAGAATCGCCGGATCCAGGATATCGACACGGTTCGTCGCTGCCATCACGATGATGCCCTCATTGACGCCGAAACCATCCATCTCAACGAGAAGCTGGTTTAAGGTCTGCTCTCTCTCATCGTGGCCGCCGCCCATGCCGGTGCCTCTTCGTCTTGCCACGGCGTCGATCTCATCGATGAAGATGATGCACGGCGCATGTTTTTTTCCTTCCTCAAACAGGTCGCGGACACGGGAAGCGCCGACGCCGACGAACATTTCCACGAAATCCGATCCGGAAATGCTGAAGAACGGCACGCCTGCCTCTCCTGCAACAGCTTTCGCCAGAAGGGTTTTACCGGTTCCAGGAGGGCCCACAAGAAGAACTCCTTTCGGGATTCTCGCACCGACCTGTGTATATTTCTCCGGTGCTTTCAGGAAATCGACCACCTCAACAAGGTCTTCTTTTTCCTCTTTTAAGCCCGCAACATCGCGGAACAGGACTTTTTTGTCTTTGTCGGTGGACATATGGGCGTTGCTTTTTCCAAAATTCATCATTTTGTTTCCGCCGCCTCCACCGCCGCCCATGGAGCGGTTCATCATCGACATGCCGAAAAGAAGGATCATACCGAGCAGCAGGGCCGGCAGGACGGACGTCATGAAAATGCTGTCTCTCTGGACATTCTGCACGGTGTACGTTACATCAGCATCCTCCAGAAGGCTGATAGCTGCGTTTACGTCGGTCACGTTGACCGTATAACTGTCACCGCCCTGCTCCTGTACCACGACGGAGCCGGTCGGCACTTCTTTGTTCTGGACAATCTGCGCGGATGTCACTTTGCCGTCTTTTACGGCGGTTTCAAATTTCTGCTGACTTGGGCTGCTGCCTGCGCTGATTTTTCCGGTGATGTAGAACATGGCAAGCACGATAATCACCATAAACGCCGCGTAGAGTCCAAATCCACTGCGCTGTCTGTTCATATTTTCTTTTTACTCCTCGTCTTCGTGAAACTCCACTACTCCGATGTATGGAAGATTCCGATATTTCTGTGCGTAATCCAGACCGTAGCCTACGACGAACTCGTCCGGGATATTAAAGCAGGTATAATCTACTTTGACATCGCGCACTCTGCGCTCCGGCTTGTCGAGCAGAGTACACAGGTGTACGGATTTCGGATTTCTCTTTTTCAGGATGTCGATCAGATAGTAAAGCGTTCTTCCGGAATCGATGATATCCTCCACGATCAGAACGTCTTTTCCTTCCAGCGGCTGATCCAGGTCTTTTACAATACGGACAACTCCGCTGGACTTGGTGTCATCGCCGTAACTTGATACGGACATAAAGTCAAGGCTTACCGGCACTGTGATGCGTTTTGCCAGCTCGCACATAAAGAATACGCCGCCTTTTAAAACGCAGATCAGGTGCACTTCTTTTCCTGCGTAATCGCGGTTGATCTGGTCTGCTACTTCTTTAATTCGTCTGTCTACTTCTTCTTCGCTTAATAATACTCTGATTGTCTCTTTCATCTGTTTTCCTCCTTACCAACGCCAATCTGTATCTGCAGAACTGCTTTCGTGTCTTCCCCGACACGGCCGCTCTCTCCTCTGCGATACCCCACGACCCACCAGATCTCCGGTCCGTCGGCGAGCAGCAGAATGGAATCCCGCTCCTCTTTCGGTATCTTGGCATCAATCATATAATCTTTTAGTTTCTTTTTCCCGCCTTTTGCGGTTACTCTCAGATAATCTCCGCTTCTTCTCGTGCGGAGGACAAGACCGTCTTTTATTTTATCACAGTCAAAGCATTTCGTATACTTTTTTTCTTCAATTCTTTCGGGAAAAACCGATGTTTTTTTCACAATCGTGACTGGATTTTCTGCAAATGTGAGACTTTTTTCCTCTTCCCACCCGGCCGGAACCGGAATTGGAACTTCTTCGCCGCTTTTCCTTTTCCGTTCTTCTTTTAAATGCACTCCCTGCTTTTCCAGGCGGAGCGTCTCGTATCCGCGCACGGCGGTGATTCCATACGGCAGGCAGACACTTTTTCCGACCTGCTTTTCAAAAAGTTCCCGCACAGATTCCAGATGCTCCCTGGTAAGATCCTTCCGTTTTCCCGCCAGCTGTTCCAGAACGCGCCGGATCACGTAGCGCTGCAGAAGAGGCGCTTCGCTGCTCACCGCATCACGCAGCACAACCGCATTTTTCTCTGCGGATGCATACCGCTCCATCAGCTGATCCGTCTGCTGCTCCAGATATTCCTCCGTTTCCAGCAGGTCCAGCGATGTCTGTGCCATATGCGCGGCGGCACGCGGATTGACCTCTTCGGTCAGATACGGCAGCACATGGTGGCGGATTCCGTTCCTCGTGTAAGCATCCTCTGCATTCGTGCTGTCCTCACACCAGGAACACTTCCGGCTTTCCAGTTCCTGCCGGATCTCTTTTCGTCCGACGCAGAGAAGCGGACGGATCACATTCCCCCGCACGGGGCGTAAGGAGGCAAGTCCGGCCAGCGACGTTCCCCGTGCCAGGTGATGCAGCATCGTCTCCGCAACGTCATCCTGGTGATGGGCGAGCGCAATTTTCACTGCCCTCTGCTCCTTTGCGCACGCTGCAAAAACTTCCTGCCGCGCCGCGCGTCCCGCCTCCTCCGTCGAGAGATGCTTTTCTTTTGCGATCTTCTCCACGGGACAGGAATAGAGATAGAACGGAACATCATATTCCCGGCACAGATTTTCTGCAAATGCCGCATCCCGCCCGGCTTCCGCGCCGCGCAGGTTATGGTTGACGTGGACAGCCAGCAGCGAAAAGCCAAGCGGCTCCTGCAGTTCCCGCAGCAGATGAAACAGGCAGACGGAATCCGCGCCGCCGGAGAGGCCGAGCAGCACGCGTTCGCCTGCCGTTACCATATGATACTGTTCCATAAAGGCTCTTACTTTCTCTCGCATCCTTCGTTTTTACTCCTATTTTTTCCAGATTCTGGCGACCAGAACCGTCATATCATCCCGTGCGCGGCAGCCGCCGAGGCGCAGCACGCGTTCCAAAAGCTCCCGGGCAAATTCCCGCGGCTCGCTGTTTTTCACTTCGAGAAGAAGCTGCTTCATCTGCTCCGTCCTGTCCCCGGGCAGCGCGTCCAGCACTCCGTCCGTCATCATCACAAGATAATCACCGTCGTACAGCTTTTTCGTTGTGGTATCAAAATCCGTCTGGGAAACAAGACCTGCGGCAAGACTGGTCGACTCCACAACCTCCACCCACGTATCCCGCCTAAGGAACGTCGGCGATGCACCTCCTTTCAAAAAGCTGCAGACGCCTGTGTAGAGATTAATCGAAGCAACATCAAACGTGGAAAACATCCCTTCCTTTGGCTGCAGCAGAAGCATCGAATTGATCATCCGTGCCGCCATGATCCGCGGGAATCCGGCGCGCAGGAACTGTTCAAACAGCTCCACCACCGTCTCGCTCTCCCTGTTTGCCTCGATCCCGGAACCCATGCCGTCCGACAGGCAGAGGACAAACTGGCCGTTTTCGCAGAGCACACTGTAATTGTCCCCGGAGATACTCTCCTGCTCCTTGGTGATGCGTCCCACACCGTAGAGAACCTGGAATTTCACATCCTCCTGAAACAGCACCGTCTGGTATTCTCCGCTTAAGACCTGTGCCCCGTCGCGTACCGCAACCATCGGGATTCCACACAGGGAACCGATCAGTTCCGCCGTCTGGCGAAGCGTGATCCGGCAGTGACGGCCCGCTTTGACCGTCATATAGATCTGTAAATGCTCTTTCGGCCGCTCCTGGAGCCAGATTTTCTGGACGAAAGCCCCGTTTTTCTTCATCTGGCGGCAGATTTTTTCCGAGAGCTCATCCGGCAGACTGTTGAGGCTGTACAGATCACACGCGGCGCGGTCCATAATCCCGGCGACTTCACTTAACTGTTCTGCCACCACGCGGCGGCTCTCCGCCACACGCCCCGACCAGAGCGCCGTCTGGCGTTCCTGCTGGTAGCGGTTCCAGAACAGTTCCAGAAAGCGGGAGCCGTTCAGGCAGGAGGCGTTCCATTCGCCTTTTGCACGGCTGATCTCGTCCTCATCCCCGTCGGCGATTGTCTGAAGAAGTTCCTGGCACCGCTCGCGCGTCAGGTTTCCGTACTGCTCCCAGCACCACGACGCCTTCGCACAGCGGCTACAGACTTCCTGCTGTTCTTTTTCCAGAATCTTGTCCACCCGGCCCGTCTCCGGCATCACACTTTTTGACGGCATCTGGTAAAAGCTCTCTGCCAGAACGCGGAACGAATCGGCGTAGTGCTCCATCTGCAGTTTCTGCGGATGATTGTCATAGACGGCCGCTTCCCGGCGGCTTCTTCTGGCTTCCAAAAAAATTTTAGCCATGTCCCCTGCTGACAGCAATGCGCCGATCAGGAACATGGCAATGATCCACTCCGGCATGTTCCGCTCCTCCTCTCTTTGTTCTGGACTTCAAAGGGGACTGCGAAATCATGCCCTTTCTTTATCTGTTTTGTTTATTTCGACTGGGATTCTTTAAATAAAATCTCATTATCCTTTACCATGCCAAGTTTTTCTCTTGCCGTTTTTTCTATGTACTCATCGGTCTGCATGTATTCTTTCAAGGCGGTAATATCATCGGTGCGCTGCTTCTCCTCTTCAATCTGGCTGTCCAGACTGGAAAGACGGGATGCATTTGCATTGACCTTCTGCTGAAGGCTGATTCCCTTTACGGTAAGGACTGCAACCAGGCAGCATAGGACTATGGTAATTGAGAACTCTGTTGTACGGCTCTTCTTTCTGACTTTTTTCTTTCGGCCAGAATTCTTTTCTTCCCTTTCTTTCATTCTTTTCTTTACCCTTGCTTTCTATTTTCCAACCATCTGCAGCCAAACTATCTGTTGTTTTTCGTCCGCAGACTTGTTTCTTTTGTTCTTACATGTGTAGTTACATCTTACCGTTCTCCCCATGAAATTTCAACCTTTTTCTCCGTTTTTTCATACTTTTTACCAGCCATTTTCCTGGAAAAGCGAGGATTCGCCCTGCTTTTTTGATTCCCTTTGCCAGAAGTTCCGGAAGAAAGCGTCCAAACGATGCGTGGTACAATGCAGCGCCCCCAAGGATGCCGCCAAACAGATACCCACGGAGAATGCCGCTGTTCTCTCCGTAAATCCGTACAAACAGATACAGCGCTGCCGCAATCCAGTAGCAGAGGTCCTCTGCAGATACCGCCGCATGGCTGTGGCGGATCAATTTCCGCGCTGTCTTGATCAGATCGTACCAGAACCCCAGGACTGCCCCCTGCCAGATGGAACAGGCGAGCAGAATCAGCTCCCGGGTGACATACGCACTCATTTTTACCGGAACAGCCGCGCAAGCGCAGACCCCTTCTTCTGCAGCGGCCCATGTTCCGTATAGACCAGGCTGTCGATGCTGCCTTCGATATCCGCCTCTCCCTTTTCCAGCTCCAGGCGGCCCACATGCAGCTCTTTTCCGCGGATGGTAAGAACACCGCAGACGGTCACGAGCAGAACTTCGTTCTCATCAAAGCTTTTCACATCCTGCACGCCGCCAAGAGAAAGTGTTTTCCGCTGTTCCAGCAAAAGGCGGTGCACCTGTTCGTTCATCTCCCCCATGCAAAAAACCTCCATACAATGGTCTATACACCCATTATATGAAGGTTTTCTCTTTTTATTCGCTGCACATGAATCCTGCCGCACTTCTTATAAGTAGCGGTAAAGCTCCTGTGCTTCTTCTTTTTTCACGGTTTCCTGCACATTCAGCACTTCTACCCTGACGGATTTACTTCCGAACTGAATTTCCAGTACATCTCCTGCCTTGACCTGTGCGGATGCTTTTGCCGGTCTGTCATTGACGAGGACACGGCCTGCATCACAGGCTTCATTGGCTACGGTACGCCGCTTGATCAGTCTTGATACTTTTAAAAATTTATCTAAGCGCATAGATTTTTACTTAGTTCATCATGTCCTTTAAAGCTTTTCCTGCTTTGAATTTCGGAGTTTTGGAAGCTTTGATTTCCATGGTCTCGCCAGTCTGCGGATTTCTTCCTTCTCTTGCTGCTCTTTCGGACACTTCGAAGGTACCAAAGCCTACCAGCTGAACTTTCTCACCTTTCTTTAATTCTTCAGATACTACATCGATAAATGCTTTTAAAGCAGCCTCTGCATCTTTTTTGGATAAATTTGTCTGCTCAGCCATAGCTGCAACTAATTCTGTTTTGTTCATGAGTTTTACTCCTCCTGTATCTTACATTTGTTTTTTACATGATACGCGGGCCCGCTGATACACACGACCTGCCCTGCCGGCTGTTTTTCTTCCGGATGATCAGTCTGTTACGTTGACCGGCTTTTTCGCGTAGCTGTATATATTTATATACTAATGCGTCTCTCTTGTCAAGAAAAAAGTCCCCCATACCAGCGGTTTTATGGCGATTTCTGCCAAAAACAGACTCTTTTCCACCGCACGGTTAAAAGAAGGATCCCTTAACAAACCGCAGCCAGTCTGCCTGCTGCGCATTGAGTGTTTTTAGTTTCTCCGTATTCCGCCCGGATATCCACGATTTTCTGCTTCCGTAGTAGCGGTTTGCCAGTTTCCAGTATTTCCACGGATAGGAAAGATAGAGGCGGAGTGTCTCGATTTCCCCCTCATCGAGCGGCCGTCTGGCGCTGTAGGCGTTTAAGATCCGTTCTGCCGCGCGCTCGCTCCAGCCGTGTTTTTCCAGAATTTTCCGCATAAAATAGCCAAGATCTGCCACCTGGAGATCGAAGTTCCACTTGTCGAAATTGACCGCCGTTTCGCCTCTGCCGTTTTCCAGCAGAATATTGTGCTGGCTGAATTCCCCGTGGCAGACGGCGCCTTCTTCGTCCGCCCGCTGCCGCAGTTTTTCATAGGAAGAAGCTTTCATTTCCGCGGCCGCCCGCTCTCCCTGTTCCAGATACGGACCGGCGCTTGCCAGCAGCAGTTTTTCGAACTCATTTTTCTTCTTTTTTGTCTGCAAATACTTTCGGATCTTTCGAATTTCCACATTGTGGCGGATGCACTCCTCCACGAGGGATTCCCTCCGGTATTCCATTTTCACCGGCAGATGAGCTGCCGTATGTAACCGCGCCAGCGCGTCCGAGGCGCGGATAAGATCCTCACTGTTTCCCGTCTCACATTCCCGGCCCGGGTACCAGTTCCGCACAATGTACGTTCCTCCGTCGTCCCCGCGCGTTGCAAGCGCTCCCTCTTCGTTCCGCAGAATCTGATCGCACCGCAGGAGCCCCGACTCCGTGATGCGGCACTGTAGAAGATACCGCTGCTCCAGTTTTTCCGCCGCCGTCCCGAACTCGCTGATCAGCTTATCCCCCTGTTCGGTGTGGCACAATAAAGCGCCCCGCACCCGCATTGTGCCGGAAGCCGTAAGACCGTAATGGGACAGCACACTCAATCCATAATCATACAAGAGCCTGACTCCTTTCCCTGTTGTGATCGTTTTTGGGGTCACGATTCAATGTATGCGTATCCGCCCTATTCCATGCATACTGGTTTCTGTTTTTTCTTTCATCCCAAAAGCAATGTTAAAAGTATTTTCTTTTTCTCTTATTTTATTGTTTTTAATTTCACCGCATGGTAAAATATTCCAAACTTGACAGGGTGAAAACACCTGTTATGGGGTTCTCTAAAATCATTTTATTTTAAGGAGGGTTTTTATGATTTTCTTACCACAGCCATCTTCCCTTTCCTACGGAGAGGGCACCTTTACAATTCACTATGACAGCCGCATTTTTCTCGACTCCGAGAGCCCGGCTGAGCTTTTTTCTGCAGCACAGCTTCTGCAGCAGGAGATTGAGACACAGACGGGATTCCGTCCTGCCATCTGCCGCCGTCATCAGCCGGTGGGATCACACCTGATCTATCTGACTGCCTCTCCGGAATTATCCCGTGAGGCTTATACCCTCGCTGTCACACCGGAAAACATCACGATCTGCGGATCTCTGGAAAGCGGCGTTCTCTACGGCGTGCAGACACTCCGTCAGATGATCCGCCAGGCAGGTGCTGTTCTTCCAACCGTCCTGATCTCCGACAAACCGGCCATGGAAAACCGCGGCTTCTACCACGATGCGACCCGCGGACGTGTTCCGACGCTTTCCTATCTGAAACAGCTTGCCGACACCTTGAGCTTCTATAAAATCAATCAGCTTCAGCTCTACATCGAGCACAGCTATCTCTTCGACGATCTGACCGAGATGTGGCGCGACGATACGCCGCTCACTGCAGAGGACATCCTCGAGCTGGACCGCTACTGCAAGGGACTTGGCATTGATCTCGTTCCGTCGCTTGCAAGCTTCGGCCATCTGTACAAGCTGCTCTGCACGAAATCGTATGCACATCTGTGCGAACTGGAAGGCTCTGCTTCGGCTCCGTTCTCCTTCTATGACCGCCAGGCGCACCATACGCTCGATATCACAAACCCGGAGAGCCTCTCCCTTGCCAAACACATTCTTTCCGAATATATGCAGCTCTTCTCCTCGAAGTATTTCAATCTCTGCGCGGATGAAACGTTTGACCTTGGAAAAGGGGCTTCCCGCGCACTCGCCGAGGAAAAGGGAACCACCGTCATCTACACCGAGTTTGTGACAGAGCTTGCCAACTATATCACTGAATCCGGCCGCACGCCGATGTTCTGGAGTGATGTCATCAGCCAGGAGCCGGAAGTTTACCATCTCCTGCCGAAGAACCTGATCTGCCTCCACTGGGATTATGCGTCAAATGTTTCATCGGAGCGTCTGACCCGCCTTGCCAATTCCGGTGCCGAGCATCTGTATGTATGCCCTGGCGTACAGGGATGGAACCAGCTCATCAACAAGTATCATGAGGCGTATGAAAACATTTCCAGAATGGCGCGCTACGGCCATGAACGCCATGCAATGGGACTTCTGAACACTGACTGGGGCGATTACGGCCACATCAATCACCCGGACTTCTCCCGCATCGGCATGATCTACGGCGCGGCGTTCTCCTGGAATGCAGACATTCTGCCGGAGGAGGAAATCAACCGCCAGATTTCCGTGCTGGAATTTGGTGATGCTTCCGGAAAACTCGTTTCCGTGCTCGATCTTCTCTGCCATCAGGATGCGTATCCGTGGCGCACTGCCGTTATGGTACAGGAAGCACTCGAACTGCATCAGGACAAAGAAGAGGCTGCCGAACTGCTCCGCTCCTGCGCGGAAGGCGATGCGGATGCAGCAAATGCTTCAATCGACGCGCTCTGCGCCGTTCTGTATGAGAAAGCCGGCACCGTCCGCCCGGAGAACCGTCCGATGATCTATGCGTACCTGCTCGCCGCAGACGGCCTGAAAGTGCTGAACCGCCTGCTGCCGTTCCTGCGCGCTTCCCTTCTTTCCGAGGGCACTCTGCCGGAGAAAGAAGACTGTTTTGCACTCGCCGGAGATCTCGAACGGTGGCTGCACAGCTATAAAGAGCTGTGGCGCACCGTCTCCAAGGAGAGCGAACTGTACCGCATTGCCCATGTGTTCTGCTGGTATGCGGATCTGCTGCGTGATCTGAACGCATAAAACCAGCAAAAAACAAAAGAGAGCCGGGGACGGATTGTTCTGTCCCCGGCTCTCTTGTTTGCCGTTTTGGCTTTACAGCAGTGTTTTTACGTACTCTGTCAGGTATTCTTTTGTATTCTTCGCCGGATCTTTCATCACTTCTTCCAGCGCCGCGTTCAGGCATTCGCCGATTTTCGGGCCTTTCGGGACACCGAGTTCCATCAGATCTTTGCCGGAAACGGCCAGCGTTTTCAACGTAAAGCAGTCGCCGTTATCGAGAATTTCTCTGACGCACTCCCTTACCTTTCCGATCCGTTCCAGGGTTTCCTCCCGCTGGTACAGGCTTTTGGCCATCGTATCGGCTTCCTGCACGATCATCAGTTTTCCGAACAGCTCCTGGCCGAGTTTGTTCAGAATACGGCGGATCACCGGTTTCTCCGGAGCCATGCGGCAGTCATGCCAGCGGATCAATGCTGCGACCTGGCGGATGGTTTCGTTGTCGAATTTCAGACGGCGCAGAATCGCTTTCGCCATTTTCTCCCCCGCCGGTGCGTGGCCTTTAAAATGATCGATGCCAGCCTCATCCGTTGTGCGGCACGCCGGTTTTGCAATGTCGTGGAGCAGCATCGTCCAGCGCAGAATCGGATCTGCCGGAACGTGCTGCAGAGCGGCAATCGTGTGCTCACCGACATTATAGCAGTGGTGCGGATTGTTCTGCGGCGTTTTCATCAGTTCATCAAACTCCGGCAGCACAATTTTTGTAATACCCGCCTCATAGACGGCCTCCATGTACTCCGGCCGCTTCGAGATCAGCAGTTTATTCAGTTCCACACGGATCCGCTCAGCGCTGATTTTTTCAAGCGTCGGCGCGAGTGCTATGATGGCATCCAGTGTTGCCGGATCGAGTTTGAAGCCGAGCTGTGCGGAAAAGCGGAGGGCACGCAGGATCCGCAGTGCATCCTCACTGAACCGCTCGGTCGGATTTCCGACACAGCGGATGACTTTGCGCTGTAAATCCCTGATTCCATCGAACAGATCCACAAGCCCCTCTTCGTTGTTGTATGCCATCGCATTGATCGTAAAATCACGGCGGCGCAGATCCTCGGCGAGGCTGGAGGTAAAGACCACTTCTTTCGGATGGCGGCCGTCCTCATACTCTCCGTCGATGCGGTACGTCGTGACCTCGTGCGCGCCGCTTCCGGCCAGAACTGTTACCGTTCCGTGCTCCAGTCCCGTATCCACGGTGCGGTCAAAAATTTCTTTTACCTGCTGTGGGGAAGCAGAGGTTGTAATATCCCAGTCGTCCGGCTCCCGCGCAAGAATCGTATCGCGCACACAGCCTCCGACCGCGTACGCCTCGAAGCCTTTCGCATGCAGGGAATCGATTACCATATTTACGCTTGGCGGCATTTTTATCTTCAAATTTGTTATCTCCTTTTTCTAAATCTGCTTTTCCAGTATAGCAGTTTCCTTTTTTTACCGCAAGTGTGGTTGCGGTTGTATTTTGGGGATTGCATGTGTATAATAGAGGTTAATAAAATTCGAAAGGGGATTTACATTTTTATGAAACTGGATCGTTACCGAAAATATGTCCGGGCCGGCGTTACTGCCTTTCTGGTACTTGCAGCGTCCATGATTTTTTACTACCTGCTCTTCCACCAGACTTCTGTGCGGACCGCCTTTCACAATGTCCTCAACATTCTCTCCCCCCTGATTGCAGCCCTGATTCTCGCCTATGTGATCAGCCCGATCATTAACTTCATAGAACAGCGGATCATCGCCAGACTCTTTGCCCGGCACGGAAAAACACAGTCGGTACGCTGTAAAAAGCTTGTGCGGGCGCTTTTGATTCTTCTGACGTACGTCTCCATGCTTTTCGCGCTGTACGGACTCATTGCGACCCTGATCCCGGAGCTGTTCTCAAGTATCACAAACATCGTCTCCAACTTCTCCAACTACGCAAACAACATTCAGGATTTTGCCACAAAAGTGCTGGCGAATTACCCGGAGATGCAGCAGACGGCAGACCAGTACATCTCCACGTTCTCCGCAAAGCTTTCCAACTGGCTGACCAATGACCTGATGCCGATGCTCCGTACGTTCCTTCTGAACCTCTCCGGACAGCTCGTCAACATGGTTACGTTTTTCAAAAACATTCTGCTTGGCGCGATCGTTGCGATCTACATGCTGTACAACAAGGAAAGCTACATTGCCAAGCTGAAAAAAGCAGTCTACGCGCTGCTCGGTCTGGATCACGGAAATGCCGTGATCCGCGACTGCCAGTATGTGAACCAGGAATTCAGCGGGTTCCTCGTTGGAAAAGTCATCGATTCGATCATTATCGGTGCCATCTGCTATCTTGTGACGAGCCTGATCGGCACCCCGTACGCACTGCTGGTCAGCGTAATCATCGGTGTGACGAATATCATTCCGTTTTTCGGCCCGTTCCTCGGCGCCGTTCCGTGTCTTCTGCTGATCCTTCTGATCGACCCTCTGCAGGCACTGTATTTTCTGATTTTCGTCGTTCTCCTGCAGCAGTTTGACGGAAACTTCTTAGGACCGAAAATCCTCGGCGAGACGACCGGCGTGTCCAGCTTCCTTATCATCATCTCGATTCTGATCGGCGGCGGCTTCTGGGGTGTCTTTGGCATGATCATCGCCGTTCCGGTCTGTGCCATTATCTGCACGGTCTGCCGCAACTTCGCCAACCGTCGTCTTGAAAAACATCACCTGCCGGATGACGATGCGTTTTACTTCCACATGGACCACATTGATCCGGAAACGAGACAGGCGATCCCATATCAGAAAAAGAAGATCGACGAGGCCGAAGTCTTCCACTTTCCGGGCTACCGGCTGCGCAAAGCGCTGACAAAGCTGACCACGGAAGAGTCTCCGGTTGATGCGCCGTATACACCGGCAAAGCCTTCGACCGAAGAGAAAAACTCAGATTCTTCCGATTCCGATCAAAAATAAATCGTATCTTACAAAAATGCCTTCTGTGCAGACTGTTTCCATTCTGCACAGAAGGCATTTTCTTATTTTTGCTTTTTATTTCTCGATTACAACCGTGCTGAGTGTCTCTGCCGGAAGATCGACACGCATGATATGTCCGTTGACACGCAGGAAACAGCCGGAATCCTCTTTTGTGCGGTTCAGCAGGATCACAACGTAGCTTCCGTCTGGATTGACTGCGGCCGTTACATCCAGGTTTGCTCCGTATTTGCTCCAGCCGATGCGTTTTGCACCCGGAGCAATATATTTGGAAATATGGCCGATGTAGTGGTACATGATCGGTTTGCGGTAATGGAAATCATCATCCACAATCAGACCTGAGGTGAATCCCATCGGTACGTGGCGCGGGCCGTCGTCTTTGTCTACGAGGAAGTTCCAGTCGATCCAGCGGTTCATGCCGGCGTTCAGGTTTCCGATCATATCGTGTGCATAATCTGCGGCGTCAAGGTAATCGACGTACTCTGGTGTCTGGAAGTTCACCGGTCCGTAGCCGCCGTCGTCGATGCTGTGGAAAAAGCGGATGCCGATATCCCCGTTTGCCGTAATCCATTCGAAATTGCTCTCCATGGTGCCCTCCCGTTTCTTGTCTTTTCGTGTATACAGACGAAGCGCGTCTGAACTTTCTGTTCGTTCAGGCGCGCTCCTTCTATTATCTTTTCTGCTACAGGGACATGGTAATTTCCCGCCCTGTGCGGTGGTATTTCTGAAAAGTGACTCCGGACGCCTTCATCATCCGTTTCGATGCGATCACGGACGGGCTGTCCGCGTACTTGTCGCAGTCGTAGATCACCGTTTTGATTCCCGCCTGGATAATCGCCTTGCAGCACTCGTTGCATGGGAACAATGTCACATACAGCTTGGCTCCCTCGAGGCTTCCGCCGCGGTAATTCAGGATGGCGTTCAGTTCACTGTGCGTTGTGTAAAGATACTTGTTTTCCAGCGGATTTTCACTTGTCTTTCCCCACGGGAACTCGTCGTCCGAGCAGCCTCTCGGGAAACCGTTGTATCCCATGGACAGAATCTTGTTGTCCTCGCTCACAATGCAGGCTCCCACCTGTGTGTGCGGATCCTTCGAGCGCATACCGGCAAGCTGGGCAACTGCCATGAAATATTCATCCCAGGAAATATAATCCTCTCGTTTATCGCTCATACCTATTTCCCCTGTGTTTTCTTAACGTACTTTGCTTCCGCTCTTATTTCGTACCGAAGATACGGTCTCCTGCATCGCCGAGGCCTGGTACAATGTAGCCGTGCTCGTTCAGATGGTCATCCAGTGCTCCGACGAAAACATCGACATCCGGGTGAATCTCATGCATTTTCTCGATTCCTTCCGGAGATGCGATGATGCACATGAAGTGGATCTTCTTTGCGCCTTTTTCTTTCAGCATGGTGATGGCTGCCGTTGCAGAACCGCCGGTTGCCAGCATCGGGTCGGTTACAAATACTTCACGGCTTGCGATGTCTGACGGAAGTTTGCAGTAATACTCAACCGGTGCCAGGGTTTCCGGATCACGGTACAGACCGATGTGTCCGATTTTTGCTGCCGGAATCATAGCCAGCATACCTTCTACCATACCAAGACCGGCACGGAGGATCGGCACAACTGCCATTTTCTTTCCTTCGAGCTCTTTTACGGTTGTTTTGCAGATCGGGGTTTCAATTTCAACGTCTGTGAGCGGCAGCTCTCTGGTTGCCTCGTAGCACATCAGCATTGCAATCTCGCTGATCATCTCGCGGAACTCCTTGGAGCTTGTGTCTTTCTTTCTGATAATACCGATTTTGTGCTGGATCAGCGGGTGATCCATGATGACTGTTCTTGCCATTTTCCCTTCTCCTTTGTTTAAAATTTATTCATTTTCGCCTTCATGCTCAATCAAGTGAATACGGCGTTCGTGACGCTCTTCTCCGGAAAATGGAGTGTTCAGGAAGGTTTCTACGATTTTGATTGCAAGGCCAGGGCCTACAACGCGTCCTCCCATCGCCAGTACGTTGGCATCGTTGTGCAGGCGGGTTGCCTCTGCGCAGAAGCAGTCGGTGCAGAGTGCTGCACGGATTCCTTCCATTTTGTTTGCCGTGATAGAAATGCCGATTCCGGTTCCGCAGATCAGGATTCCCTTATCACACGTTCCGTTCTGGATCGCATGGCCTACTTTTCTGGCGTAAACCGGATAATCAACTGCCTCGTTGCTGTAGCATCCGAAGTCCTGATATTCCAGTCCCTGTTTGTCCAGATATGCTTTTACCTCCTGCATCAGCTCATATCCGCCGTGGTCGCATCCTAAAGCTATCATTGTTCTTCCTCCTCTTTCAGCCGCGCAAGAACACCTTCAATCAGGAATTCCAGCGCTTCATAACATTTTCCGTATTCGGTAAGCGGTTCCCCGTAAAGGGCGGGGATGTCTCCTGCCAGCCGCAGAAATCCGGCGATCGTCTGCAGATGGGGCGCATCCGGGAAGTCCTCACGGATCTTTTCCCTCTGACTGTCCTCCATCACAAGAAGCAGCGTGTCGTCGTTGATGTCCTCCGCGGTAAGCGGTGTGGTGGTGTGGTCTTTGGCCGAAAGCCCGTTGCGCGCAAGCACTGCCTCTACCTTCTGGTTGACCGGCTGCGGAAACAGAACGACAAGCCCGCGGGAACCAATTTCCATCGGCCACGGAAGCTCTTTGCTCTGCAGAATCGCCTTCGCCATCGGTGCGCGCGCGGTATCGTCCGCGTCCACAAATAAAATCCTGCTGTAATGTTTCACTGTTATACCTCTGCTACTTTGTGGCCTGCGGCTTTTAACAGGCGGTTCATGATCGCCTGCCCCATACGCGGGGTGTCGAAAGCCTCGGAATAAATCACTTCCACGCCGTCCTCATCGAAGTCGCGCAGAATCGCAAACAGGTGATGCGCGATCGTCTCATCTTCGGCGCGCAGCCCGATGCTCTTGATATCTCCTGTGGTGTACTGCTCCCGCGTCTCATCGGTGCAGATTACGCCCACTTTCTTTCCTGCCTTTTCCTGTTCTGCGGCAAGGCGGTTGATTTCCGGAATCACCCGTTCCATCTCGCCCTGGATAATCGTAAGGTCTGCCTTCGGCGCATAATGTTTGTAGCGCATGCCCGGTGCCTTCGGACGCACATGGCTGTCCTCCGCAAGGATTCCCGGATCGACACGCACGGTTCCAAGCACTTTTTCCAGCATCTCTTTGTTGTAATAGCCCGGGCGGAGAATCGTCGGAATCTCCTCTGTAAAATCGACGATAGTGGATTCGAGGCCGATCTCGGCGTCTCCTCCGTCGATGATACAGTCAATTTTGTCCCCCAGGTCCTCGATCACATGCTCGGCTTTCGTCGGGCTCGGCCGGCCTGATGTATTGGCGCTCGGCGCTGCGATGAAGCCGCCTCCGGCTAAGATCAGTGCGTTTGCCACTTTGTTGCTCGGGTAGCGCACGGCTACGGAGGTAAGGCCTCCCGTCGTCTCGAGCGGAACGGCATTTGTTTTCTCAAAAATCATCGTCAGCGGTCCCGGCCAGCATGCAGCTGCCAGTTTGCGTGCACTCTCCGGCACGTTTGCCGCTACGGTTTCGAGGTCCTCCATTCTTCCGATGTGGACGATCAGCGGGTTGTCCGACGGACGGCCCTTTGCCGCATAAATTTTCTCGGAAGCTTTGGCATCCAGCGCATTTCCGCCAAGACCATATACGGTCTCGGTCGGGAATGCCGCCAGACCGCCGTTTTTCAGAATCTCTCCTGCTTTTTCGATCGCGCTCTGATCTATGTTATCTTCTGTCATCCTGGCAATCCATGCCCTCATATGTTTCTTCCTTCTTTCCATCTGTTCCTGCGCACAGTGTTTCCATCTGCGCACACTGTTTTGATTATACCATTTTCCGGCGCAGTTGAAAACCCTTGATTTAAAGAAGCTCTTTTAACTGAGCCGTGCGGTACGCCTCGATCAGTTCCTTTAATTCACGGATGCGCTGCCGGATCTGCCGTCCCTGATCCGTATCGCCGACTAACTGGCGCTTCATGTTGTACCGCACCGCCACCTGGCGGGAGACAATATCCTTCTCCTCCTGGATTGCTTTTTCTGTCGATTCAAACGGCTCGTGCGCGGTGAGGCTGAGGCCGTACGAGTTGTAAATCAGCGTGTAACCCGCGATGCCGGTTTCTTTGTGGTACGCCCTGCAGAAGCCGCCGTCGATGATCAGCACCTTGCCGCCGCATTTGACCGGGCTTTCACCAGCACTCTGGTGTACCGGGACGTGGCCGTTGATAATATGTACATTTTCACCGGCAAGCCCGAACTCCTGTAAGATCCGGTCCGCCGTCTCCTCTTTCTCGATCAGGCGGTAATACGCGTTTTTCACCTCGGTCCAGGTCTCTTTTTCTGCGAGGAAATACCGCTCAAATGTTGTCATCTTGTCGCGGCCGTACAGCGGGGAATTCGGCGCAGTCCACAGATACCACAGCGTATTGCGGCCCTGCTCCCGTTTTTTCGGATCGCGGCTTACAAATGCGCGGCGCACGTTGTGCTCGAGGATATCGTACAGTGCTTTTCCCTTGTATTTCTTTCCGTCGACCTGTACCTCTTTTAAGGTGCCGTCCTCATTCATCGGCATGCAGCCGTGGTACAGCAGATTTCCATTGTAGACGCGGTAGAGGCTTCCTTTTTTGAGCAGGAAATCGACGTGCGCCTGCAGTTTTTCGCTGTTTCGGAAGGCGAAGATCAGCTTATCGAGCACTTCTGCCTCTTTTTCTGTCAGCTCGTCCGGATGCGCCGGGTCGATCGTCGGAAAGCTCTTGTCGCGCAGAGCATACGTTTTCTCCCCAATCGCCACCGTTCCGTTCTGGTAATCGATCTTTTCCAGCAGACGGCGGTTTTCCATGCCGTACTCCGGGTTCTCACGGATCAGACGGTTCTCGAGCTTTAACTGCATTACGGTGATGGCCTTGTGCATGCGGCGCTCCAGCATCTGCTGGGAATTTCCGCTGTCCTCGCCGCCTTTTGCGGCAAAGCATTCGCACGGATCATCGCCGTACGTCTCGAGAGCAAAGGTGGCAAGCGGAAGCATATTGATGCCGTAGCCGTCCTCCAGCACATCGAGATTGCCGTAGTGGAGGCAGATGCGGATCGTGCTGGCCACGCACGCCGGCTGGCCGGTCGCAGCGCCCATCCAGAGCACATCGTGGTTGCCCCACTGGATATCGAGGGAATGGTAATTCATCAGGCAGTCCATGATTTTATACGGCTCCGGACCGCGGTCAAAGATGTCGCCGATGATGTGGAGATGATCAACAACGAGCCGCTGAATCAGCTCTGCCACGGCAATGATGAAGTTCTCGGCGCTTCCGATTTCGAGGATAGTCTGGATGATCGCCTCGTAGTATGCTTCTTTGTCGAGCACCTCCGGCTTTTCGGTGATCAGCTCCTCGATGATATAGCCATAATCCGCCGGCAGGGCTTTCCGCACTTTGGCACGGGTGTATTTGGAAGAAACGATTTTGCAGACGTCGATCAGGCGGTACAGCATGACCTTGTACCAGTCATCGATGTCCTCCTGCTGCTTTTTCTCCATCTCCAGGCGCTCTCTCGGGTAATAGATAAGGGTTGCAAGCGCACGTTTTTCCGAAATGCCGAGCGTGTGGCCGAAGACATCGTCAATCTTCTTTCGCACGGCACCGGAACCGTTGCGGAGTACATGAGAAAAGGCTTCGTATTCGCCATGAATATCCGAAAGGAAATGCTCCGTGCCTTTGGGAAGGTTGATAACGGACTGCAGATTGATGATTTCGGTCGCTGCTTTTTCGATGGTCGGGTACAATTCTGCGAGATATTCCAGATAATTTTTTTCGTTTTCCATGAGGACCTCCTGCCTGGGTTGTTTTTTCTTATTTTATAACGAACTCCCCTTCGGCACAACCCTTTTTCTTCTTTCGATACACCGGGTGCGTCCCCTCATGGAAGATATAATAGCTCACATAGTCCGTAAGAAAAATCCCAACCGCCGAGAGCAGATACCAGATCCCGAAAAAACACGGGCAGATTAATCCTTCGCAGATGGAAAACGGCAGCGTACCATAGTCCCACATGCGGTAATGCAGCACCCTCAGGGAAAACATCCCCGAATACAGTTCAATGGCCGTAATCAGGACGGCGGATACCATCATCTGAAACGCCAGCGGAAAGCGGCGCAGCCCGGCGTCTTCCAGCATTCCGATTCCTGCAAGGGACATTCCTCCGGCAATGCCCATCAGGCGGAAGCTGTAACCCCGGTAGGTGACTTCGATGGCAATATAAATACAGTAGCCCAAAAGAAAAAACAGCAGATACTTCTTCGCTTTCATTCGTTTTTCTCCCATTCTAATTGAGAATCTTTTCTCTTATTCCCAGTATCTCTGTCTTTTCTCTTTTTATCCGCTTGCATTTTTTCTTTTCCATGTTACAATACTTTCATGTTTCGAAAGAAGTTTCGAATAGAAAGGACAGAAAAAAGAATGGCATTTAACCCAATAAAGTTAATGGAATTAAAAAATCTGAGAAACCGTTTCGCCCAAAACCACCCGAAGTTCGTAAAATTCATGAGCGATCTCGCATCCTCGCAGATCGAGGAGGGAACGATTCTCGAAGTCACGGTGAAAAAACCGGACGGCCGAACGATGGTTTCCAATATCAAGGTGACTGCTTCGGATCTTGAAATGCTGCAGGCAATCAAACAGATGTAACATATTTTTCGTGGCAAAAAGCCGCTTTCGACGAGCGGCAGGCTTTTGGACACACGATATTCCTCGAGATACTGCGTCACCGTCTTTCCCGTCATTTTCCGGAAGCGGCGGCAGCAGACCTCGCGGGACAGATGCACCTGCTCACCAAGCTTTTCGAGCGAAATCACGGATTCTTACCATTACTCCGATGCATTCCTGACGATCGAAGCGCCGTTCTACTTCCTGCTCGGCCTTCTCGCCGTCTACCGCACCTCGATTCAGAGTACGCAGAACGGACGCACACCGTTTGCCTGGTTCGGTGCAATTGCACTGCTGATTCCAGTCTACTATCGGATGATGATGAAGCCTGTAAAAACAGTGTAATCAAAATTGGTCCACCGGATATTGATATGCCTGGCAACGCAAAACCCGGAATCCTTTCGCTCCTCTTCTGAGGTCTTGAAAAGATTCCGGGTTTTTTATTTTGCTGTTTTCTCTTCCCAGATTGTCTCCAGATTTTTTCCATCAATCCAGATACAGCGGTACACCCGCTTCATCTGCTCATCCAGTTCCGCTTCCCGGTCCGTCTTTACAATCACATGGCCGATCCGGTCAGTTCCATCTGCCATGGCAGAAACTTCATGCCCCTCCGGATAATCCAGGACAAGCTCCAGCCCTTCCTGACGCAGACGTTCGACCTGATCCCGGTCGATTTGTGTGATGGTTCCGCTTACCGGACTCAGCAGCAGTTTTGCCATGCACGGGCAGCTTTCCGTCTGCTGAAAATCCGTTTCTTCCCCGAGGGCGCTTTTGATCATCTGCTCATAAAAATCAAATCCGTAATACGTTGAAATCAGTTCCGGAATGCAGGTTGCCCCGGTTCTTCCGCCCATTTCAATGATCCAGACCTTCTCTCCGTCCACAAAGACATCCGCATTGACGGAGCACTGATCGGCACCGGATGCGGTGACGGCCAGCTGCATCTGGCGGGCAATTTCTTCCCGCAGTGCCCCGCTGCATCCATACGGAAATGCATGGCCGACCGGAACGGTCGTGTGTGCACCGCGGTATACAAATTTCATGTGCGGTGCCAGAAAGACCAGTTTGTGGTTCTGCACAAATCCATCCACGCCGATCTCCGTTCCGCGGAGGAATTTTTCAACCAGCACATAATCTCTTGCCGAACCGTTTCTCGCATTTTCATACGCTTCTTCGATCTGTCCGGAATGCTCCACCACGGTAATTCCGCGGCTTCCTGAACTGTCCACCCGTTTTACGACAACCGGGTATCCAAGCTGTTCTGCGGCTTTTTGTGCCTCCTCTGCGCTTCTTACCCGCATCCCGTCTGCCGCGGAAACGCCGCCCTGCCGGAATGCGTCTTTCATCTTTGCCTTATCGGTCAGAATTTCCGCCGCCTCATACGGAATGCCGGACAGATGCATCTTTTCACAGACATAGCCGATTGTGCTGACGGCCACATCGGTTCCCGATGTACAGATTCCGTCGATCTGTTCTTTTTCCGCCGCCGCAAGAATCGCTTCTTTATCCCGCGTATTCAGTTCATAAATTTTATCTGCAAGTGCAAACCCCGGATAATCGCCGGGAATACTCACTACGATCGTGTAAAGACCCATTCTGCGTGCAGTCCGGATCAGCGGCACCTGGTAAATACCGGCACCTAAAATCATGATTTTTTTCACTTTTTTTCTTCCTCATCAGATACGTTAATGGTTTCCCGCACAATATACTGCGGCGTGCGGTTCAGAATCAGAATCATCTTTCCGAGGTATTCTCCGATGATGCCGAGCACCATCAGAATCAATCCGGAAAAGACAACGATGGCGCAGATTGTAGAAGACCAGCCAACCATCACGTTCGGATCGATGAGCTTTCGGATGGCAATCATGATGGCTGCCAGAAAACCGCCGGCTGCAGAAACTCCGCCGAGAACGGACGATATGCGAAGCGGAATTACAGAATAGTTCCAGTAGGCAAGCCACAATTTGATCAGTTTCTTTAACGTATAGTTGGAAGTTCCCACTGCACGTTTGAAATGCTCCACCTCTACATTTCCGATTTTGTGTGTCGTGCGGTAGAAAATGCCGTCAATATAGGGATTGAAGCTGTCGTATTTTACCACCTCGTCCTTGATCTGGCGGGTAATCATCCAGAAATTGCTGGAAACGATGTCTTTTGGCCGTCCGAGAAGAATCCGGGAGGAAACTTCGTTCAGTTTGCTGGTGACATTTTTCAGGAACGAATTTTTTCGTTTCGGATAGCAGCCGTAAACCAGATCGTATCCTTCTTCCATCTTGTGGATCAGTTTGCTGATCTGGGACGGATGTGTCTGCATGTCATCGTCCATGCCGAGAATAAAGTCTCCTTCGGTGTAGTGGAGTGCCGCCATCAGCGCATTGTGCTGGCCGAAATTGCGCAGCAGGTTGATGCCCTTGACATTCTGATACTGCTCACCGAGCTTCTTGATCTCCCCATACGTATTGTCTTTCGGGGAACCGTCGTTCACCAGGACAAATTCGCAGTCATATCCGTCCATTTTCTTGAATTCTTCCATCACCATCTCTACAACTTTCCGGATCGTTGCCTCGGAATTGTAGCATGGGATGACTATTGAAATCAGTTTCATTTTTTTCCTCCATCGGTATCGTTCAGAATGCAGTCATAGAACAGCGGCGTGCCTCCGGTATGGATAAAAAGCACATCGCAGTCCTGTAACTGATGTTCTTCTATGTACTGCTTCATTCCCCAGAATGCCTTTCCGGTGTACGTCGGATCCAGCGGAAGGCCGTTCCGGCAGAACTCTTCCCGGATCACCTGTAAAATCCGCTCATCGTACTGGCCGTATCCGCCCTGGCGGTATCCCATTTCCAGATGAAGTTCACTCTCCCATCCTTCCGGCAGCACGAGATGATTCTTCGCAAAATAATCGGAAATGCCGCTCTCCATGATGCGGATGGCGCGGTCGTACTCTCGGGATGAAATCGAAAGGCCGATGATCTGCTCCGTTCCCTGCTCGAGCAGTTTTCCGCTTACCAGGCCGCACTGGGTCGAGCCGGTTCCGGATGCCGCAAAGATATGAGAAAAAGAAATGTTCTGTTCTTTCTCCCACGCAAGAATCTCGCGGTAGCCGTCCACGTAGGCCTGTACCGGTGTGCCTTCATTGCCCGTTCCGAATTTATCCCCGAAAATATAATATGGGTGATATCCCTCTTCTGTCAAACGGTTCATCGTCTGCTCGACGGTCTGTGCAATCTCTGTTTTTCTGCACGGAATGACTTCGGCTCCGAGCCATTTCATCAGACGGCTGTTGTTTGTTTCGATCGGTTGTTCCTCGTTTTCTTCGGAAGAACAGATCATATAGCATGGAATTTTCTCGGCACAGCACAGATTGGCCAGCACGCGGCAGAGGTTGGATCTGCTGTTTCCGTAGATGATCATGCAGTCTTTGTTTTTCTCCTGCATGTCACGGAAAAAGGCGCGTCCGATCCGCACTTTATTTCCGCCCAAGGAAAACGGGAGAAGATCCTCTCTCTTGCAGTACAGTCGGACATTTCTGTCGTTTGGAAATTCCAGTTTCTGAATTGGTGTATGTATCATTGTTTTTCCTCTTTTATTCTTGATTCAACTCACAGTCGGTATTTTCACGGAGTCTGACATGTCGAAAATAGTTCGACTGTGACTTGCCTCATGTCAGTGGAGGATACCGATTTTTCTCCGCCCGCCACTGCCGTTATGTTTCTTTTAACAATTCATCCCACCGCTTTAGAAGCGGGGGACTTCTTGTCTACTGGTGTTAAATTCCGGCATGCACCGGAAGCTTTTCCCTATTATAGACTATTTTTCTCTGCGTGGCAAGCCGTGCCGGAAACAGGAAAAGCCCGCCGGTTTTTGTTTTCACATCTGCCGGCGGGCTTTGGGGATTTTTTACGTATTCTGTTTTTTCGTCCGGGATCTGTTCAGGCTTCCTGCGGTGCGGCAAGATTGGCCACAATCTGCGCCACCTGGGCTATCTCCGGGATTTTTGTGTACTCGGCGCAGCTGTGTACCTGATTCATCGAGGTTGCGATGACAAGCCCTTCGATGCCGTGCTGTGCAAAGACGTTGTTGTCGCTGCCGCCGAAAGTTTTTTCGAATGCAGCGGTCAGGCCTTCTTCTGCAACGGCGCTCTCGTAATGCCTTGCGGCATCGCTTGTCAGCGGCGTCTCATACGCATGGATATTCAGTTTTTCTTCCCAGACCAGCTTCGCACCAATCTTCCCTGCTTCCTGCTGGAAGATTCTGTGATATGTTTCCAGAAGCTCCATGGCCGTCTCGTGGTTCAGGCTTCGAATTTCGCCTTCGATCACGCAGCTTTCCGAAACGATGTTGGTACCGGAGCCGCCGCCGATTTTTCCGATGTTGGCAGTGGTGCTTTCATCCACGTGGCCCTGCGGAAGCTGTGCGATTGCGCGGGCGGCCGCCTGGATGCTGTTGATGCCGTCCTCCGGGTGGAAACCGGCGTGGGCGGCTTTTCCCTGGATTTTCGCCGCGAAGGAAACGAGTGTCGGTGCCGCGTAGGCGGCTGCACCGATCGCGCCGCTTAAATCCAGAACGTATGCTTCTTTTGCCTGCACCTGGCTGTAGTCGAAGGCATTTGCGCCTTTGCAGTACAGCTCCTCACCAGTCGAGATCAGAATTTCGATCGGGCGGTGCGGTGTTTTGGTCTCGATGAGGTGGCGGACAGCTTCATAGATGGCTGTCACACCGGCGAGGTCGTCGGCGCCAAGAACTGTCGTGCCGTCGCTCGTTACGGTTCCATCCTCATGGGAGACGGCTTTTTTGCCTTTTGCAGGCTCAACAGTGTCCATGTGGGCCGCAAAGAGAACCGGGGCTCCTGCAAGGCTGCCCGGAATGCGCGCGAACAGATTGCCCGCATTGGAGCCGGTCTGCTCCTGCGTATGATCTTCTGTAAGCGTAACCCCGATTTCGGCGAATTTTATTTTTAAGGTGTCCGCCATCTCGCGCTCCTCTAAGGACGGCGAATCGATAGATACCAGCTCCGCAAAAAAATCAGCAATTCTTTTCTCATCTATCATAATCTTTTCTCCTACTCTTTGGCTGTGTCCGCAATTTAAATAACATACTCAGGCTGCGCCATAATATGCATCTTGCTGAAGAACTCCCGTGTTCTCTGATTCTGCGGATGCTCGAATACTTCTTTCGGTGTTCCGTCTTCTACTACGTGTCCTTTATCAAGGAAGATCACACGGTTCGACACATGGCGGATAAAGTTCATCTCATGGGAAACCAGAAGCATTGTATATCCCTGTGCCGCAACTTTTTTAATAACATCCAGAACCTCTCCAACCAGCTCCGGGTCAAGGGCTGAAGTCGGCTCGTCGAGCAGCAGAATCTGCGGTTTCATGGCGAGGGCTCTTGCGAGCGCCACCCTCTGCTGCTGTCCGCCGGACATATGTTTCGGATAATGGTTTGCCCATTTCTCCATGCCGACCAGTTTCAGTTCTTCTAATGCAATGGCTCTGGCCTCGTCTTTTTTCATCTTCTTGACAACAATCAGGCCTTCCATCACATTTTCCAGTGCGGTTTTCTTCTCAAACAGATTGAACCGCTGGAACACCATTCCTGTGTTCTGTCTTAAATACAGAAGCTCTTTCGGTTTCCGCTCGGAAAGGCCGATCACCTTGTCCCCGATCGTCACCGTTCCCTTCTCCGGTGTCTCAAGGCGGTTGACGCAGCGCAGAAGCGTTGATTTTCCGGTTCCGGAAGGACCGATGATTCCCACAACATCGCCCTGTTTGATCTCGAGGCTGATGTCGTCGAGCACCACGTTGTCGTTATATTTTTTTGATAAATGATCAATTTTTATCATTTTTCTTACCCTCCCCGTTTGCGGACGCCAGCTCTACCTGGTCCGGAATCCGGATTTTATTTTCAATTACGCGGATGATCTGCTCGATCACCAGCGTTACCAGCCAGTAAATGATGGCCAGTGAAACGTAAACTTCAAAGTAGCGATACGTTCTTCCTCCAATAATCTGGCCCTGTGCGGTAATCTCGACAACGGCGCAGGTAAAGGCAAGAGACGTTCCTTTGATGATACTGATAAAAGAGTTTCCAAGGGTCGGAAGCGCAACCTCAAAGGCCTCCGGCAGAATGATGCGGCGCAGTGTCTGCGGATACGTCATGCCGAGTGCATGTGCTGCTTCGATCTGGCCCGGGTCAACGGACTGCAGGGCTGAACGGATAATCTCAGCCATAAAGCCCGACTGGTTCAGTCCCAGAGCGATCATCGCATAGACGAAACCGGAAATATTGGCAACCGCCAGATTCGTTCCGAACTGCTGGTTGATTGCCTTGAACATCATGGGAATACCAAAGAACGCAACGTACAGCTGTACGATGACCGGCGTGCCGCGGAGCAGTGAAATCAGAAGATTCGTAATCTGCGTCAGCACTCTGATTTTTTTCATTTTGATGATCGCCATCACAAGTCCCAGTCCCAGTCCGATCAGCATAGAAACCACGGCCAGTTCCAGCGTGATCGGCAGCTTTGTCAGCAATTCTGGTATGGATGAAAATACCAGTGAAACGTCAAATAATTTTCCCATGATTTTTTTCCTCTCTTACACGTATTTTTCTACCAGTACACAGGTAAAGCCAAGATTTTTCTTCGGCTTTTTCGGCTCTTCGTCTTTCTTCGGTGCATGGTGGTCGTATACCGACAGGTCAGCATCCGGATTCAGTTTGTAGCCTAATTTCTCATAAAAGCCTGCGGCGCGGTCCTGGCTCGTGATGACGATGTGATCGACATCGTATTCTTTCAGCCATTTCTCAGCGGCTTCGATCAGCACGCGGCCGTATCCGCTTTTCTGTTTTTCTCTGACAACACAGACACGCTCGATTTTTCCTGTCTTTTCCGCCGGAAATGCGATGCGGCAGCCGGCTACCGGCTTGTGATCTTCTGTCAGCAGAATCGCCTGCAGATCATCTTTGCTCTCGTCCTGTCCGAATTCCAGTTCAATCGGAATGTTCTGTCCCAAGCAGAACGCATCGGTTCTGACGTAATCATATGCTTTGTATTTCCACTCTTCGCTTCCCTTTTCTACCCGGTAAATTTCTGCCATGTTTTTCGCTCCTTTTAGAATCGGGAAACGGATGTTCTCGATCCGCTTCCCGTCTGTTTTGTAATCTCTTCTGTTTTTATTTCGAAAACGATATTCTAGTTTGGTGTCTCATCAAAGTATTTCTCGTCCGGGCTGGTGTCCACGCCGAGATACTCGGTTGTGATCTTGGAAAGAGTTCCGTCTTCTTTCATCTCTTTTAAGGCTTTGTCAACATCCTCGCGGAGTGCTGCGCCCTCTTCGTTCTTTCCAAACAGGAAGTAGGTATTGTTCTGCGGGAACAGGAAATCTTCGGTCTCCTCGTCGATCTCGTTTGCTTCCAGCTGACCTTCCAGTCCGAACTGCGGAAACAGGTTGTCGATGATCGGTCCGTCGTCGATTGCCACATCAGCGGTTCCATCTACGATGTGCTGGTAGCGGACCTGGAAGTTTGCATTGGAATATACGATATTGACCTGGTGATCCGGGTTGTCTGCATTCCATTTTTCCAGTGCATTTGCGGTAAGGCTTCCTGCACTCAGCTCAATTTTGTATCCGCGGTCTGCCAGATCGGTAAGAGAAGTCAGCGGCTCATCGCCGGTTCTCTGAATGTATTCGTTGAAGCTGGTTTTATATGGTAAAGAGAAGTAGTAGGATTCTGCTCTCTCATCGGTATATCCATAGTTGTTGACTGCGATGTCGTACTGACCGCTCAGCACACCCTGCAGTGCATCTGCCTGCTCAATTTTCAGTTCATACTGCGGAAGGCGGTTGAACACTTCTTTTACGATATCGATATCGACACCGGTCAGCTCGTTGTCATCATTTACGTAAAAGTACGGTGCCAGTGTGCCGCTTGTTACAGCTTTGATCACTTTTTTCTCACCGGAATCCGATGCGGAGCTGCCTTCTGCGGAAGATGATGCTGCGGAACCGCTGCTGCTTCCTGCATTTGCTGATGCATTGCTTCCGCATCCTGCAAAGCTTGCTGCCAAAAGGCCCGCCGCTGCCAATACTGCCCATAATTTCTTTGTCTTTTTCATAATAAAATCCTCCTCATTTCCTCGTTCTTTTCAGTTCCGGCCGCACCCCGGCTGCCTGAGAGTGTTCCACCAGAGCGCTCCGGATTCTTCTGTCTTATCTCTTTATAAAAGTCCTTTCAGCGGATTAATCGATGCATCCACGGAAAGTACGCCGTTCTTCGGGTTTCTGTCTTCCCATTTCGGGCTGTTCCAGATGGTTTTTGAGATTTCTCCTGCGTAATCCTCGTAGGTCTCTCCCTCCGGATGGCGAAGGAATACTTCATCCGGTGTTTTGCTGAGTGTTCTTCTCGATCCATCGTCTTCCATCAGCTTCTCGAAATCTACTTTTGCAAGGATTCGTTCGTTGTATCCGCGGAAGAGAACCTCTCCTAATTTCTTTCCAGGTCTCGAAAGTGCCAGCACCTGCGGATCGCTTCCGTGACGGAAGGCCGGGATCGCATACAGCTCTTTTAAGTAGCACCAGATATTTTTGTAATCACGAATCGGTTTCTTCACCGGTCCTACGTTGTGGAAGTAGCTGACATCCCAACGGATCAGAGTGACGTAAGCGCGGACATCGCTGTCGGTGATGTAGTCGCCGAACAGGAAACGGTTCGTCTCCAGCCGTTTGTCCAGCTTATCGAGGGATTCATAGAAATCTTCGTATGCCTCATCGTATGCTTCCGGTGACTGGCAGAATGCCATGCGGTAATGGCCGTTGTTGACATGCGGGAAGAGCCAGTCGTTAAACTCATCGATCTCTTTCCGGAATTTTTTCGGGTACAGGTCCGGCGCATCTTTTGGCTGGAATGGACGGAACTGCACTTCGAGATAGTTCGTAAGGCGGTGATAATCGTTGTTCACAGCCTTTTTCTCTTTGACATCCACCAGGGTCGGTGTCGTTGCTCTTCCTTTGAAGTCCGGGTTTGCTCTTTTATAGAACTCACTTAAGAAGTAAGCGCCTGTCGCCGGATCCTTGAAATCCGGATACTGTCCGAATGCATGTCCGTAACGGTTTGTCTCGCCGGATGGAGAAACTCTCGTCTCCGAGATCACATCCTGCAGTCCTAAAAGCTCCCGCACGATGATCGGACGGTTGGACCAGTTGCATCCGGTTGCCCAGTAGATCCCGAAGCGGTTTGCTTCTGCTTTCAGGCCGCCTTCTTTATCGCCGAATGGCTGGATAAATGCATTTGGCTGACGGATGAAAGCGCCGCGCTCATCGATCTCTACAAGGGTTTCATTTGGTCTTGGGTCTACTCCGACTTCTGCTGCAAACTGTTCTGCCAGCGCATCTGTGTATTTGATTTCTTCGGTTTCTTTATTTTCAACTGGGGTGAAGCTGCATCCGCATCCGCTCATGTTTTTGTCCTCCGTTTTCTATGTCTGTTTATTATCTATTCTTATGTTGTTCATTCGCATTTCTTTTAAAAAAGGTTAAAAAAATAGCAGGCATTCGTTCCGGCCTGCCCGCACATGCAATTTCTGCTATGCTTTTTCTGCCTGCGAATGTTTCTTATTTTTCTTTATTCTGATTGGAGCTGCAGCAACAGCAACAACACATCTCCATCATTCTGTTCTCCTGCATTCGTCTGTTGTCTGTTTTTTTCATTTGCTGTTCTCCTTTCCTACTAAGTCGATATGTTTAATGTGTTTCTCGATTACATGGCATATTATAATGCATATTTTTTCTATGTGCAACCCCTAAAACGCCTTTTGGTAATTGTTATTTTGATGAATCGCTTATAGGTTTTTCCTATTGGTTAGTCATACCAGAAAGATATTACTTATCACACCTGTAGGCTGATTTTGCTTTTTCCCGGCCAACCGCCGCAACTTTTGCAATGTGCTCAACAATTCTTGCCATGGCTTTTTTCTTAAGAAACGATACAATAAAAAGCAAAGAACACCACTTGCAAAATACAATGTACTCTCGGAATCTTTCTGTGCTTGTTTTTGTGAGATGATTTTTTGTCAGTTGTGCCCAAATTTCTGAGGCGTACGCGGTGCGTACGTTGATGAAATTCGGGTGCAGCTGGCGGAAAATCAGCCGCAAAGGCAAGTGCAGAAAGATTCCGAGAGTACATTACAAAATAAAGGAGAGTTTTTCTTATGGAAATGACATTTCGCTGGTATGGTTCCAAATTTGATACCGTTACCTTAGAGCAGATCCGCCAGATTCCGGGCGTAACCGGAGTCATCACAACTCTGTACGACACTACCCCGGGCGAGGTGTGGACACGCGAAGCGATTCACGCGTTAAAAGAAGAGATTGAGGCCTCTGGACTTCACATCTCCGGCATCGAGAGCGTCAACATCCACGACGCCATCAAAATCGGCAGCCCGGACCGTGAGCAGTACATCGATAATTATATTGAAACGTTAAAGCACCTCGGCGAGGAAGACATTCACCTTGTCTGCTATAACTTCATGCCGGTCTTCGACTGGACCAGAACAGAACTCGCACGCGTCCGTCCGGACGGCTCGACCGTACTTGCCTACAAACAGTCCGCCGTAGACGCACTTGTTCCGGAAAAAATGTTTGAATCTATCGCAGGTGATGCAAACGGCGCAATTCTTCCTGGCTGGGAGCCGGAGCGCATGGCAAAAGTGAAAGAGCTCTTTGACGCTTACCGCGATGTGGATGATGAGAAACTGTTTGCCAACCTCAAATACTTCCTCGAACGCATCATGCCGGTCTGCAACGAGTACGACATTAGAATGGCCATTCACCCGGACGACCCGGCATGGAGTGTCTTCGGTCTTCCGAGAATCATCATTAATAAAGAAAACATTCTGCGCATGATAAAGATGGTCGATGACCCGCACAACGGCGTGACCTTCTGCTCAGGTTCCTACGGAACAAACCTGGAGAACGATCTGCCGGATATGATCCGTTCCTTAAAGGGCCGCATCCACTTCGCTCACGTCCGCAATCTGAAATTCCACAGCCAGCAGGATTTCGAGGAGGCCGCACACCTTTCCTCTGACGGCAGCTTCGATATGTATGAGATCATGAAAGCGCTGTACGACATCGGCTTCGACGGCCCGATCCGCCCGGACCACGGACGTATGATCTGGGGCGAGAAGGCAATGCCGGGCTATGGACTGTATGACCGCGCACTCGGCGCGACTTATTTAAACGGACTCTGGGAAGCTATTGACAAGAGTCACAAACGTGGAATTTAAAGGAGGTTTTTACTGATGTCTCTTAACTTAACAGCTGCCGGACTGGCAGATCAAAAAGCGTGGGAAGCCGCAGGCTATGCGCTTCCATCCTATGACCGCGAAGCAATGATCACCCGCACGAAAGAATCTCCGTGCTGGGTGCATTTCGGAGCCGGAAATATTTTCCGTGCCTTCCAGGCAAATACAGCACAGGAACTGCTGAACAACGGTACCTTTGACCGCGGTGTCATCGTTGCGGAAGGCTTCGATACAGAAATCATCCGTGATATGTACCAGCCGCACGATAATTTAAGCATTCTGGTGACCTTAAAAGCCGATGGTTCTGTCGAGAAAACCGTTGTTGGAAGCATCGCAGAATCGCTGGCTGCCGATACGGCGGATTCTCCGGATTTTGCCCGGTTAAAAGAAATCTTTACCAAGGATTCCCTGCAGATGGCGACGTTTACGATCACCGAAAAGGGATATTCTCTGAAAAACGGTGCGGGCGAACTGCTGCCGTCTGTTGCTGCCGATTTTGCTGCCGGACCTTCTTCCGTTACCAGCTATATGGGAAAAGTTGCTTCTCTTTTATATGAAAGATTTCTTGCAGGCGAAAAACCGTTTGCGATGGTCAGCACCGACAACTGCTCCCACAATGGCGAAAAACTTTCCCTTGCCCTGACAGCCTACGCTTCTGCATGGGAAGAAAACAAGCTGGTACAGCCAGGCTTCCTCTCCTATCTGCAGAACCCGGAAAAAGTCAGCTTCCCGTGGACCATGATCGACAAGATCACCCCGCGGCCGGATGGTTCCATCGAAAAGATACTCGAGGAGAACGGCCTCGCTGATGCACAGTCGATCGTCACCTCCCGCCACACCTACGTTGCTCCGTTCGTCAATGCAGAGGAATGCCAGTACCTCGTAGTCGAAGATCATTTCCCGAACGGACGGCCGCCGATGGAAAAGAGCGGATGGATCTTTACCGACCGGGAAACTGTCAACAAAACAGAGCGCATGAAGGTCTGCACCTGCCTGAACCCGCTGCACACCGCACTCGCTGTGTTCGGCTGCCTGCTGGACTATGAACTAATCAGTGAGGAGATGAAAAATCCGGTACTGAAAAAGCTCGTGGAGCGCATCGGATATATCGAAGGACTTCCGGTTGTCACCGATCCTGGTATTCTCTCTCCGAAGCAGTTTATCGATGAAGTGCTGAACATCCGCATCCCGAATCCGTTTATGCCGGATACGCCGCAGCGAATTGCAACCGATACGTCACAGAAGCTGTCGATCCGGTTCGGTGAGACGATCAAATCGTATCTTGCTTCTCCGGAGCTGTCACTCTCGGATCTTCAGGCAATTCCGGCTGTATTTGCGGGATGGCTGCGGTATCTGATGGGCGTGGATGACAACGGCGATGCATTTGATCTGAGCCCGGATCCGCTGCTTGCCACGGTCCGCCCGTATGTGCAGGATCTGAAACTCGGCGCACCGGCTGACCGCGAGACCCTTTCCAAAACTCTGGCTCCGCTGCTCTCCGATGCTTCGATTTTCGGTGTGGATCTGATTTTCGCCGGACTTTCTGACCGTGTACTGGATGCTTTTGTCTCGATGCTTCAGGGACCTGGCGCTGTGGCAGATACGCTTGCTGCTCTGACCGCTCAATTCTAAAGGGGAGGTATTTCCATATGAAACCTTTTATGGACGCTGACTTTCTGCTGCAGACCGATACGGCGAAAACACTGTACCACGAGGCGGCTGAAAAAATGCCCATTTTTGACTATCACAACCATCTGAATCCACAGGAGATTCTCGAAGACCGCCAGATGGAGAATCTGACACGCGTCTGGCTCGGCGGGGATCATTATAAATGGCGTGCCATGCGTGCGATGGGCTTTTCGGAAGATCTGATCACCGGAAACGCCGATGATTACGACAAATATCTGGCGTTTGCCGAGACGATTGAGAACGCGATCGGCAATCCTTTATACCACTGGACACATCTGGAGCTGCAGCGGTACTTCGACATCACGACACCGCTCTCCCGCGCAGCAGCGAAGGAGATCTGGGATGAGGCGAATGCAAAACTGCAGACGAAGGAGTTTACCGTGCGCAATCTGATTCTGAACCAGCATGTGTCGCATCTGTGCACCACCGACGATCCTGTAGATGATCTGCACTGCCATCTGGCATTACAGAAGGAAGACTTTGCCTGCCGCGTTCTGCCGTCCTTCCGCCCGGACCGCGCCGTTCATCTCGAGAAGCCGGATTTCCCGGAATACGTGGAAAAGCTTGCCGCTGCCGCCGGCAGGACGATTGCATCCGCGGAGGATATGGTGCGTGCCCTCTCCTGCCGCCTCGACTTCTTCCTCTCCGCCGGCTGCGTTGTTAGCGACCACAGCCTCGAGGGCTGCTTCTATGTGCCATGCACGGCTGCTGAGGCGAATGCCGTATTTGAAAATCGCATGAACGGCGGTGCTCTCACTGAAAAAGAGCTCGGCATGTACAAGGGCTTCCTTCTGACGAACCTCGGATGGCTGTATCACAAGCACAATATCGCCATGCAGCTTCATATCAAAGCGCTCCGCAACAACTCGAAGCGGATGTTCCGTGCACTTGGTGCCGATACCGGTTTTGACAGCATGAACGATTTCGCCTTTGCCCCGATGCTCGGTGCTTTCTTAAACGATATGGACGAGGATGACGCACTGCCGAAAACCGTGCTCTACTCCCTGAACCCGGGCGACAACCCGATGCTTGCAAGCATGGCCGGAAACTTTGCTGCGCCTGGCATCCGCTCAAAAGTGCAGTTCGGTACCGCATGGTGGTTCAACGATCACAAATACGGCATGGAATCCCAGCTTGCGACGCTTTCCAGCATCGGCATGCTCTCCACCTTCATCGGCATGCTGACCGACTCCCGCAGCTTCCTCTCCTTCCCGCGCCACGAATATTTCCGCCGGATTCTCTGCAATCAAATCGGAAACTGGGTGGAAAACGGGGAGTACCCGGCAAACCTGGAGTTTTTGAAAGAGATGGTGGAAAATATCAGCTACAACAATGCGGTTTCGTATTTCCTGTGATTTTCGCATGCCTTATTGACAATTATTCCCACATACCGTACAATAAAAGGGATTACTGATCAACGAAAGGATTACAGAAACATGGACGACTCAGGCAGTATGCCTCGACGATGCTTTATTTTCATCATTTGATAAACGGAGACATAATCTATCTTTGATTCCGCCAGATTCAAGATAGGTTATGTCTTTTTGTACATTTTTTGCATCGTGTCCCGGTTTCCTAAGAAAGGAAAAACAAATGAACAGCGACATTGTGTCACTCATCATCATTCTTATCTGCGTCATGCTCTCAGCCTACTTTTCGGCGACGGAGACTTCTTTCACCTCGCTGAACCGCATCCGCATGAAAAATATGGCAGAAAAAGGCGACAAGCGGGCGGAACTGGTGTTAAAGTTGCTGGAGAACTTTGACAAGCTGCTCTCCACGATTCTCGTCGGCAACAACATCGTCAACATCGGACTCAGCTCCCTTGCCACGGTGCTTTTTATCAAGCTTCTCGGCGGCGACTCCGGTGCGACGGTTTCCACGATCGTAACCACTATCGTGGTCCTGATCTTCGGCGAAGTTTCCCCGAAAAGCATTGCAAAAGAATCCCCGGAGACGATCGCCAAATTTTCCGCACCGTTTCTCCACATTCTGATGATCATGCTGACCCCGGTGACGTTTCTCTTTTCCCAGTGGAAGAAGCTGCTCTCCCGCATCTTCAAATCCTCGGAAAACCACGGCATCACCGATGAGGAACTGATGACCATCGTCGAGGAGGCGACCCAGGAGGGCGACATCGACGACCAGGAAGGCGATCTGATTCAGAATGCAATCGGCTTCATGGAGATGGAGGCCGCAGAGATTTTTACTCCGCGTGTCAACGTCATCGGCATTCCACTCGATGCGACGAAATCCGAGATCGCTAAGACTTTCTCCGACACCGGATTTTCCCGGCTGCCGGTATATGATGATGATATCGACCACATTGTGGGAATTGTGTATCAGAAGGATTTCCACAACCACATTTACCACACCAACAAACCGCTAAGCAGCATCATCCGCCCGGCGCTCTTTGTAACCGAGAATACGAAGGTCGGCCCGCTGCTGAAAAAAATGCAGGCGAAGAAATCGCATATTGCCATTATCATTGATGAATTCGGCGGCACCGACGGTATCATCACCATGGAAGATATCCTCGAAGAGCTCGTCGGCGAAATCTGGGATGAGCATGATGCGGTTGTACAGGAAATCCAGAAAGTTTCCGAAAACGAATACCTCGTGACCGGAACGGCAAGCATCGACAAGGTGTATGAAGAGCTCGATATTGACAAAGAATTTGACGTCTTTACGGTCAGCGGATGGATCATGGGGATCCTCGAGCGCGTGCCAAAGGAAGGCGATCATTTCGTCTCGGATGGCCTCGACGTAACCGTACTGAAAATGGCAGACCGGAGAGTCGACAAGGTACGGATCGTGCGGCTGCCGAAGGATGAAAATGAACAGTAAGTAATTGATACGATTTACACGCAAAAAACGGATCGAACATCTGATTTTAAAGTCAGATACTCGATCCGTTTTTCTTGTCCTATTGTATTTTCTTCTCCACCCGGTACTTCTTCGGCGATATTCCATAGCGCTCTTTGAAAATCCGATGGAAATAACTCATGTTCTCATACCCGACCCGCTCGCCGATGTCTGCCACGGAAAGTCCCGTCGTTTCCAACAGATACGCGGCCTGGGTCAGGCGTTTGTTCTGAACGAGTTCGGTGTAGTTTTTCCCGGTCAGGCGGCGGATCATGCGGCTTAAGGTGTAAAAATCGTAGTGCAGTTCTTCCGCCAGTTCCGAAAGGCTGCCCTCCCGGTAATGTTCCTCGATATAGCGGTATACGCCGAGCAGCATCTCCTGTTCAAAATACTGCTCTCCCACCTGCACGCGTTCGGTGTAGTTCATGAGTTGCAGAAATAAAAGGCCCATCGTAATCTGATTGATGCTCCGCTTATTGCTCTGGTGATGTAAGAGCGTCCAGACGAGATTTTCGATCAGATTCTGCACCGGAAGGACATCCGCGATTCTGTAATGCAGATAACAGAGCGGTACCTCCCCGCTTTTCAGACAGCCGACGATAAAATCCTTTAACTGATTCTCCTCTGCCCCGATCATTCGCAGCGTCTGGTCAAAAAACTCCGGCAGAATCAGAAAGTTGACCGCGATATCGTCACGCCCTGCCGGTTCAATTTCCTGCACTGCATTCTGATTCAGAATCAGCAGCTCACCCGTTTTCAGCTCGATCCGGTCCCCGTTGATGGTGTGCACGGTGCTTCCCTGGCACATGTAGATCATCTCGACATAATTGTGGCTGTGCGCCGGAAAACGAATAAACCGCGTGTGCGGCCGAATATCAATCAATTTTCCCCGCTCCAGCAGCTTTCCCGCATCCATCACAAACTTCTGCCCGCTCGAATACCGCTCCTTTTCCACTTCCGTCTTGCCGTCCAGAATCGCCTGTTCCTCCTCCGTAATCCGGGACAGGTCTGCTATAATTTCCTGTTTCACGATGATTCCTCACATTTTTCACGTTTTTTCTGCTTTCTATTATATTCCATTCTGGTGCAAATAAGCAATGTACTTTTTCTTCTCACTTTCTGATAAATATTCCTTTCCTACGCATCAAAACAGCAAGTGCTGCACTGCCAAGTGAAACGTAACGAAGATTCTCTCTTTACAATTTCACTTTCTTAAAGTATACTTTAAGAAGTTATTCTACTATTCAAACTCTATCGTTCAAGGAGGTTTTTCCATGGAACAGCAGACCTACACCATTCGTGAAATGTCCGAGCGTTTTGGACTTCCGGCCTCTACGCTTCGTTATTATGAGGAGATCGGACTTTTGACGGATGTCATTCATACCGAAAGTAAGAAACGAATTTACACCCAGCAGCACATTGACTGCATGACCGCAATTCTCTGCTTCAAACGCACCGGGCTTCCGATTGCGGGGATTCAGGAGTTTTTCCGGCTTGAGAACGATATCCCGGGAAATATTGACCAGATGGTTGCCATTCTCAAGGAACATGAGCAGAATACACGCGAGAAAATCGAGCGCATGGAATCTGATCTCGAACATATTCAGCAGAAAGTGCGGTATTACAGCGCGGTTCGCGATGCGATTAAAAATGGGGATGAAATGCCGTCGTGGGATTCCTGCGGCTGTGAGGAGAAGGCGCAGTAGATATCTCTCCAGGCTTTTCCGCCGCAGACACACACAAGTTTCAAAAGAGCAGGTAAGAAAAGGGACCAACATCCACTTTTCTTACCTGCTCTTCTTATTTTTTCTATCACCTTTTCCCTTCATACCCGGAATTTTTTCTGCATTTCCCGCATAAAATCTTTTCCGCGGAAAAAAAACAGCCCGATCAGATACAGCACACTAAGGCCCACGCAGATCACGGACGGCCAGGTAATGCGGACAGTTCCCGTCAACCACAAAATCGCCGGAACGATTCCTGCTGCTCCGGACTGCATCAGATAAAAAAGATATTCACTGACCTCCATTTTGTACGCTCTTGCCAGAATCTGCATCGTCGCGCCATTCATAAGAACGGCGAGCGGAATTGCGAAATCGACAGACCAGCCGATCCAGCCCGTCGCATAATCCCACAGAATCGCACCGATCATAATAAAGATCAATTGCCACATACTGTTTTTGAGTGGATTTTTCCGTTTCTGATATCCCACCCGGATCAGAAGCCAGGCGCAGAACACACCCGCTGTCGCATAACCTGCCCACCACATCTGCGGCGTTGCAAGGAAATTCATCATCCAGCAGAGTACGACAGCCGCGATGCAGGTGAAAGAAAAAATTTTCAATCCCAGTTTGGCCGTCCCGTGCGGCTGTTCTTTCTGTCCCGGAAAATCATTTTCCTCCTGTTCACAGGCGATGCCCTCTTTCTGCAGCAGATGCATCAGGTTCCGTTCAATATTGGAATCAGCGATTTTAGATGTGATTCCAAGCACCATGCTGTCACCGTAGGAACAGGAACACATCTGTACTTTGTCGGTGCTGGTGAAAAATCCGAACCGCTCAATATATGTTTCATACTCCGGCGGCATCTGAATCCGGCCGATATTGGAATAGACGGTCGTAATGCTTCGTCCGCCGAGCGTCGTGCCCGCCATCAGCGCCAGATTTTTGATTTCCAGCGGCACGGCGCGCAGCACCGGATTCCGCTCAATCCGCACCAGATCGTTCATACGTGTGGAAATCTCCTGCTTCAGCGCCTCTTTCTGCATCGCGGCTCCCGTGATCTGCAGGGCATCCTCAAACGATGCCTCCGGCCCAAGATCACAGGCAATCTCGATCCAGCTCCAGAAATTCGTCATCGATGCGGATGGGAAAAAGTTGCGGAGATTGGCTGGAACCATCAGAGAAACCGGCTTTTTCAGCCTGCTTTTCGGGATTTCTTCATATACCGCATATACCAGCGCCGCCGCAAGGTACGCCGTCACCGACACGCCATGTGCTTTTGCGCACTTATGAACTGCTTCCGCGGAAAGCAGAATCTCAGTAATTTCCATCTCCTCCTGCTCCAGATACTCGCCTTTGATCTGGTATGCCGGGCGGCTTTTTTCTTTTTCATTTTTCTTTCCGGTGTAATACTGTGAAAAGCTGTCCTCCTCGAAATCTGTCTCTGTCAGCATGTCTTCGCTGACCTTTGAAAAGATTTCCTCGGGATGACACAAGATCAGATAATTGCTCACCAGTTCTTTCAGAAACAGCATCGCACCGGTGCCGTCTGTCAGGGCATGGAATACTTCGAAATTGATTCGGGTTTTATAGTAAGAAACCTGGAAAAGAAGCGTTTTGTGGTCGGGTACGTAAATCTCACTGCACGGCGGACGCTTTTCCTCTTCTACTTTTGCTGGCAGATCGCGCTGCTCCAGATAAAACCAGAAAAGACCTTTCCGCAGTACCATGGAAAACACCGGGTAATGCTCCATTGTCTGCTCCAGCGCTTTCTGCAGCAGATCCGCCTGGATGTCCTCTTTCAGCTGGCAGTAAAACCGGAAGACTCTCGTATCCTTTTTTCCGGTGGCCGCCGGAAATGCCTGTGCCGCGTTGTCCAGCTTTCTCCAGCGCGAAGAATGTTCTTTCTTCATTTTCTATGCCTCCTTACGCCTTCCCGTGTGTCAATTGTTTCTTCACTGCTGCTATGTTTTCCAGTTCTTCGTCTGCATTTTTCTGCTGTTTTTCTTTCCTTAAAAATGCATTCATATACTGAAAACTTTCCTGCACATATAGGTGTTCAATGCCAAGCGCAAAATAGCCGTGCAATGCGCCCTTGATCCGATGATGTTCAACCAGATTGCCAGCCCTTTTCAGCTTTTTCGCATAATCCTCGCCCTCATCACGCAGCGGATCGTACTGCGCCGTCAGTACCAGCGTGTCCGGCAGTCCCTGCAGATTTTCTGCCAGTACCGGTGCAAAGTACGGATTTTTGCGGTCTTCTTCGGTCCGCTGATACAGAATTACATAATCTTCCATTTTGACACTGGTCAGAAGGTATCCGGTTCCATTGGTTTTCACGGATTTGTACGGTGATTTCTCTGTGTAACAGGAATTTACCGCCGGATAAATCAAAATCTGTTTCCCCGGCAGCAGTTCTTTTTTGTCCCTCGCCATCAGGCAGACCGCAGCCGCAAGATTTCCTCCTGCGCTGTCGCCCATGATCGTGACATTTTCCGGCGTTACCTCCGGCAGAATCTCCCCGCGCAGCATTGCCTGGGCGGCGGCGTAGCAGTCTTCTAAGCCTGTCGGGAAACGATGCTCCGGTGCAAGACGGTATTCTACCGATACAACAATCTGCCCCGTCGACTGCGCCATGCGCGCGCAGACACGGTCGTATGTCTCCACACTCTCGGTTGTCCAGCCGCCGCCATGGAAGAACAGAATCGCTTCTTTTGCACCATGCTCCTCCATTTTTTCATCCGGGAAGAACAGCCGAATCGGAACCTTGTAGTCCCCATTATATATTTCCATATCCAATTTTCGCAGAAAAATACGAATCGGATCCAGCTTCTTGATATCGGCAAGCCGACGGGCGGATTCTACTTCAATTCCGCCGTAGGACAATACATTTAAAATGGCTTTGACTGCTTTTTTCATTCGCTCTCTCCTCTGTTGCTATTTTTCTGCTTCTGTTTTTCGTCTAGTTGCAATGTACTGCTTCAAAAATTCATACATCTGCTCATCGGTCGGTGGGCAGCCTTTCAGATTGTATTTAAACCCTGAAGTACAACTTCCCACACCAAGCGCCCCGCTCTTTCCCCGGTATCCCTGCCCGATGCAGATTTTTTCGTGGAGTTCCTGCAGCAGTCCTTCCTCCTTCAGCCGGTCGAGCGCCGGGATCAGATAGCCGTAGCAGGCACTGCAGGACTCAACTTCCTCTACGGCATCCTGCAGTTCCACGATCTTCCGTTTTTCCGGAATCACTCTTTTTTCACCAATTTCGCCAATTTGGCGGATTGAAAGCCGTGTGAGATCAGCGCTGCCCACGCCCAACTCTTCTGCCATTTTGACATACGGGACATCTTCTGGCTTATAATGCAGTTCCGCGCAGACATATGCATCGATCAACACCGGATCTAACCCAGCGAAAAGGCGATTCATAATAAACGGATTACCGCCATCCTCAAAGTCAAGGTCTCCGCAGATATTATCCACCAAAATAAAATCCTGATGAATCCCCAGCCCCAGATGCGCAATTGGCCGATGAAGTCCCATGGCATGAAAATGACGTTTTTCTTTATTCGGCAAGAGACCTTTCATATTTTTCAGTGCGCAGGTAATTTTAGTCTGGCAATGGCCTTTCATGACCGGGACATTGATCATAAAATCCACCTTTTTCGCACATTCGCAAATCTGAAGTTCCATATCACCACACTGCACCGGCATGCTTTTTTCCTTCTGCGCATCGATAAGCGGAACGCCGTACTGTTCCGAAAGCATACGGTATCCACAGACCTCAAACGATTCCTCTGTCTTATCCCCGACCCAGGAACCTTCCATGATTTGAAGGTTAGTAAATCCGTTTTCCTGAAGATATTCGATGATCCCCGCAACCACCTCCGGATGTGTCGTCCCTCCAAACTCCGCCGGGACAGGTGCTACCAGATTTGGCTTAATACCGATGAGACTGACCTTCGAAGGAATGAGCGTAGCTAAGGCACATTTGTTCAAAAGCTGTTTTGTCATTTCTTTATATTCCATTCCCTGTATCTGGATAATTTCGTTTTTATTCATTTAGTATTGCGGCCCCTTTATTCTGATTTGATTTTTTCTGACATTCGATATTCTTTAGTATATAATAGTTACTGCTTTCTTTCAACTCATCCAAAAACAAAATCATTTCCTGTGAACTGTAACCATTCCCGTCAGCTCCAGCTTCATAGAAAATTAAGCACTGTATGCTTGTAAGATTTCCAATCGCATTGTATAATAAATGGAAAACGGTACACAGAAAAAGTACCTCATCAGAAAGGAACTGTCATGAGTTTTGAAGATGATTTAAAGGATGTCGGCGACAGTATTGGAAAGCTTGTGGATAACGCTGTAAATTCTCAGGATTTTCAGGAATTAAACCGGAAGATTTCAGACACCATCAACCAGTTTGTCTACCCAAACCGGAAGGGACCATTCCGTGCAAATGGCACACAGGAGCCGTCCCGCGGCTATTCCGCAGATACTTCCTACAGCAGCCAGCATTCTTCCCATAATAATACAGCGCAGCAGACCGGACCGCATCACTATTCCTACGGGCCGGGAGGCACGATGCCGGGTAAGAGCGCGAACCCGGTTCCCAAACCTTCCCATACCTGGCAGACCTCCCAGAATACGGAATGGAACAGCCGCATACAAGAACGCCGTGTACTGCGCGAGCGCTTTATGCCATCCACCGATCTTGCACTTGTCGGCGGATTTCAGACGGCCGCCGGCTGGGGTGTCACCGGACTGTTCGGCTGCTGCACAGCGCTTAGTCTGTATTCCTTATTTGCAGGTCCAGACAACAGCGCGCTGATTCCTTCTCTTATTTTTGCCGCATTTACCATCGGCGGCGGCATTCTTCTGAAAAAGGGAAGTAAAAACCGGCGTCTGGTCCGCCATTTCCGCCAGATCTGTACGCTGATCGGCACAAAGGAATATATTTCCACGAAAGAACTCTGCGACAGTATGCACTGTGAGAAAGGTGAGCTTCTGACCGATATTACGACCATGATTGATAAATCCATGCTGCGCCAGGGCCACCTCGACGAGAATGGTACCTGTCTGATGGTAACAAATGACTGCTACGACCAGTACCGCGCAATGCTCGCCAGCCAGAAGGAACAGCAGATTGCTGAGCAGAAAGCACGTGAACAGCTGGAGGCCTCCGGTGTAACGCCGGAATACCAGCAGATGCTGGAAGAATGTGAATCTTATATTCAGAAGATCCATCAGTGCAACCTGGATCTGCCGGGTGAAGTCATCACAGCCAAGCTGAGCCGTCTCGAAACGGTTGTTACCCGGATTCTCGAGGAGGCAAAAAAGCGCCCAAAAGAAGCCGCCGCCCTGCGGAAATTTATGGATTACTATATGCCGACAACCTGGAAGCTGCTCGACGCTTACCGTTCCTTTGAGAACGAACCAATTCAAAGCGACAATATCCTCCGAACCAAGAAGGAAATCGAGGACACACTGGATACCATCAATGCCGCATTCGAAAAGCTGCTTGATGATCTGTTCCAGACAACGGCATGGGATATTTCTTCTGATATCTCTGTTCTGCAGACGATGCTGGCGCAGGAGGGACTGACAAATCAGGCAGGTCCGTCAAAGCAGGATATTGAGCCGCTTCACATGTAACTATTCAAAGCTATACAATTGAAATCAAATCACCGGTTACGTTTCCGTACCGAAGAAAAGGAGAATAGAAAACATGAATGATTTTGTAAAGGACACCACTGAAATTCCAAGCTTAAGTTTCGGCGCTCCGGAGCCGGAACCGGAACTTCCGGTACAGCAGCCGGAAGAAAAGAAAGAGGTCATGGATGATTCTGTTCTGTCCGACGAACAGAAAGCCATGGTGAATGCCTTTGTTTCCCAGATTGATCTTGCCAATACAAACGGCATTCTGCAGTACGGTGCCGGTGCACAGAAGAAAATGGCAGACTTTTCCGAGAAAACGCTGGAGAACGTCAGAAGCAAAGATCTCGGGGAAATCGGCGATCTGCTCACCTCTGTTGTGACAGAGCTGAAAACGTTTGACGCAGAAGAAGAAAAGGGACCATTCTCTTTCTTTAAGAAAAGCACGAACAAAATCAATGCAATGAAAGCGAAGTATGACAAGGCAGAGGTGAATGTCAATAAAATCTGTGACGTGCTCGACGGCCACCAGCGGCAGCTTCTGAAAGACATTGCCATTCTGGATCAGATGTATGCACAGAACCTGAATTATTTTAAAGAGCTAACCATGTACATTCTCGCTGGAAAGAAAAAGCTGGAGCTGGTACGTTCCACAGAACTCCGTGATCTGCAGAATAAAGCGCAGATGACCGGAAAGGCCGAAGATGCACAGGCTGCCAAGGATCTCGAAGATCTCTGCAACCGATTTGAGAAGAAACTGTATGATCTGGAACTAACCCGTATGGTTTCGATCCAGACAGCGCCGCAGATCCGCATGATTCAGAACAGCGATTCTGTAATGGCCGAAAAGATCCAATCCACACTCGTCAACACCATTCCGCTCTGGAAAAACCAGATGATCATTGCACTCGGCGTTCATCACTCGACTGAGGCTGCCAAAGCACAGCGCCAGGTTTCGGATATGACAAATGAGCTTCTGAAAAAGAATGCGGAGAATCTGAAGATGGCAACGATCGAGACTGCAAAAGAATCTGAGCGCGGTATCGTCGATATGGAAACCTTAAAACAGACGAACCAGAGCCTGATCTCTACCCTCGATGAAGTGATGAAGATTCAGGAGGACGGCCGCCAGAAACGTGCCGCCGCTGAAGTTGAGCTGGTACAGCTCGAAAATGATATTAAGAAAAAAATGCTGGAGCTTTCTGCAGGCGGACAGCACTGATACTTTTTGTATTCTATATAAAAAAACGGAGAAGCCGCTTTTTCTGTGGTTTCTCCGTTTTTTACGTCCTGTCTTACCCTTATCTCGGGCGTTCTGCCTTTTCATTCTTTCTTCGGTATTCCGTGAAATAAAATTCAATATCAAAGCAGGTCTGCTCATCGCCCTCTTCTACCATCTCCCAATCCGGTGATTCGTCAAGATCCTCAAAGAAGGTATCCGCCTGATACGTCATGTCAATTCGTGTGACGTATGCCGTATCACAGTATGGGAGAAGCTGACAGTAAATTTCTCCGCCGCCCGCAACATAAATATCGTCGTCCTCATACGGCTTTAACACTTCCATCAGCTCTTTGATACTGTGGACAACGGTTGCGCCGCGGACATTCCATTCCGGATCACGGCTTAAAATAATATTCGTTCTGCCTTTTAAGGGCTGCCCTGCCGGGAGTGTAGCAAGTGTCTTTCTTCCCATCACGACAACGTGTCCCATCGTAGTTTCACGGAAGAACCGCAGATCAGACGGAATACTTACCAGCAGCCGTCCCTGATATCCCAGACCCCATTTGCGGTCCGCACTTAAAATTGCTTTCATTTTGTTTCCTCTTTCTGTGTTATTTTCTCATCCATACTGCCGGAACGGAACCCTTCCAGATCCATCGTCAGGTAAGAAAAGCCGAGCTTTTTCAGATATGCAATCATTTCTTCTCTCTTCTCAAGCACTTCCCCCATACGCTCCGGTGCAATTTCAAGACGCACCACATCGCCATGTACACGCAGGCGGAGATTCTCTTCCGCACCGAACAGCGTATGAAGCCATGCTTCGCCGTCCGCAATCCGATCCAGAACGTCATAGTTAATTTCTGCCCCGTAGGGAAGGCGTGTCGCCATACATGGAGTGGATGGACGGTGTGCTACGGAAACGCCGTACTTTGCGGCAAGTGCTTTTACCTCTGTTTTTGTCACATGACACGCTGCAAGCGGGCTGATAACACCATATTCTCTCAGCGCTTTTCGCCCCGGCCGGTAGACATGAAGGTCATCCTCATTTGTTCCGTCGAGTACCTGGGTGACACCGTGATCGCGGGCAAATTCCAGAAGTTTCCCAAATAGATAGTGCTTACAGAGATAGCAGCGGTTTTCCGGATTGTAACGGATTGCCTCCTGCTCCAGCTCATCAACAAAAAGGACCTCATGAACAGCGCCAACCTCCTTTGCTACTCTTGTCGCTGTCTCCAGGTCGCAGGGCGGATGCAGCCGTGTCTGAAAGGTTACTGCATAAACCTTTGTTCCATATTTTGCAGATGCATCCATGACAAGCTTCAGCAGCAGACTGCTGTCCACACCGCCGGAGAATGCCAGACAGAGATCCTGTTTTGCAATCTCGTCAAGTTGGGTAAGCAATGCCTTTTCCTTATTCTGCATATCTGTTTTCTGTTCTGTCCGGTTCTTTTTCTTTTCCTGTAATTCCATCGTATCTGTCTTCCTTTCCTGTAAAATGGCCGATGTCTTCTTATCAGAAAATCCATCGGCGGCACTGCTGCCCCGATGGATTTTCTCATACAGGTATTCCTGTTCTATTTTTTATCGATATGTCGGATCGCTTCCGAAAGCACCGCCTGTCCAGGTATAACGGGTCGGGTTTGTCAGCGGATAATCCAGATTGTCGCCAATGCGGACCGTTGTTCCGCTGCTGACGTTATCATAAATCCATTTTGCATCGATTGCAGTCAGTCTGACACAACCATGTGACATCGGTGATCCCAGGGAATTGAAGTCTACGGCAGAGATCATATTCAGATCCGGTGTGCTGCTTGCTACGCCATGGAAGTAAACAGCGTCATAAATCTGTGATACATATGGTGCCCAGCACACATAATCTTCACCTCTCATTTGCTTCTTTTTCAACTGCCAGCCGATTTTATATGTTCCTGCTGCAGTGTAACTGATTGGATTTCCTACGGAGCAGATCATTGATTTGATCGGGGTATCGTAAGAACCGGTTGCACTGTTATAGCCGTAAATGGTGACACGTCCGCGGGTTCTGTCTACTGTGATGTATTTGGATGACGGATTGAAGATGCTTGTCACATCCTCCATCAAAGAACCGTCTGCTTTGCGGTAACGGCGGTATTTTCCGATGTACTCCCATCCTTCCGTGATTCTGCGTCCGGAAGCATCGAATTTGTACTGTTTTCCATTGATCGTAGCGGTGCAGTTCTGATATCTTCCGCCCCAGCTGCGGAAATAATACTGAGAACCGTTCAGTGTCAGCCACTGATCATGGTACATGCCGCCCCAGCTCTTGAAGTAGTACCAGTTCTTATCATGAAGAATCCACTCGTCATGTGCCATGCCGCCCCAGCTCTTCATGTAATAATAGTTACCGTCATGGTAAACCCAGCCGGTCAGCATTTTTCCATCTTTATCCAGATAATAATAATTTTTATCATAGAGGAACCAGCCTTTTTGCGTCCGTTTGGTTCCATCTGCATTAAACCAGTACCAGGTATCGCCGGACTTGCCCCATTCGTTTTTATACATACCACCCCAGCTCTTGAAGTAGTATTTTCCATCGAGCCATTCATTGGCAAGCATGGTTCCATCGGATTTCAGATAATACTTATTTCCTTTGTAGGTCAGCCAGCCGCTGGTATATTTCTTTCCATTTCCGTCAAAATAATACCATACATTGTTGACTTTTGCCCATGCGTTTTTGTAGGCCGCACCCCAGCTGCGGAAGTAATAGGTGTTATCCAGCCACTCATTAAAAGCCATTTTTCCATCGGCTTTCAGATAATAGCTGTTTCCATTGTAATCCAGCCAGGAATTCGTCAGCAGTTTTCCGCCGTCTGCAGTTGCCCAGTACCAGATTGTCTGCGTGCTGGTTTTAATTTTTTTCCATCCTGTTGTCGTCGAAACGGCTCCGTCAGCACCAACGTAATAATAATTTCCATTATAGCTTCCAACATCGTTGACACACATGCCGCCCCAGCTCTTGAAGAGATACATGGTTCCGTTCACATTCAGCGCGTTGTCTTCCATATGACCGTCTTCATGGAGATAATATTTATTTCCATCGTAATTGAACCAGCCTGTCCGTACGCCGCCCCAGCTGCAGAAGCTGTACCATTTTCCATCAATCTGTGCCCAGCCGGATTTATTTTTCTGATTACCGGTTTCCATCTCGAAACTTCCATCTTTCAAATTTCCGTTTGCATCAAAGGAAGCTGGTTTCATATAGTAGATTGCTGTATCTACCTTTTGCCATCCTGAAAGAAGTTCCCCTGTTTCCGCATCCACTAAGTACCAGTTAGAGCCAACCGTCAACCAGCTTACCGTACGATCTCCCTGCTGATACGCATTGTGATTTCCAAGAGATACAGTGCTGTCTTCTGCATTCAGATAATAGGTATGCGTTACATTGTTTTCATCAACAACAGTCTGGAAACCTGCCTCTTTTACGCGGGTTCCATCATTGCCAAACAGATATGTTACATCTCCTACTTTCTGAGTTGTGCTCCAGACTGCATAGCCTTCTTCATCGGCATAGTAATCATCCACACTGCCATCCTCAAATTTGATGGTAACAAGTTCATTTTTTTTCAGTTCCGGTGCAAATACTTTTCCTTCACAAATACCCTGCTGTCTCGAACCAAGTTCATCTTTTGCAGGATCTTCCCCTTCTGTCTCAAAGTAGTAGATTCCGGTTTTTCCATCTTCATCCGTCAGCTCTACTTCACCGGTCAGCATATAGCCATTTTCGTCAAACGCATAATCGACGCCGTCGATTTCTATTGGTCCGGTAGCAGCTACCACCTTATTATTCTCATCCAGAACTCCGTACTGAAACTGTTTCTTTCCATCTTTTTCAACGCTGTTCCAGCCTTCCTTCAGATTACTTACTTCCGGAGCCGGAGTTGCGCTCGGCGTCGGTGTCTCGGAAGGGGTCTCAGTTGGTGTTACGGTTGGTGTTGCGGTCGGTGCCTCGGTTGGAGCCGGAGTCTCACTCGGTGTAACCTCTGGGGTCTCAGTTGGCGCCGGAGTCGGAGTCGTTTCTTCGTCTTCGGCCTGAGCTACAGTATCACTTTCCGAATTTACCGGTAATGGACTGGTTTCTGTAGAAGCTGCATATGCACCGGCTGGTGTAACACTTACCATGACGCCAAGTACGGCTGCGGCCAGAAACTTTCTTTTCATTCTTATTCATCCTCCCATTTTTTTACTCTTATACAATTTATAGCTTACTACATTTTTCCATCTATTTCAAGTTATCCGCCGGTAAAATACCTTACAAATTTCTTATGGTTTTTTCCTGTTTTTCGGGCAGAAAAAACCTCCTGACCCCGGTTTTCTGACCGGAAACAGAAGGCTTTTTACTGTTCTTTTATTCGTTTACCGTGGTAGATCCATAGATCTCTGTCTGAAGTCTCGAGATGGTTGCTGCGAAGTCCGGAACAAGCATCTCACCCTTGCTGGAGTACAAGTCGTCGTACGGTACACGGCTCTGTACAATCTCGTAGGACAGAATTGTCGGCAGCTCTCCGATCAATGTCATCAATGTAGACTGATCAATGTTATGGGTAACACTTGGAAGAATGGTATCCGCCAGTGCACTCAGTTCTGTTACGCTTGACGATTTCATTTTCTGCATCATCTTGCTTAAAACCTCTCGCTGACGCTCCGTTCTCTGATAATCAGAATTTCCAACGTAACGGATTCTTGCATATGCAACTGCCTGATAGCCATCCACATGCTGCTCTCCGCCTGCTGTATACTGATGGGCGGAAGCATCCACATTACGGAGTCTGCACATTTCATCAACATATTGGTTCGCTACACGGATTTCATCATCGCTCGGCGAAAGCTCGATTCCGCCGATGGCATCGATAATGTCAATCATGGAATCGAAGTCAACACTTGCATAATTGTCAATCGGCAGTTTGTAGTTGTCCTCGATGGTTCGTACAACCAGCGGACCGCCGCCATATGCGCAGGCTGCATTCAGTTTTTTCACACCGACATCCGGGATATTTGCATACAGGTCACGCATAAAGGATGTCATGTGGATCTGTTTTGTATCTTTATTGATGGACATCAGAATCATGGAATCGGAGTTTCCATACCACGTTTTGTCACGACGGTCAACACCGATCAGCAGAATGTTGTACACGTTATTGTTGTTTGGAAGTTCAATGTCCTGTGTCTCATTTAAAATCTCAGACTGCAGGGCATCCGTCTCCTCATCAGTCAACCCGGTACTTTCTGTCTCAACCTCTGTGGATTTATTGATCGTGATTTTATCATCGCTTACGTAGTTACTCTTGCTGTAATAGTGATTGATTACAGCATAGACACCGACGAGCACAACCAGTACAACTACGAGAAGGATGGTGAGCACATTAACCCAGCCGAATTTCTTCTTTTTCTTTCCTGAGGAATGGCGTCTTTCCGGGATTTCATCCTCGTCATCATATTCTTTTCTCATAACGACCTCTTTCATTTTCTTATTTTCCGGTATTTTCCAGCCGGATATCGTTTATAATATAGTCAAAAAACGGACTGCTGTCAAGTGTGCAGTCCGTTTTGATTGATTTCCGTTTGCAGTTTTTTTCCTACCGCTGCATTTTCTCCCACTGGTTCAGTGCAGCCTCAATGACTTTGTCCATATCGTAATACTTGTATTCTCCAAGTCTTCCGCCAAAGATAACCTTCTCTTCTTTTTCCGCAAGTGCGGCATATTTCTGATAAAGTTCCTGGTTTCTGGCATCATTCACCGGGTAGTACGGCTCCATCCCCTCTTTCCAGTCGGTGGAATACTCTCTGGAAATGACGGTCTTTTTCTGGGTTCCGAATTCGAAATGCTTGTGTTCGATCACACGCGTATACGGTGTCTCCCGATCGGTGTAGTTTACTACAGCTACGCCCTGATAATTGTCGGTATCCAGCACTTCTGTTTCAAAGCGCACCGTACGGTATTCCAGCTTGCCAAGTGCATAATCGTAAAACGCATCAATCGCTCCGGTGTAAATCACCGTCTCACCCATCGCCAGGTACTTTTCTTTATCTTCCAGAAAATCAATACCTGTCTGTACATCCGCTTTTTCAAAAAGCCGCTCTGTCAGAACGTTATAGCCTCCAATCGGAATTCCCTGATAAAGGTCATTGAAATAGTTGTTGTCATACGTAAAGCGCACCGGAAGCCGTTTGATGATAAAGCTCGGCAGCTCACTGCAGTCTCTTCCCCACTGCTTTTCTGTATAACCCTTAACCAGCTTTTTATAAATATCTTTTCCAACCAGTTTGATCGCCTGCTCTTCCAGATTTTTCGGCTCTCCCGGAACAGCTTTTCTCTGCTCTTCGATGATTGTTTTCGCCTCTTCCGGTGTGCGGATTCCCCACATTTTACTGAAGGTATTCATATTGAACGGCATATTATAAATTTCGCCTTTGTAGTTGGCAATCGGCGAGTTTGTATAACGGTTGAATTCTGCCAGCGAATTGACAAACTGCCACACCTCTTTATTCGAAGTATGGAAAATATGCGCTCCATACTTGTGTACATGAATTCCATCGATTTCTTCGCAGTAAATATTTCCGCCTGTATGATCTCTTCGTTCCAGTACAAGACAGCTTTTCCCTGTCTGACCGGCAAGATAAGCAATCACTCCGGAATACAGACCGGCGCCAACCAGAACATAATCATATTTCTTCATTGTTCTTTCTCCTTACAGTTCTTCCCCAAGTCCCGTCCGGATGGAATTGACAAGGAACTGCAGAGCTTCCTCCTCGTCCTCTCCCTCGCAGAACAGCTCAATTTCGTCTCCGCATTTGACGCATGCGCCAAGGACGCTTAAGACGCTCTTTGCATTTGCTGTATTTCCATCTCCGTAGTGGAATGTAATAGATGATTTAAACTGCATCGCCTGTTTGCACAGGGTTCCGGCCGGGCGAAGATGAAGGCCGGTTGGATTTTTCACGGTCACTTTTCCGCTTACCATTGGTTTCCCTCCTAATTTGTTCCTGTCGTTTTATTTGCTACTGCTTTTTCTTTGATATGAATCGTTGTCTTGACACTGTCTACGAGCTCATAGCCATCCGGCAGTGTGATTTTTACCGGTACCTCGTAATCCCCGACACCCATTCCATTCAGATCTATGGATGCGTTGATCTGGGAAGTATCTAATTTGGCCAGATTTTTGTCCGATGCTTTAATGCGGATTGCAAGCTGTGTCTGATCATACAGAACGGTATAAGTGGACTGAAGATTGCCCGTCTCGATCTGATCGACATCAAGTTCAAATTCCCTGCTCTCATTCGGCATAACCGTTACGTGAACGGTAACGGATGCAGACGAACTGGAAGATACTTTCAGATCTGTCACATCGGCGAGAACATCGCTTAAGTCAACCGTCGTCTCCACATCGGAGCGCTGTCCTGCAACGGAGGTATAGTCTTCCGGAATTTCAATCGTATTGCCTTCATCCGCCAGCTTTGCAAGTGCCTCATCGGATCCGGCAACGGTGATTTCCTCCGGTGTGGTATAGATATTTTTAATCTGATAGCCGTCTGCCGGAGTTCCGCTGTACAGTGCACTCAGCTTAATACCGGATACACGGCGCCACAGTTCAATATCCACATCCACCTGCGGGGAGCCGCTGTCGAAATTCAAAAATTCCATCTGGGATTCCGGCATCTCATCCTGGTTTTTATCAATAATCATCAGATCCGCCGTGACGGTTCCGGAATTCCGCATATTGGTTACATCTACTTTTGCCACCACACTGCTGATCTTATTGATCAGGGACGTCGGGCCGGAAATGGTGATGCTCTCCGGATCGGAAGTCATCGTTCCCACTTCGTAATCTTTTGCCGGTTTCGTATTTCCTGCGTCAATTGTGATCGGGAATTTTTCGCTGTCCACATCCTCGATTTCCACAGGGATCGTTGCTGTCACTGTGCTCAGTTTTTCCTGTTTTACCATGGAGCACGCTGCCTTGATCGGCACATAAACCGGGTTTGTATCCATCGTCACAATCTGGGTCAGATCGGCCGTGACAGTGATATCCGATGCTTTCAGCCGGCTGACAACCGAGTTGTTGTCCGTGACAGTAACCGTGACCGTCTGGTATTCCTCCGCAATCTGGTATGTTTTCTTTCCGGCTGCGATGTAGGCTTCATTGGTCACCTGCACGGGGACATCAAAGCGCTCTTTCACAATCGGGTCATTCACACTGACCACAACGTACCAGATTACAATGGCAATCAGGATAGAAAGAATTTTCAAAGGGAGATTGTTCAGAAGCTTTTTCAGAATTTTCTTTTTCATTTCTTCTCTCCCTCCACTTTCTGACGCATTCCACGGATATGCCATCCTTTCTTCTCTTCCGGTTTTTTCGCGAGCTTCTGGATTTTGTGAAGCTGCTCCCGAAGGTCGCTCGGTGTTACTGCCGTGTGGAGTTCTCCGCCGGAAGCATACGACACATTTCCGGTTTCCTCGGAGACAATAATCGTAAAGGAATCCGTCACCTCACTGATGCCGACACCTGCACGGTGGCGTGTTCCAAGATTCTTGTTCAGATCCATGTTGTCGGACAGCGGCAGGTAACATGTTGCTGCCGTGACACGGTTGTTCCGTACAATCACGGCTCCGTCGTGCAGCGGCGTATTGTGTTCGAAAATATTGATCAGCAGCTGGCTGGTCAGAACGCCGTCAATCGGGATTCCGGTCTTTTCATATTCCTCCAGGGTGATGGTCTTTTCGATGACGATCAGCGCTCCGGTCTTTACTTCTCCCATTTCAAAACTGGCCCTTACCAGTTCATTGATGGTTTTGTCACTGAACCGTTCATTTTCCTCCTGGCCGCTCGCAAAAGAAATGGCAGACAGCGGATTCTTTTCTCCAATCTGCTCGACCACTCTTCGAAGCTCCGGCTGAAAGATAATTACAACCGCTGTGATCGCCGCCCCGCCGATGTTTCCGAACAGCCACAGAATCGTCTGCATTTTCAGCACGTTTGCAATGATGACAAAGACACCAATCAGAAAAATACCTTTCATCAGCGTATAGGCCTTTGTATTCTGCAGCCAGCGGATCAGGTGATAGACGAAAAATGCAATGAGCAGAATCTGCACAATATCAATCAGTTCAATTTGTTTTGGCAGCCCGTAGTCTGCCGTTCTTGTGACAATCCAGTTCCACACGCCACGCACACTGTCACTTCCTTTCTTTTCCCACGGCCGGTTTTCTTCTGATTTTCAAAATTCTTTTAAAGATCCTTTAAGGTGTCCTCCAGCATGCTCTTATAATCCACATCCTGATAATCGCCCTCGTCCAGCGGCGGAATTTCTTCTTCCTGAATTTCTTCTGTTTCGTTTATTTCTTCTGTTTCGTTTATTTCTTCTATTTCTTCTTTTTCCTCGATCTCATCAAGATCCCTGCTGTTCCCGGATTCTTCTGTATGTCCAAGATTTGCCAGAGCATCGAGTTCCTCGTCTGTCAGATCCGGTTCTTTTTTCTTTTCATTCCGAATATAAGTCACACAGCGCTGTGCCTTTGTCACATTGAATTTTGGAACGGCTTTTACGTAGTAATAATAATCGTCGTCATCATATTCCAGGTATTCTGTCCGGGTGTAGTCTGCACCGAACAGGAAAAACTCCAGAACAAATCCAACCAGACAGCCGGCCGCCGCCCCGATCAGAACCATCGGGAGTGCAATCTGTACATCCAGTGCCAGGCTTCCGGCAATCATAATAACCGCATAGGCAACCGAACCTGCCACAATGGAAATCTGCCATGCATAGTCCGCACTGCTGTGGCGGATTGCATTGACAAGAAGTACGGTCAGTGCGCAGGCGATCAGAACCAGCAGCATTTCCTCATTGCGGAAGAGGCCGTTGAAAAATTCCTGTACGACTGCCGTGATCTCCGGTGCTTCCGCCGCATGAAGCAGCGGCTCCATTTTTCCGTGAATCATGTCGCACATATAGTAGACAACGACACCGCAGGCTGCTGAAAATGCAGAGAGCGGCGTGCCGGCAAGACCATAGGCAACCGGAACGGCAGATGGCACGTGAAGCCAGAATGCGAGCGGTGTCAAAAGGAGTGCCGGCGCATCCTTCGGCACAAAGCGAAGATATAGAAACCAGAGCACCAGCAGAACCAGCGCCGCAAGACCCGCGACTACCATGTGAAGTGCAAAGCAGTGACCGATGATCACCAGCATTGCAAGGAAAACCATTCCATTCAATGGCAGGATGGCGCAGATCAGTGACAGAATCAATACCACATACATGCTGTTCAGCATCTTCAGATAGCCGAGATTGGAATTAATACCACGAAATACAGCAAGAGCGAGCAGAAATTTCACAATCGGAAGTACGATTCCGCTGCAGGAGCCGTAAAACTCTTTTAATTTTTCTTTCAGTTCGATCAATACTGTCATGTTTCCTTCCTCCTGCGCCCGGATTTCTTCCCGCTTTTTTCCTGTTCCTCATATATGTTCTGCAGGTCATCCAGCTCTTTTCCATACCATTTCAGCTTTTTCTGTGCTCCCTGGTAACGGATCGTGCTGATCACATACACGGCAATGGAATAGACTGCCAGAAAACACAGATAGGACGCGATCAGACACCCTGCTGCAAACTGCAGGTCGATTGTGTCTATCTCGTCCACCAACCATTCAATATGATATAAGACTGCAACCGCAAGTACCAGAATGTATCCGATGGAAGCCAGAAAAAAATTTTTCAGAAGCTCTTTTCCGATGTAATCACTCCGAAAATAGCGGCCGATTCGTAAGGCATTTTTTTCTTCTTTTTTTTCAAAAAAAGCCAGTTTTGTCATCTGACGAATCCTTTTTTCGTCCAACATGCCTCTTGGTCTCCTCTTCCCGTTCTAAATTATGTTTATTTTACCATATGTTTCCGATATTGGAAAGCTATTCTCAAAATATTCACACACTATTTTACAATTGCCGCACAAACAAAATCCACCTGTTCTGCTCCATTCACTTTCAACAGTGACGCAATGGCATCAACCGTGCTTCCCGTTGTGTAAATGTCATCTACCAGAAGAATCCGGCAGTATTTCATCTGTCCCGGCTTTGCCAATGCAAAAGCTCCCTCCAGGTTTTTCCGCCGCTCGGCGGGACTAAGCTCTTTCTGGCGTTTTGTTTTTTTCACACGGCGGATCAGGCGGGCATTCATGGGAAGTTCCATTTCTTCTGCCAGCTTTTCTGCAAATACCTCCGCCTGATTGTAGCCGCGCTGCCGCTGTCTCGCCGGATGAAGCGGCACCGGAACGAGCACCTCCGGATTTCTTCTCTGGATCTGCTTTCCCACATAGAAAAACGCCGCGTGAGCATAAAATCCAGCGTATTCCTGCCGTTCATGATATTTGAACCGCATCAGGGAAGCCTCAAGTTCCCCGTGGTAACCGTACGGCGCAAAACCGCGGTCGAAGCTGTGTCTCGTTCTGCTGCAGTCCCGGCAGAACTCTTCCTCACTGCCCACGGGTTTCCCGCATTTTTTGCACCGCGCACCCAGAATCGGATGGATCTTTTCCACACAATTCCGGCATAGATACAGTTCCTCACGTGACAGCAGTCCGTCACAGATGGGACATCGTCTCGGATAAACTGCGTTTAAAAGCCAGTTTCCTGTTTTATTTTTTTCTTTCATGTAACCTGCGCTTTCCCTTATCCACTCTGCCGGATGCAGCCGCATCCATGCCCCGGAAAAACGTGTTTACGCGTTTTCTTCCTGCATTTCCCAGATTCTTCTGGCGAGCGTTGTATACCGGTTCGCCTCGATATGATTTCCGATCATTGCCTGGAATGTCACATCACTTCCGACGATGGTGACGCACTTTCTGGCTCTCGTCACGGCCGTATACAGAAGATTCCGCGTCATCAGCATGCGCGGGCCGCCGAGCAGCGGAATCACAACCGCCGGGTACTCGCTTCCCTGCGCTTTATGTATCGTTGTGGCGTAGGCGAGCTCCAGCTCGTCCGCCTGTTTGAACGTATAGTCTGCGAATTTTCCTTCCTCAAACTCCACGGTGATCACCTCGGTATACGGGTTGATACTCCGGATCATGCCGAGGTCTCCGTTGAATACACCCATACCGCGCTCCGCCACGATTCCGTTGATGCCGCGGATTTCCCACTCCATCTGGTAATTGTTGCGGATCTGCATGACCTTGTCGCCCTCGCGGAGGATATTACCTCCATTTTCCCGCTCGGCTTTGTCCGGTGCGGGCGGGTTCAGGTATTTCTGCAGAATCTGATTCAGATTTTCCACGCCGAGTGCACCTTTCCGCATCGGAGTCAGAATCTGGATATCCTGCGGGCGGGCATCCACATAACGCGGCAGTTTCTGGGACACCAGCGTCACCAGCACTTTCCAGATCACGTTGACATCGTACCGTTTCAAAAAGAAGAAATCTTTGCTCTTATTGTCCAGTATAACCTCTTCCCCATTATGGATCTTATGTGCATTGACAACAATATCGCTCTGGGATGCCTGCCGGAAAATGTGCGTCAGGCAGACAATCGGAAAGCATTCCGAACGGATCAGATCCCGGAGGACACTGCCCGGGCCGACACTTGGAAGCTGGTTCTGGTCTCCCACCAGGATCAGCCTTGTTCCCGGCACAATCGCGGAAAGAAGGGCATGCATCAGGTGGATATCAACCATCGACATCTCATCAATGATGATGACATCCGCGTTGAGCGGATTATCTGCGTTCCGCTCAAAATGCACATTTGCCGAGGAATCATCCACATTTCCCGTCAGTTCCAGAAGACGATGGATCGTGCATGCCTCACAGCCAGTTGCCTCTGTCATTCGTTTCGCCGCTCTTCCGGTCGGCGCTGCCAGGAAAATGTCGAGGCCTTCTGCCTCAAAATAATGGATCATCGCATTGATGGTCGTCGTTTTTCCGGTTCCGGGACCTCCGGTCAGGATCATAAGACCGCTGTATGCCGCCTCAACGACTGCCGTCTTCTGCATCTCATCCAGCTCGATCTGATATTTTTTCTCGATCTTTCCGATCCGCTTTTCGATTGCCTCACGGTCTTCCTCGCATGTAATATTCAGCTCATGCAGCATGCGCGCCGTACTCAGTTCCAGATAATAATACTGGCTGGCGTACACAATCCGCAGCGGCTCATCCCCTTCCCGTTCGGCCGGGAGCTCGCGGATGACCGCTTTTTTGTCGATTGCCATATCCTGCAGAGATTTCTGCATCCGCTCCGGTTCTACGCCGAGAAGTTCCTGCCCTCTCCGAAGCAGCACCGGTTCCGGCAGATAGACATGGCCTTCTGCCGTCGCCTGATTCAGCACATACGAAAGACCGCTCTTGATGCGGAATTCGCTGTCCACGGCAATCCCGATTTTTCCGGCAATCTCATCCGCCGTCCGAAATCCCACGCCTGCGATATCTTCCGCCATTTTATACGGGTTTTCCTTTAAAATCCGGTACACATTGTCCCCGTACTGCTGATAAATCTTTGCACCGAGATTCAGTGCAATGCCATATCCCGAGAGGAAAATCATCGCATTCTGCATTTCGGCTTTTTCTGCCACCTGCTGTGCAATTTCACGCGCTTTCCGCTCGCTGATTCCCTTTACCTCCGCGAGGCGCTCCGGCTCTTCCTCGATGATCCGAAGCGTATCGTCACCGAAGCGGCGCACAATTCTTGCCGCCAGCGCCGCACCGACTCCTTTGATCGCACCGGAACCGAGATACCGCTCCAATGCAACAGAATCCTGTGGAACTTTCGTCTCATAGGATTCAATGCGGAACTGCTTTCCATAGGCAGCATGTTTAATATAATCTCCGGAAGCCTCGATCAGCTCGCCCTCTCCGATCATCGGAAGCGTGCCGACGCATGTCAGCTCGCGCCCCTTCATGCTCAGATTCAGGACGGTATAGCCGTTCTCCTCATTTCGGAAAATAATGTGTTCTACGTAGCCTTCTACTTTTTCTTTTTCACTCATCTTTTATCAAAACTGGCTTTCAAATTCATTCATCACTTCGCGGTACTGGCCGGTTCCAAGGGCAACGACGCTCGCCGGATTTTCTGCTGTCACGGTATTGATGCCGGTCCGCTCCTGGATCAGCTCGTCCATTCCGGCAAGGAGACTGCCGCCTCCGGTCAGGATAATGCCGCGGTCGGAAACATCGGATGCCAGTTCCGGCGGCGTTTTTTCCAGCACGGCACAGATCGCGTCCGCAATCTGGTTTGTCGTCTGGGCAAGGGCACCTCGGATTTCGTCGGAGGAAACCGTAATCGTCGCTGGAAGTCCGGTGATGACGTTTCTTCCCTTGATCTCCATCGTTTTCTCCTCGGCCCGCGGATAAGCGGAACCAATCCGGATTTTCACTGCCTCTGCGGTCTGTTCTCCGATAAATACGTTGTATGTTTTCCGTACATAGCGGATGATATCCTGGTCAAATGTCTCACTGGAAATCTTGACCGAATTAGAAACAACGGTTCCCGCAAGCGAGATCACAGCGATATCCGTCGTGCCTCCGCCGATGTCCACGATCATATTTCCGCATGGTTTCGTAATGTCAATTCCGGATCCGATTGCCGCTGCCACCGGCTCCGGCACGATCAGCACTTCCCGGGCTCCCGCCTGGTACGTTGCCTCCTCCACAGCCTTCCGCTCTACTTCCGTCACACCGGACGGCACACAGACGCTGATTCTCGGTTTCCGGAATGCTCTTCTTCCCATTGCCTTCTGGATAAAGTAGCGCAGCATGCGCTCGGTGATCAGAAAGTCCGTGATCACGCCCTGCCGCATGGGCCGGACCGCCATAATATTGCCCGGTGTCCGTCCAATCATCTGACGCGCTTCTTCTCCAATTGCCCGTACTTTATCTGCATCTTTATCATACGCAACTACGGACGGCTCCTTTAATACAATGCCTTTTCCCTTGGCATAGACCAGGATGCTGGACGTCCCCAGATCAATTCCGATATCGGTCGTTGCAGCCATAGTAATCCCCTTTCCTGTTCTCTTTTATTTTTCTTTATTTTAATCTGTTTGAAATTTGTATAGAATAAGTTCGGGTTCAAAACACCCGAAACACAAAAGGATCGAATGTGTTCTGAACCCAACCCGCTTCTTATTATATACAATCCCTTTTAAAATGGAAAGGATTTTTTAGAGATATTTTTCGACATATTTTCCGGTGTAGGATACCGGGCTCTTGGCCACTTCCTCCGGCGTTCCGCACGCAATCACGGTTCCGCCGCCGTCTCCGCCCTCCGGTCCGATATCAATAATATAGTCCGCCGTCTTGATGACATCCAGATTGTGTTCGATAACAACGACGGTATTTCCGCCCTCGGACAGGCGGTGCAGAATCTCCACCAGTTTGTGGACATCCGCAAAATGAAGTCCCGTCGTCGGCTCGTCGAGAATGTAGATCGTTTTTCCCGTGCCGCGGCGGCTCAGCTCTGCTGCGAGCTTGATACGCTGCGCTTCTCCACCGGACAGCGTGGTGGACGGCTGGCCGAGGCGGATGTAGGAAAGGCCGACATCGTACAGGGTCTGTAATTTCCGGAAAATCGATGGTACCGGCCTGAAGAATTCCAGTGCCTCCTCGACCGTCATATTCAGCACATCGTAGATGCTCTTTCCTTTGTATTTGACTTCCAGTGTCTCACGGTTGTACCGTTTTCCATGGCAGACCTCACACGGCACATAGACATCCGGCAGGAAGTGCATTTCGATCTTCAGGATACCGTCGCCGCCGCAGGCCTCGCATCGGCCGCCCTTCACATTAAAACTGAATCTTCCCTTCTTGTAGCCGCGCGCCTTGGCATCCTGCGTTGCCGCAAACAGGTCGCGGATCTGATCGAACAGACCTGTGTACGTTGCCGGATTGGAACGCGGTGTTCTTCCGATCGGGGACTGGTCGATGGCGATGACCTTATCGAGCTGTTCCATACCGATGATGTCTTTGTGTGCACCCGGAATCGTCCGCGCACGGTTCAGATCTCTTGCCAGCCGTTTGTACAGAATTTCATTGACAAGGGAACTCTTTCCCGATCCGGAGACTCCGGTCACGCAGGTCATGACACCGAGCGGGAATTTCACGTTGATATTTTTCAGATTGTGCTCTTTTGCTCCGACTACCTTCAGCCAGCCCGTCGGCTTTCTGCGCTCGGACGGAACCGGAATTTTCAGCTCTCCGCTTAAGTATTTTCCGGTGATGGAATTCGGATTTTTCATCAGATCTTCCGCCGTTCCGATCGCCACCAGCTCTCCGCCGTGCTCACCGGCTCCCGGACCGATATCGACAACGCAGTCAGCGGCGCGCATCGTATCCTCGTCGTGCTCCACGACGATCAGGCTGTTTCCGAGGTCACGCAGATGTTTCAGCGTCGCGAGAAGTTTGTCGTTGTCTCTCTGGTGAAGACCGATGCTCGGCTCGTCGAGAATATAGGCGACACCGACAAGACCGGAGCCGATCTGCGTTGCCAGACGGATTCTCTGCGCCTCACCGCCGGACAGCGATGCCGTTCCACGCGCCAGGGTCAGATAGTTTAATCCGACATCCGCAAGGAAGCTCACACGCGCACGGATCTCTTTTAAAATCTGCTTTCCGATCAGCAGCTGCTGTTCGGAGAGTTCGAGGTTCTGCATAAACTTCTGCAGATTGTCGATGGAAAGGGATGTTACTTCAAAAATATTTTTATCTCCGACCGTCACACCAAGCGACGTCGGTTTCAGACGCTGGCCATGGCACGCCTGGCACGGGGTCACACGCATGAAGGTTTCGTATTCCTGTTTTGTAGAATCCGATCCGGTCTCACGGTAGCGGCGCTCTACATTTTTGATCAGCCCCTCAAAAGCCACATCGTACACACCGACGCCGCGCTGACCGCGGTAATGCACCTTGACGGATTTTCCGTTCGTTCCGTAAATCAGGATATCGTGGATTTTTTTCGGATATTCACAGAACGGAGTGGAAAGGGAAAAATCGTACTCCTCTGCGAGCGCATCGAGAATGGCTCTCGTATAGCTCGATTTGTCCGTGCAGGACTGCCAGCCGAGCACGGTGATGGCTCCGTCTGCGATGGATACGGTCTTGTCCGGAATCATCAGATCCTCGTCGAACTCCATCTTGTAGCCAAGGCCGGCACAGCTCGGGCAGGCGCCGAACGGGTTGTTGAAGGAAAAGCTTCTCGGCTCAATCTCCTCCATGCTGATGCCGCAGTCCGGGCAGGAAAAGCTCTGGCTGAAGTTGAGCTGATTTCCGTCCATCGTGTCGACCACCAGAAGGCCGTCCGCCAGATCCAGTACGTTCTCGACGGAATCCGTCAGACGTTTCTCAATGTCCGGTTTGACTACAAGACGGTCCACAATAATGGAAATGTTGTGTTTCAGGTTCTTATCCAGCGTAATCTCCTCGGACAGCTCATACTGGCTGCCGTCGATCATCACGCGGACATAGCCGCTGCGTTTTGCCTGTTCGAGCACCTTTTCGTGTCTTCCCTTGCGGCCGCGCACAACCGGCGCGAGAAGCTGGATTTTCGTCCGCTCCGGGAGTGCCATGATCTGATCGACCATCTGGTCCACCGACTGGCGGCTGATGACTTTTCCGCACTTCGGGCAGTGCGGAATACCGATTCTCGCGTACAGAAGACGGAAGTAATCGTAAATCTCCGTCACGGTTCCGACGGTGGAACGCGGGTTCCGGTTCGTCGATTTCTGATCGATCGAAATAGCAGGCGGCAGGCCTTCGATGCTGTCCACATTCGGTTTTTCCATCTGTCCTAAGAACTGGCGCGCGTAGGAGGAAAGGCTCTCCATGTACCGCCGCTGGCCCTCCGCATAGATCGTGTCAAACGCAAGCGAACTCTTTCCTGAACCGCTGAGGCCCGTAAATACAACAAACTGGTTTCTGGGGATATCGACATTCAGTGCTTTCAGGTTGTTCTCCCTGGCTCCCCGTATTCTGATAAACTCTTTTTTCTCTGCCATAACTGTTCCTCTTATTAATTGGAATCCCTGTCCGGACAGGGACAGGAATCTTGTCTCGTTTTCTCCCATTATAGCACACCGCCGTGCGTTATGCAAACATTTGTTCTATTTCTTTATCATCTTTTTACAGCAGAAAATCTGCCAGAATCACATTGCTGACGGAAATCCCATCGCGTGTCAGAGCCAGGCGCCCGCTGTGTTCCTGTAAAAGATGCATCGCTTCGTATTTCTTCAGAACCCCGCCGTATACGGCATGGATCTCCTTTCCAAACTTCTCCTCAAACTCCGCCGTCGAGATCCCTTGTGTCATTCGAAGGCCGAGAAACATAAATTCTTCCATGGCATCCTGCCGGGAAAGAATTTCCTCATCCTCACGGATCTTTTCCAGTGCTCCGCACGCTTTCAGATACAAAGATCGATCTGCAGTGTTCGTCCACCGGCGGTTTCCGAATAACGATGCCGCGGAAGGCCCGAACCCCAGATAATCCGTCCTTTTCCAGTAGCCGATATTGTGGCGGCATGCGAAGCCCGGCTTTGCATAATTGGAAATCTCATACTGGAAAAAGCTGTATTCTGCGAGGATTTCCGCCGTTCTGGCATACATTTCGCGTTCTGTGTCCTCATCCGGCAGATCCAGTTTCTGCTCCGCAAACGGGGTTCCCGGCTCCACGATCAGGCTGTAGGCGGAAATGTGCTCCGGAGAAAGCTCCGCGATCGTCCGAAGACTCTCTTCCCATTTCTCTTCACTCTGCTCCGGCAGACCTGACATCAGATCCACGTTGATATTCGCAAACCCGGCATCCCGTGCCAGTGCAAAACTCTCCTGAAATTCCGCAAACGTGTGGATTCTTCCCAGCCGTTTCAGCTCCTCATCGTGAACCGACTGACAGCCGATACTGATCCGGTTGAAGCCGCTCTTCCTGTAACATTTCAGTTTTTCCGCATCCAGCGTTCCCGGATTGGCCTCCAGCGTAATCTCAGCATCCTCTGAAAAAACGTACTTGCTCCGCAGTTTTTCCATCACACGGGCGAGCATTCCGGCATCCACTGCGGATGGTGTCCCGCCGCCGAAAAAGACGGAAATCACTTCACTTTCTGCCGTCTCTTCCGCTGCATCGATTTCTGCCAGCAGAGCCTCTTCATACTCCTTCTGCATTGCTTTCGTGCCCGGTCCCGAGACAAAATCACAGTAGGCGCATTTCCGGATGCAGAACGGGATATGCACATAGAGTTCCAGTGGTTTTCTTTTTTTATTCATTCTGCTTTTCCTCCGTACGATCGAAAGACCGGCCCCTGCGCTCCCGCAACAGCAGGCGGCGCCGACAGGCCGGTCTCATTTTTATTTCTTAATTTTCATCCAGTTTCAGTACGCTCATAAAGGCTTTCTGCGGAATCTCCACGTTTCCTACCTGGCGCATCCGCTTCTTACCTTCCTTCTGCTTCTCCAGCAGCTTCTTCTTTCGGGAAATATCGCCGCCGTAGCACTTGGCAAGGACGTCTTTGCGCATCGCGCGGACGGTTTCTCTGGCGATAATCTTCGATCCGACAGCCGCCTGGATCGGGATTTCGAAGAGCTGCCGCGGAATCTCTTCTTTGAGCTTCTCGCACATCTTTCTTCCGCGCTCGTAGGCAGATCCCTCGAATACGATGAAGGACAGCGCATCCACTTCTTCTTTATTGACGAGGATATCGAGTTTTACAAGCTCGCTTCTCTCATAGCCGAGCAGCTCGTAGTCGAATGACGCGTAACCTTTGGAGCGGGATTTTAAAGCATCAAAGAAATCGTAGATAATCTCATTCAGCGGGAGATGGTAATGAAGCATCGCACGCGTCGTCTCCATGTATTCCATTCCCTGATACTGGCCTCGTCTCTGCTGGCAGAGCTCCATGATCGGTCCGATGTAGTCGGTCGTCACCATAATCTCTGCTTTTACCAGCGGCTCTTCCATATAATCAATCTCGGACGGGTCCGGCAGATTCGACGGGTTGGTCAGGTCAATGACGGTTCCGTCGGTTTTGTGAACCTTATAGATAACGCTCGGTGCGGTCGTCACGAGATCCAGATTGTACTCACGCTCCAGGCGCTCCTGAATAATTTCCAGGTGAAGCAGGCCAAGGAAACCGCAGCGGAAGCCAAAGCCCAGTGCTGCCGATGTCTCCGGCTCGTAGAAGAGGGATGCATCGTTTAACTGCAGTTTTTCCAGCGCGTCGCGCAGATCGCCGTACTGTGCGCCGTCGGCCGGGTACATGCCGCAGTATACCATCGGGTTGACTTTTTTGTAGCCCGGCAGTGCTTCTGCACACGGACGGTCGGCATCGGTCACGGTATCACCCACGCGGGTGTCGCGCACGTTTTTGATACTGGCGGTGATATAGCCTACCATTCCGGCGGAGAGCTCATCGCACGGGATCAGACGGCCTGCGCCGAAGTAGCCGACCTCGACAACTTCCTCGACAGCGCCTGTCGCCATCATGCGGATTCTCGTTCCTTTTTTCACGCTTCCTTCCATTACACGGCAGGAAATGATGACGCCGCGGTATGCATCGTAAACAGAGTCGAAAATCAGTGCTTTTAACGGTTCCGTCGGATCACCTTCCGGTGCCGGAATTTTCTGTACGATCTGTTCGAGCACCTCGTCCACGTTCAGGCCGGTTTTTGCGGAAATCCGCGGAGCATCCTGCGCTTCCAGTCCGATGACATCCTCGATCTCTGCAATTACACGGTCCGGCTCGGCGCTTGGAAGGTCTACTTTGTTGATGACCGGGAACACATCCAGGTCATGGTCAAGGGCGAGGTAGACGTTGGCAAGGGTCTGCGCCTCGATACCCTGCGATGCATCGACAACGAGCAGCGCGCCGTCGCATGCGGCAAGGCTTCGGGAAACCTCATAGTTGAAGTCAACATGGCCCGGGGTGTCAATCATGTTTAAAATGTACTCCTCGCCGTCGGCCGCTTTGTATACGGTACGGACTGCCTGTGCCTTGATCGTGATGCCGCGCTCACGCTCCAGATCCATATTGTCCAGCACCTGATCCTGCATCTCACGCTCGGTCAAAAGGCCTGTTTTCTGAATAATACGGTCCGCAAGGGTTGATTTTCCATGGTCGATATGGGCAATAATACAAAAATTACGAATTTTACTCTGATCTATTCCTGACAAGTTTTTTCCTCCTGCTTTTTCACGGGTTAAATATCAATTTTATCTCATGTCTATTTTGTATGATACGAAATTCCACTCAAAAAAGCAAGATAAATTTATCCGCCTGATGCCGGACTTTTGCCCGACAGAACCTTATGCAGGATATCCGCAAACGGCCCCATTGCATTTTTCACCTCCTCGACCGTATTCGTCTGCGCACCAACCTCGAGAAGAACAGATCTCGGGCGGAGATGGAGGTTGTAGCGGTAGCCTTTTAAATAGATACAGCGTGAAAAGCCGGGATAATACTGTTTTGCCTCATACTCCATCTGAAAGGAAAATGCAAGGTTTTCCGCCTGATACGGATTGGGCAGGCTTGTCAGTTCGCCGCTTTCTTTCGTGCGGGAAAGGCCGTTGAAAAACATGATCTGCGCGGTCGGCTTTCCGTTGATTTCTGTCACAAGACGTTTTGAACCATTGACCCCGTCCCGGTGCAGGTCGATCACGACCTGAATGGACGGGTGTTCTTCCAGCGCCGCTGCGATGACCGGCTCCGCGTAGTTGTAGGCGCGGCTCCGCTCGAGACAGCCTTCTTTCATGTCAAATGCCTCTGTAATATGAAGCACTTCGTATCCGTACTGCTTTTCCAGAAGCTCCTGCAGATCATCACCGAGGCCGATTACCGTGTCCGCTCTTTCTCCCGGACGGGAATCGGCGAAGGTTTCCTGCGAATGGGTATGATAGATCAGAATCTGCGGGCCTTCGGCATTTTCCGGCAGGGTCAGGTCTTTTCCGAGCAGGGTGCTGCCGTCGATCTCGCCCGGCAGGACCGAAGTGTTGGGATCGACAACGAAGAAGCGGTTCAGGAGCGCCTGCGGGTCAGCAAGAAGGTCAGGGGAAATTGTCTCCTGAATCGTGTCGGCCTCCGGGTAGAGAATCTCACGCGGTGCGCCGCCGGTTTCGATGGTCTCCTCCGGGACAGACTGCGGCGCTTCGGGTTCTGCCGTTGATGCCGACTCTCCGGCTGCCGGTTCTGTGATTCCTGTTTCCGTCTGCTCCGGCTCCGTGATTTCCATTCCATCTTTTTGAGTTTCATCTTTTTGAGTTCCATCCTTTTGATCTTCCTCAGTTCCCTGCTCTTTCGATTCTGTCTGCCCTCTTTCTGCTCCCGGTCCCGGATTCGAATCCTGCTTCGCCGTATCCGTTTCCGCTGCTTCTGTCCCGGCAGACAGCGTATTTTCTGCCGTGCTTCCCTCCCGAAGCGCCGGTATCTGATCCCGCACTGCCGCGAGGAGATTTTCCATCCATCCCCTTCCGTCCTCTTTTCCGTCATAAAAAAGAAGCGGCATCATCACATCCACGGATAACTGCTCCGCCTGTGCTGCCGCCCGCTGCAGCAGAACTTTCCCCTCTAAGAAATGATTTTTCCGGAGAACCGCTGCACTGCGGAACAGCAGTATACTGCAGGACAGGAAAAGACATCCCCATCCGAACCATCGTCCATTTCGCCTGGCATTCCACATATTATCACCATATTCATGATATGTTACAGTTCCCCGGAAAATGCCTGATTCATACCTGCCGCAAGAACCCCGGCCAGGCGGCGGACCATCTCGTCGATCTCTTTTGTCGTCACGTAAAGGCTTTCGAGCGCCGGTGAAATGACTTCTCCCAGAAATTCATCCATCTCGGACTCCTCCAGCGATTCCAGAACGCCTGCGACGGCATCGTGGACGATCGTTCCTGCCCCTACAACGGTCGGCACACCGATTCCGATGACCGGCACGCCGAGCGTCTCCTGATTTAAGGCATTGCGGTGGTTTCCGACGCCCGAGCCCGGCCAGATTCCGGTGTCGGCAAGCTGGATCGTACAGTTCAGCCGGTGAATACTGCATGCGGCAAGGGCATCCACGGCGAGAATCACATCTGGATGGGTCTGTTCTGCCGTTCCGCGCAGGATTTCCACTGCCTCCATGCCCGTCTGTGCCATAACGCCGGGAGCAAGGGCACTCACTTCCCGGCCCTTCTTTCCGTAGGTGCGCACCAGATGGCGCGTAACGTTAAGCTGCTCCACCGTCTCCGGCCCGAGCGCATCCGGCGTGATGCCGCGGTTGCCGAGGCCGGCCACAAGAACGGATCCGCACGCTTCCGGCACCATTTCCATCAGACAGTGGGAAAACTCCTCCGCCGCTTTCCGGCTCTCCTCCTCGTCTGCCGTCAAAAGCAGCGGCGCTTCGATCGTCACATACGTCCCTTTCGGCTTTCCCATCATTTTTGCACCCTGCTCCGATGTGATTTTCATAATGGTTGTCTGAATTTCCGCCTTTCTTTTCTTCTTCTCAATCTCGACCCCGGAGATCTCCACATGGTCCCTCTCAAATTTTTCCTGATTCTCCATCGCCAGGTCTGTCCGCATCCTATACTTTCCTATCATACTTTTCTCCTTCTCCTGTATTTTTGTTGTAGTTTTTGCAATTTTTTCAAAAATATGTATTGACAAAACATGCGAAATATTATAGGATAATAAAGCATGTTTCAGTGGAGCGCCCGTGTCTGTTCCATTGAATAACATCCCTTAAATCACATTAATTTTAAAAATATTGGAGGTGTACAGTTTGGCTAACATTAAATCCGCAAAGAAAAGAATCCTGGTAAATCAGACAAAGGCAGACCGCAACAAAGCAATCCGTTCTGCAGTTAAGACTTCTATGAAAAAAGTAGATGCTGCTGTTGCTGCAAACGATAAAGAGGCTGCTGCTGATGCATTAGTAAATGCGATCTCTACCATCGACAAGGCTGCTTCTAAAGGCGTTTATCATAAAAACAACGCTGCCAGAAAAGTATCCAATCTGAGCAAAGCTGTAAACTCAATCGCATAATAAAGATATAAACCAAAGAGAACTTAGTCATACCGTCATGTGGCTGGGTTCTTTTTTTATGCTTACCAAAAGAGTGCGCCGCGACAGATCTTTTGATAAACACAGAACAAGGCGTACCGGTACAGGAAAACTGGCCGATACGCCTTGTTCTTTTTAGAAAACTCTGCTCTTACGCCGCCCTGCTGTATTTCGTAATCAGCAGCTCCACGCTCAGCAGATCGGAAATTTTTCCCGTCTTCACGTCCTCTTCCATCTGCACGCAGTCATTGACCGCCGCTTTTAATTCCTCCGCCGCATACTGGCGCGACATGGGAATATAGTTCCGCACAACGAAGCTCTGCAGTCCCGTCCGTTTTGCGATCGTCGCCTGATCGCAGTGCTCTGCCAGCAGCTCTTTGACCTGCAGCAGCAGATTGAACTGGCGTGCCAGCAGAAAGAGAATCCGCATCGGCGGCTCCTTTAAAGCCAGCAGATCCTGATACAGATCGAGCGCTTTCCGCTGCTTCTTCTCCGTTACCGCGCGGATCATCTCGAAAATCCGGTTCGTAATCTGCGTTGTGCAGACTGCCTCGATATCCGCCCGCGTGATCACATCTCTTCCCATCGTATAGCTGAGCAGTTTTTCCAGCTCCTGCGAGATATTTCCCATATCCGTGCCCGTCTTTTCCAGAAAATCTTCCATATCCTGGCGCGTGATCTTTTTTCCCTCTTTTTTCATCATGCCGAGTACCCAGGTCATCAGCGTCTTTTCGTCCTGACGAGCAAATTCCACTGCTCTTCCCTGCTTCTGCACCGCCTTGTACATACGGTTCCGCTTATCGACTTCCTCCTCCACGAAGATCAGCACCAGATAATCCGGCAGGGATCCCATGTAGTCTGCCAGCGCGTCGGCTTTGTTTTTGAAAAATCCTGTATTTTCCAGCAGAATCACACGGCGGTCCGCAAAAAACGGCATCGTCTCCGCAAGGTCAATCACTTTGGGAATCTCGGTTCCTTTTCCCTCAAAGCGGGAGAAATTCATCGTGTCGTCCTCCGGCAGCAGTGCATTTTTCAGCTTGTTTTTATACTGATGCTTCAGATAGGCTTCTTCTCCGTAGAGCAGGTAGGCCTGCTTAAAATTCTGCGTTTTGATATCTTCTAAAATGCTTTTCATTCCATCCTCTTTCTTTCGTTCCGGCAGAAGCACGTTTGCGCAGTGCCGCAGCAGCCGGAGCTTTTGACCATTCAGGAGACGGGAAATTCCACATCCGACCGGTATCCGTGAACCGCCAGGCGGTCACGCTTCAGCTGTACTGTCACGGCTCCATCCACCGGTGTTCCGTAGATATGGCTTTTGCAGGCACGAAGCCGCTCCAGCAGCTCCCGGTGCGGATGGCCGTACCGTCCCGGCCACGCGCAGGAAATCAGGCTGATCTGCGGCTGTATGCGGTTCAGAAATGCCTCGCTCGTTGAATTTCTCGAGCCGTGGTGCGCCACCTTTAAAATCTGGCACCGCTCTGCCGCCCCCAGGACCTCTTCTTCTCCGCTTCCCTCCAGATCTCCCGTCAGAAGTGCGCGGCAGGCACCGCAGGAAAGCTGTAATACAACACTTCCGGCGTTTTCCTCTCCCGTATAGTCTTCGCCCGCTCCCGGATGAAGTACCGATACGGTGAGTTCTCCTGCACGGATCTCGTCTCCCTTTTTTAGATATTCTACCATAATTCCCGCTTTTTGTGCGGCTAAAATAAAAGGATTTTCTTTTTCGCTTCCTTTCATCCACACAGGCAGGAACAGATGGCGGATGCGAAGCGCCGTTTTCTGCTCCCCGATCAGCTCCAGCAGTTCGAGGATTCCGTTCGTGTGATCTGCGTCCGGGTGCGTGACAACAACGGCATCAAGAGCGGCAATGCCGCGCTGTTTCAGATATGGGAGAATCCTTTTTTCCCCGACCGCAGACGCACTGCTGCTCCCGCCGTCATTCAGCATCACAAAACGGCCGCTCTCCACCACCAGCGAATCGCCCTGGCCGACGTCCAGCGCTGTAATGGAAAACGTTTCCCGGGGACGGTAAAAAAGCAGAACACAGGCAAAAAACATGGTAATACCAAAGAGCATCCGCTCCCGCTTTCGTGCCTGCGCACCTTTTCGTTTTGCCCCATCCGGATTCATCTCCCGTTTTCGTTTTCGCACATACAGTATCACCAGCAGACCGGTCAGAATGATTCCATATCCTGCCATCTGCCATTTTTCCGGCTGACCGCAGATCCACACATTTCCCGGAATCTGTGCGACCGCCGCTGTCATCTGCCGCAGAAGTGTGAGCAGGAACCGCGCCGGAAGCAGAACAACACTTCCCGCTTTCACGCTTGCCAGTCCCGCCAGAAGCCCCGCAGCACCCGTCAGCAGCACCGCCGTCATGACAGCTCCTGCAAACAGATTCGGCAGAAACGCAAAGAGCGGAATCTCATAAAAATACCACGCCTGCAGCGGGATCATGACAAGCTGCAGGGAAAGGTACACCATCGCAGCCTCTTTTCCTTTCACCGCAAGCTTTTCCAGCCCCGTTTTTTCCCCGCGTCTCTTCCGTTCCGCCTTCTCCCCCGCCAGAACCGGATAAACCCCGGAAATGGCTGTTACTGCTCCAAACGAAAGCCAGAACCCGCTCTGCTCCAGATACGAGGGGTTTTCTGCCAGCATCAGAATTGCCGCAAGAAAGAGCGCACTTAAGGAATCATACGTCCTTCCCACTGCGACAGCTCCCATCCGCACCGCAAACATCACCACTGCACGCACGGTCGCCGTTCCGCTGCCGGTAAACATGCCATACAGCACCATACCGGCGGCCGCTGCCAGAGACGCGGAAGTTTTCGGCAGATGCAGCGCCATCAGCAGCCGTCGGAGTGCCATGCCGAGCAGCATCAGATGCATGCCGGAAACGGAAATCAGGTGCAGCAGACCGCTCTGCTGATACGCCAGATACGTCTCCTCCGTGAGTTCCGACCGTTCCCCGAGCAGCATCGCAGAAAGCACACCTGCCTCCTCCTCCGGCATCATTTCTTTTAAAACGGCACAGCACCGCTCCCGCTCCAGCCGGAGCGCTTCGCCGAGATTCCACCGCCCGGCATCCACAACTTCCTCCCGCTCCGAAATCACGTAAAACGCACATCCTTTTCCCTCATAATATGTTTTCTCATCAAACATCCCCGGATTGCGCGGGCTTTCCGGCTTTTTTACAGTTCCGTACACCCGCACAGCGGCTCCGACCGGCAGATCTCCCCGCTTTGCGAGCAGATAAATTTTCCCTTTGCTTCCCTCCCCGCGCAGCACATACCCGCTGCTGCTGCTCTTTTTCTCATACGTTTCAATTGTCCCTGCAATCCACACCTTCCTGCCCTGCTGCGCTTTGTTTTCGTATTTGGGGTCAGAAAAAGGCGTGCCAAGAGGCACGCCCGCAATCCGCAGCAGCACAAGCACCAGCATGAATCCAAGACACGCCAGGCACATGGGCCGTTTTCTCATGTATCTTTTTCCTCCAGATAAGACAGGTCTTCCTCGTAGAACTGATTGAGTTTCATCGTTTCACGGAAGGTTACATCGCTCTCTCCGTTGATGGAAAACTGCACCTTATCCACCTTACAGTTCGCCGTGATGGAATCCACCACCGCGTAAATCGGAATCTGCTCCGCCACACTCGAAAGCGCAGAATCCTTAAAAGATTTGTCAAAATTCACATAGGCAATCCGATCGGATGTCGTGACACTTAAGACATTCATCGTATCCGGCAGCACTGCATAGTGGCCGTCTTCTTTCGGTCCCTTCATCAGCTGCTCCACCACGACACGCTCCAGCGGAATGTTCGTGCTGTACGGCACCCGCCGCGTCTCCTTCACAAGATGATCGCCTGCTTCATTTGCAAAATACAGTGTCAGCGTCGCATACTGATACTGATAAATTTCCCTTCCGGAATTTTCCAGAAAGCTGTCCGCCGTCATCGTTCCGATCTCGCGTCCTTTGGAATCCTTTAACGGATCCCCGTCGATCAGAAGCGTCACGCGCTCCACCTCCGGAACCTGCACAAAGGTACGCACCAGTCCTGCACGCACCAAAACCTCCTGCGGCCGCGCAAGCTCTCCGTACTCTCCGCTTAAGTTCAGCGTAAGGAGCCCGTTCTCCAGCGTATACGTCTTGATGGAAATCCCATTGGAAAGAAGTGCCTGGTTTCCGTCCTTGGCAGGTTTCTCCTGCAGCGCGTCAACCAGCTCCTTGATCAGTTTCTGATCCGTTCCTTCTTTTGGTTCATACGGCTCCTGCACCAGTGTTGTGCCGGTTTTGTCCAGGCAGTACAGGTGATACGCCGACTCCTTCTGGCTCTTCTGCCACTGCCCGCAGCCGCTAAGAAGCAGCACGCCGGCCAGCAGTACGCCAAGTATCCGTTTCATGTGCGCCACCTCCTACATCACGTAATTCAGAGGAATCCGCACGGAAAATGTCGTTCCCTCGTTTTCTTTGCTGTATACACGGATCGCTCCCCGGTGCATGACAATCGCGCTCCGCGCAATCGCAAGGCCAAGGCCGGTTCCGCCGATTTCCCGCGAGTGGGACTTGTCCACGCGGTAGAAACGCTCGAAGATATGCGCAATCGACTCCTCCGGGATGCCGATGCCGGAGTCTGCCACCGTCACGTAGAAATATTTGTGATCCGCATTTAAGGATACACGCACCCATCCATTCTCGTTGTTGTACTTGATGCCGTTTTCGATCAGGTTCGAGAACGCCAGCGAGAGCTTCGTCGCATCCACCTCCGCATTGACCGGGCGGAAGCTGTCGAGAATGAGCTCCACATTTTTCTGTGCGGCAATCGGATGAAGCCGCTTCAGCAGCTGCTCTAACAGCTCGTTGATATTGACCTGGGTGATATTGAGGTCTGCCACCTTTTTATCCATCTTGACCAGCGACAAAAGGTCGGTAATAATCTGGTTTTCGCGGTCGATCTCCGAGGTAATATCCTGCATGAACTCCTGATAAAGTTCCACCGGAACGCCCTCCTGCCCGTTCAGCGAATCCGCCAGAACCTTCATGGACGCAAGCGGCGTCTTTAACTCATGCGAGACATTCGAAACAAATTCCTGGCGGGAATCGTCGAGCGTGCGGACGCGGGTCAGCATCTTGTTGAATGCGTCCGTGATCAGCTCTGTCTCGAGGTAATCCGGAACAGAAATGCTTTCGTCGAGATAGCCGTCGGTGATGTCCTCGATGGAACGGGTGACCTTCTGGAACGGCTTCATCAGAATGCCCGCGAGCAGATAGCCAAAAACCAGCACGAGAAGCGCAATGATCGAAAGAATCGTCATTCCCTTCGTCTCCAGAATTTTCATATTCGCACGGATCTCATCCGTCGAAATGCTGACGAGCATAACGCCGAGCGTCTCCTTCGTCTCGGTATTCTGAATCCGCACCGTCATTTCCAGATAGCTGTTTTTCCGGTCGTACTGGCTCGTCTCCTTGCCCTGAAAGCTCTGGATGACCTCCTGCGAGATAATCGTCTTTCCGCGGTCCATATCGTACGTATCTTTGATGACGCGGAAATCCTGGTCGATAATCAGGATTCTGCCGCCGTAGATATTTGTCAGCATACTGAGCTGTCCGTTGATGACATCCGATCCAGGATCTTCCATGTAATTCTGCTGGATGAGCTGGTTGCAGATAATATCGCACTGATTTTTTACGGTAATGCTGCGCACCGATACCGCACGGTCCTCATAGCTGTTTACGATGCTCTTCTCAAGGATCACACACGGTACAATGCCGATGATCACAAGAATCACCGTGATGCGGAAGCGCAGACTCCGCAGAAACTTCCATTTTTCTTTGTTTTTAAGCCTGGAAATAGTAACCAACTCCCCACTTTGTGTGAACGTACTTCGGTTCACTTGGATTTTTCTCAATCTTTTCGCGCAGACGGCGGATATGTACATCTACGGTGCGCACGTCGCCCGGGTACTCATAGCCCCAGACAATATTCAGCAGGTTCTCTCTGCTGTACACCTTGTTCGGATTGAAGACGAGAAGCTCGAGCACATCGAACTCCTTCGCAGTCAGATTGATCTCGCGGTCTCCGATGAAGACTCTTCTGCTCTCGCAGTCGATCCGCAGGTCTTTCACCTGTACGACTTTTGCTTTCTCTTCTTTTGGCTCCTGGCGGGCCGCACGGCGCATGATGGCCTTGATGCGTGCTTTTACTTCCAGAATGTTGAACGGCTTTGTGATGTAATCATCTGCGCCGTATTCCAGTCCCAGGATTTTGTCCATGTCCTCGCCCTTTGCGGTCAGCATAACGATCGGAACGTTGGAAAATTCACGGATCTGCTGGCAGACGGACAATCCGTCCAGCTTTGGCAGCATCAGATCCAGAAGGATCATATCGTATTCTTTTTCTTTTGCCATGGAGAGTGCTTCCTCGCCGTCGTATGCGCAGTCAACCTCCATGCCGTCCTGCTCCAGGCTGAAGCGGATTCCTTTTACGATCAGTTTTTCATCATCAACTACAAGAACTTTCTTTGCCATTTCTTCTCCTTCTTGTTCTAAACCTCGATAGAACCCCTTATCTTTTCAAACATCTTTTCCTTGATGCCCTCAATGTTCATAATCTCCTCAATCGAACCAAACGGGCCGTTTGCTTCGCGGTAGGCGATGATGGCATCCGCACGGCTCTCTCCGATGCCGGAGAGTGTCATCAGTTCTTCTTTTCCGGCCGTGTTCAGGTTGACTTTGCCGGAACCGGAAGCCTGCTCCGTGCCGCCCGTATTCTGCTGCGGCGTTTCCGTGATTTCCATGTTTTCTGCCTCCTCGCGCGTCCAGACGGTGATCTGCTCTCCGTCTTCGATTTTCCGTGCAAGATTGAGGATTTTTTCTTCAGCATCCGGCAGAAATCCGCCTGCCGCTTCCACAGCCTGCACTACGCGGCTTCCGCCCGGCAGCGTGTAGACACCGGGGGAAGCGACCGCACCGCAGATATAAACCTGCACCGTTTCTTCCGGTGCTGTCTCCTGTGCCTCACGTTTTTCCGGAATGCCTGTGGTTTCTCCGGCGCTTTTTTCGGAAACCGTCTGCTCCTCATCCACTTCCTTCTGATTCCCGAAAACGGTTTCCGCCGTGCTCCCGCCTGTGCTATCTGACAGTTTGTATTCTGTATCCCTGTGGTTGCATCCGCAGAGCAAAAAAACCAGCATCGCCGCCAGTATTTTTGCATGTTTTCTGCCTCTGTTCTGCTGTTTTTTCAATTTCATGCTGTGTACTCCCTTCCGCTTCGCATCTGACGCGCAAGGGTCCCTTGTGTACGCATAACTACGTTTCTATTGTATCGGAGATGCCGCAAAAATACAAGTAGAAATCTGTACCTTTATTTCCACTGAAACACTACAATTCCCACAACTGCCACTGCCATGCCGAGCAGCTTGCGCACGGTGAAATCTGTCTTTTCCATGCCGAAAAGTCCGAACAGTTCAATCAGCCACGCCGCCGCAAGCTGGGAAATGACGATCAGCATCGCCGCCTTCGCCGGGCCGAGCCCTGCCATACTCCAGATAACCGTGATCGTGATAAACGCGCCAATTGCCCCGCCGAGCAGCAGATACCACGGCTTTACGCGGAACAAATCCCCGATCGGCTCCCTCCCGGTGATGCACCATGCCGCAAGACAGACGGCAAACGCACTAATCTGCACCCAGCCGGCCGCCAGCCATGTACTCGTCTGTTTCGTCACCTCTGTGTTGAAAACGCCCTGAATACTCATCAGTGCGCCGGAAAGCAGCGCTGTTAAAATTCCCGCCATTGATTTTTCCTCCTGCTGTTTTTTTATGTACTCTCGGAGTCTTTCTGCGCTTGATTTTACGAGAAGATTTTTTGTCAGCTGCACCCAAATTTCTGAGGCGTACGCAGTGCGTACGTTGATGAAATTTGGGTGCAGCTGGCGGAAAATCGGCCGTAAAAGCAAGTGCAGAAAGGCCCCGAGAGTACATTTTATACTATTCCTTTTTTCCCCGTTTTTATACAGAACTCAGGGACAGCAGGAAAACAGCCGCCCGGTCTCCTGCCTAGGAAACCAGACGGCTGTCTATTCCACATTACTGTAATGCTTTCTCCAGTTTTTCAATCATCTCATCGATGTCATCTTTCGTAATCACAAGCGGCGGTACCATACGAAGAACGTCGCTTCCGGCGGAAATCACAAGAAGTCCGTTCTCAATCGCGCGGTTGATGACTTCTCCGACCGGACGGCCCGTTACGACAAGGCCCTGCATAAAGCCTTTTCCACGGCGTGCTGCGAGGCAGTCATATTTTTCCACCAGCTCGTCCAGCTTTTTCTCCAGATACGGAGCCGTCTCTGCTACATGCTCTACGACATGCTGTTTCTCATAGCATTCAAATACAGCATTGACAGCCGCGCAGGCCAGCGGGTTTCCGCCGTATGTCGTTCCGTGGTCTCCCGGAACGAGCGAATGCTCTGCCGTCTTTTTATTCAGCACGAAGGCGCCGACCGGAACGCCGCAGCCAAGTGCTTTTGCACACGTCATGACATCCGGCTGTACGCCGTAATCCTGCCATGCGAACAGTTTTCCCGTTCTTCCCATACCGCACTGGATCTCGTCGAGAATCAGCAGGATGTCGTGCTCGTCACACAGATCGCGCACGCCCTGTAAAAATTCTTTCGTTGCCGGATAGATACCGCCCTCGCCCTGTACAGTCTCCATGATGATCGCACATGTCTTGTCGGTAATCTGTGCCTTTACGCTCTCCAGATCATTAAAATCCGCAAATTTAATGCCGCCGATCAGCGGTTTGAACGGATCCTGATAATGCGTATTTCCTGTTACAGAAAGCGCTCCAAGGCTTCTTCCATGGAAAGAATGGTTCATCGCGATGATCTCGTGATCGTTGCTGCCGTCTTTTAAGTAAGCGTATTTTCTCGCTACTTTGATGGCTCCCTCGATCGACTCCGTACCGCTGTTCGTAAAGAATACTTTATCCATGCCGGATGCCTTCGCCAGCTTTTCTGCCGCGGAGCCCATCGGAACATTGTAGAACAGGTTGGAAACATGGATGACTTTGTCCACCTGGTCTTTCACTGCTTTTTTATAATCGTCATTGCTGTAGCCGAGCGCATATACCGCGATACCTGCTGCAAAGTCCAGATATGCTTTTCCGTCGGTGTCATACAGATGAACGCCCTCGCCGTGGTCGATCACGAGCGGGAACCGGTTATAGGTGTGGAGCACGTACTGCTCGGTCTGTTCCATATACTCATTTGTCTTCATGATTGAATTTCTCCTTGTTTTCCCCTAAAATCGCCGTACCAATTCCTTTGTTCGTAAAGATCTCAAGCAGCAGGCAGTGCTGGATTCTTCCGTCCATGATGTGGACTCTTGAAACACCGTTCTCAATCGCGTCGATACAGCCCTGGAGCTTTGGAATCATACCGCCACCGACATTTCCGTTGGTGATGAGATCTCTTGCTTCCTGTACGTGGAGCTCGGAAATCAGGCTCTCCGGGTCCTTCGGATCTTCGTATACACCCTCGATATCGGTCAGGAATGCCAGTTTTTCTGCATTTAACGCCTCTGCGATCGCGCAGGCTGCGTCGTCTGCGTTAATGTTGTAGGTGTTGAAATCATCGTCCATGCCAACCGGGCAGACAACCGGCAGGAAGTCGTTGTCCAGAAGATCGTACAGCACCTTCGGATTTACATTTTTGATATTTCCAACGAAGCCGATGTCCTCTCCCTTGGACAGCTTTTTCTCTACGTTTAAGAGACCGCCGTCTTTTCCGCTGATGCCGACTGCGTTGACACCGAGCGACTGAATCATGGTGACAAGCTCTTTGTTGACCTTATTCAGCACCATCTCTGCCACTTCCATCGTATCCGCATCCGTTACACGAAGGCCGTTGACAAACTTCGGTTCCATGCCGACCTTTCCGACCCAGCGGCTGATTTCCTTTCCGCCGCCGTGTACGATGATTGGTTTGAATCCAACCAGCTTCAGAAGAACAACGTCCTGAATAACGTTTCTCTTCAGCTCTTCATCCACCATCGCGCTTCCGCCGTATTTGATGACAATGATTTTGCGGTTGAACCGCTGAATATAAGGAAGTGCCTCGATCAGCACATTTGCTTTGTCCAGATACATCTGATTTACCATGATTTTTTCCTCGCTCTCCTCTTTTGATTCCTGGTTCTGCTGTACCGGAAACACGATTTCCCGGCACGTTTTCGTTGTATTCCCTCAGAATTTCATCCGAATGTTTTTTAAGAACGGTAATCCGCATTAATTTTTACATAGTCATAGGTCAGGTCGCAGCCCCATGCCGTTGCTGTCGCCTCTCCCATGTGGATGTCGGCGATCGCAGTTACTTTCGGCTCGGAGAGGATCTTCGTTGCCTCCTCCTCGCTGTAGTCAACGGCAACACCTTTCGTGATAATCTGCAGTTTTCCGGCTGCGCTCTCAAAGTAGAGATCTACATTTTCCGGATCGAATTTTGCTCCGGAGTAACCCATCGCGCAGAGGATTCTTCCCCAGTTGGCGTCATGGCCGAAGATTGCCGCTTTCGTCAGACTCGATGTGATGACGGATTTTGCCAGTGTCACGGCCTGCTCTTTGCTCTCGGCTCCCTGAATCGTCACTTCGAACAGTGCGGTTGCGCCCTCGCCGTCGCCTGCGATGTGCATCGCCTGTGTTTTATTGACTTCAAAGAGTGCTTCTTTGAAAATCTTGTAATCCTCGTTTTCTTCCGTAATTTCCGGGTTTCCGGCAAGACCGTTTGCCAGAAGGAGAACGGTATCGTTTGTGGAAGTATCACCGTCTACGGAAACCATGTTGTAGGTGTCCGGTACGACTTCGCTCAGTGCTTTCTGCAGCATCTCTTTCGAAATATTGGCATCGGTTGCCACAAAGCTCAGCATGGTGCACATATTCGGATGGATCATGCCGGAGCCCTTGCACATGCCGCCGATCGTTACGGTTTTTCCGCCGATTTCGATCTGAACAGCAACTTCCTTCGGCTCGGTGTCGGTTGTCATGATCGCCTGTGCTGCTGTAGCTGCGGCTTCTCTTGTAGCTGCAAGCTGCGGTTTCAGCATTTCCACGCCGGCTGCGATCTTATCGATCGGGATCTGTTTTCCGATAACACCGGTCGATGCAACAAGAACGGAGTCCTCTGGAATGGAAAGTGCAGCTGATGCTGCCTCTGCGGTTTTTCTGCAGTAGCCATAGCCCTCCTCGCCGGTGCATGCATTGGCGATTCCGCTGTTGCAGACAATTACCTGTGCATGCGGGTGATTATATACGATCTCCTGGTCCCATTTGACCGGGGCTGCTTTTACGATATTCGTAGTAAAGGTTCCTGCTGCTACGCACGGTACCTCGCTGTAGACGAGTGCCATATCCTTTACGCCCTGTTTTTTAATTCCTGCTGCGCCGCCTGCTGCCTGAAAACCTTTCGCAGCGGTGATGCCTCCTTCGATCTTTTTCATTGTCTTATCCTCGCTTTTCGTCATTTAAGTCTTCTGTTTCGTCTTTTTGTTTTACGGGAACATCGGAGGCATGCACAGGCCTTCGTTTTCCGGCAGTCCGAACATCAGGTTCATGTTCTGTACCGCCTGTCCTGCTGCGCCTTTGACCAGGTTGTCCATCGCACCCATCATGATGATTCGTTTCGTTCTCGGATCGATCTTGAAGTTGACATCCACATAGTTGCTTCCCTCGACCCATTTCGTCTGCGGGCAGACATCCTTATCGAGAACACGTACAAACTGCTCGTTGGCATAATACTTATCATAAACGGCTTTAACCTCTTCGTAAGTCACATCTTTTTTCAGGGATGCATATGCCGTTACGAGAATGCCGCGGTTCATCGGAACAAGATGCGGGGTGAAGTTCAGGGTGATCGGGTAGCCGGCTACATAGGAAAGCTGCTCCTCGATCTCCGGTGTGTGGCGGTGGCCGGCAACACCGTATGCCTTGATGTTTTCATTGACCTCACAGTAGAGGTTGTCCACTTTCGCTCCTCTTCCTGCTCCGGAAGTTCCGGATTTTGCATCGATGATGATGGTGTTGCCATCAATGAGATCTTCCTTTAATAAAGGATAAATCGAAAGAGTTGAGCAGGTCGGATAGCATCCCGGGTTTGCCACGATGCGCGCCTGTTTTACTTTCTCACGGTTGATCTCGCACAGTCCGTAAACCGCCTCGTCGATATACTGCGGGGATTTATGCTCGATCTTGTACCACTCTTCATACGTTTTTACATCTTTAATACGGAAATCGGCGCTCAGGTCGATGACCTTTACTTTCGAAAGAATTTCATCATTTACCAGGGAAGCACAGAGTCCCTGCGGAGTTGCTGTAAAAATGACGTCTACTTCCTTTGCAAGCTGCTCCATGTTGTCGTCCTTGCAGACATCGTCTACTAACTGAAACATATTCTGGTAAACCGACGCATATTTCTTATCGATATAGCTTCTGGAACCATACCATTTAATCTCCACATCTTTGTGTCCCAGGAGAATACGCACCAGCTCGCCTCCTGCATATCCTGTAGAACCGATAATTCCTGCTCTGATCATACCTTTTTCTCCTTTTTTCTTTCGCCCGTTTTCTTGTCTTGCCGGACATTTTTTCTTTTTTCTTTATGATAGCTCAATTATTTTCTTTTTTCAATGAAAAATCTTTGTTTTCTGCTGTCATATACCGTCGATTGCATAAGTATACACCTCAAATGTATATTATGCAAGTTTTTTTTGAGTTTCTGAAAAAAAGCTTGCATAATCCTGTCGTATGATGTATATTTTAGTCATTGACGATGCACCGCGCATATAGGTGCACGAGAAATCCAAGGAGGATCTTACATTATGAAAGAAAAAGTTGTACTTGCCTATTCCGGCGGACTTGATACTACTGCCATTATTCCGTGGCTGAAAGAGACCTTTGACTACGAAGTAATCTGCTGCTGCATCGACTGCGGCCAGGGAAACGAGCTGGTTGGCCTCGATGAGAGAGCAAAACTTTCCGGCGCTTCCAAATTATATATCGAAAACGTTATCGACGAGTTCAGTGAAGACTTCATCATGCCGTGCGTAAAAGCAGGCGCTGTTTATGAGAACAAATACCTGCTCGGTACTTCCATGGCACGTCCGGTTATCGCAAAGAAACTCGTTGAGATCGCAAGAAAAGAAGGTGCTGTTGCCATCTGCCACGGCGCTACCGGTAAGGGAAATGACCAGATCCGTTTCGAGCTCGGCATCAAAGCCCTTGCTCCGGATATCAAAGTAATCGCTCCTTGGAGAATGACCGATGTATGGACCATGCAGTCCCGTGAAGACGAGCTGGCTTACTGTAAAGCACACGGCATCGACCTTCCGTTTGATGCAAACCACAGCTACAGCCGTGACCGTAACCTGTGGCACATCAGCCATGAGGGACTTGAGCTTGAGGATCCGTCCAACGAGCCGAACTACGACGATCTTCTCGTACTGACCACTCCTCCGGAAAAAGCTCCGGACGAAGGCGAGTACGTAACCATGACCTTTGAGGCCGGCGTTCCGAAGACCTTAAACGGAAAAGAAATGAAAGTTTCTGAAATCATCACCGAGCTGAACAAGCTGGGCGGAAAACACGGCATCGGTATTGTTGATATCGTTGAGAACCGTGTTGTCGGCATGAAATCCCGCGGTGTTTATGAGACTCCTGGCGGGACCATCCTGATGGCTGCACATGAGCAGTTAGAGGAGCTGATTCTCGACCGTGAGACCCTGAAAACAAAGAAAGATCTCGGAAACCTGCTTGCTGAGGTTGTTTACGAAGGAAAATGGTACACTCCTCTGCGCGAGGCAATCCAGGCATTCGTTGATGTCACCCAGAAATATGTAACAGGCGAAGTAAAATTCAAACTGTTCAAAGGCAACATCATCAAAGCCGGCGAGTCTTCTCCGTACAGCCTGTACAATGAGTCTCTTGCTTCCTTCACCACCGGCGATCTCTACGATCACCACGATGCAGACGGATTCATCACACTGTTCGGTCTGCCGCTGAAGGTTCGTGCGATGAAAATGCAGGAGCTGGAGAAAAACAACAACAAATAAGATCTGATCCTATGGATTCCCAAAAGAAAGCGGACTCGCTCCGCTTTCTTTTTTTGCATGCAAAAAGGACCCGCCCATTTCAGACAGGTCCCTTTGTTTATTCGTAATATGCGTCGATTCCGTCCGCAATTCCCTGTGCCATCTTGTTTCGGTAATCCTCGGTTGCCATCAAACGGTCCTCGGAAGGATTGCTCATGAAGCCAAGCTCAATGATCGTGACCGGAATGGTACTCCAGTTGATGCCGCTCATGGAATCGGTGTAAATCACATCGCGGTTCTTCGCACCGGTGTCTTTGCAGAATGCTGCGATCATCTTCTGGGAGAGCTTCTGGCTCTTGCTGATCATATCACCGGAAAGATACGTATTTCTGCTGCTCGGTGCCATCGTGAGTGCTCCGTAAACCGACTGGTTCGAATCGCCGTTCGCGTGTACACGCACGAGAATGTCTGCTCCGTTCTGCGCGGCAAGTTTTGCACGCTCGGAGTTGCTGATATTGACGTCGTGCGTCTCGCGGATCATGTAAACATCGTAGCCGCGCTCCTCAAGGATATCGCGTACCTTTAAGGATACCGCAAGGTTCAGCTCATACTCATTGATGCCGGTTGCCACACCGCATGTTCCGGAAGCAACCTTCGCCTTATAGGTCGATGATCCCGGTCCGATCGGCTCTTTCTCGCTGTTTCCTCTTCTCTGGTGTCCTGCGTCGATTGCCACACAGATATTTTTGCTGTTCCGGCGGACACCGTTTTTATCAACGTAATAGCCGTCGATGTAGGTATCCTTATAGATGCCTCCCCAGCTTCGGAAGTAATACGTTTTTCCGTCCACTTCCTGCCAGCCGTTCTTGTAAATACCGCCCCAGCTCCTGAAGTAATACGTTGCGCCTTTGATCGTTACCCACTGGCTCTTATACATGCCGCCCCAGCTCTGCAGGTAATACCAGTTATTATCATACCACAGCCATTCACTGTGCATCATTTTGCCGTCCTGCCTCAGATAATACCAGTTCTTGTCATACAGCAGCCAGCCTTCCCCTTTTGGGGTTCCGTTGCTGTCCATGTAATACCAGTCACTGCCCTTGGCCGCCCAGGCGTTCACGCGCATGCCGCCCCAGCTTTCAAAGTAATAATCAACGCCGTCAATCGTCTGCCAGCCGGTACTCATCACACCGTCTGCGTCTACATGGTACGTTCTCTTATCATGCACAAACCACTGATTCGTTCTGAGGCTTCCGTCCTCATTCAGATAGTACCATGTTCCGCCGACTTTTTTCCAGCCCTGGAATCCGGCTCCGCCCCAGCTCTCGAAGTAGTAGAGCGTTCCGTCAATCTTCTGCAGTCCGGTGCTCATCACACCGTTTTCATCTACATGGTATGTTCTCTTGTCGTGAACGAACCATTCATTCGTTTTGACGCTTCCGTCCTCGTTCAGATAGTACCATGCCCCGCCGACTTTTTTCCAGCCCTGGAAACCGGCTCCGCCCCAGCTCTCAAAATAATAGAGCTTTCCGTTGACCATCGAAAGACCCGTGCACATGATTTCGTCTGCATTCAGATAATATCTCCGGTTCAGATGGGTGATCCACTCGCTGGCGGCCATCGTGCCGTCCTCTTTTCTGTATTTCCAGCTTCCGTCCTCCTGTTTCACCCAGCCGGCAGGAAGTTTCTCTTCCGGCTCCTGTTCGTTGTCCTCACCTGGAATCGTAACAGCCGGCGTCTCGTTTTCCGAAGTACCGCTCTGCTCCTGCACTGCCGCTTCCTCATCCGAATTCTGCTCGGAACTTTCCGTCTCATCCTGCTGCCAGGTTACGGCCGTGCCGTCATTTTCTGCTGCGCTTACCCTTGCTGGAAGCGCCCAGCCTCCTGCCGCAACGACCGCTGCGATCAGCAGTGCTGCGATTTTCTTTTTTGCCATCTGGTTTTCCTCCTTTTATCGCGCCATCTGGTAAATCTCATATACTTCCTGTGCGCCCAGCTTGCGGATGCGGGACAGTTTTACAGTGTCCTGCTGTGTTGCATCCATGGAAAGGGCACGCAGATCCTCATCCGACGGGTTCGGGATATCAAGCTCATGCAGGGAGGTCGGCATGCCGAGCGAATGGAAGAACGCTACTGTGCGCTCAATGCCTTCCGTTGCCCGTTTGTGATCGCTTCCCTCTGTGATGCCCCAGACTTTTTCTGCAAACCGTGCAAACCGCCAGAGAACCGTCTCCTCATCGTACTGGTATTTCGCCCAGGCACCCCAGACTGCCGCCAGGGATGCGCCGTGTGCTACATCGTATTTTGCACTTAACGCATGGCCAAATTTATGTACCGAAAAATCTTTGCCGCGTCCGCACTCCGTCAGTCCATTGTGTGACAGGCTTCCGCACCACATGATTTCCGCCATCGCATTGTAATCGGATGGGTTTTCCAGAACCTTCGGTCCGTTTTTGATTACGGTACGGAGGAGTCCCTCTGCAATCTCGTCCGTCATCTCGCACTGGCTCTCCGGAATGAAATAGCGCTCCATCGTGTGCATCATGATGTCGGTTACGCCGCAGGCAATCTGGTATTTCTGCAGGGTTGCTGCCAGCTCCGGATTCATGATGGCAAATTTGCAGCGGTTGAACGGCGTGTTGATGCCGGCCTTTTTGCCGATTGCCTCGTTTGTCAGAACGGCTGAATCGCTCATCTCGCTTCCGGCTGCCGGTATCGTCAGAACCGCTCCTACCGGGAGAGATTTTGTCAGCGGTACTTTTTTCGTCCAGATATCCCAGAGTGCCTCCTCCGGATTTGCAGCTCCATGCGCAACGGCTTTTGCGGTGTCAATCGAGCTTCCGCCGCCGACGGCAAGAATAAAGTCTGCCTGCATTTCCACTGCTTTTTTCACACCCTCCTCGGCAAGGGCAAGTCTCGGGTTTGGTTTTACGCCGCCAAGCTCTTCAAAGGCAAGGCCCTCTTTTGCAAGAGATGCTTCCACTCGGTCCAGAAGACCGCTCCGTTTTGCACTTCCGCCTCCGTAAACGACGAGCACCTTTGTGCCGCCCCATTTCTTTACCTCAGCGCCTGCCTGGTTTTCGGTCTCTTTTCCGAACACGACTTCCGTCGGGGTATACTGTATAAACTGATCCATCTTCTTATTTCCTCCCTGCATTTTTATTCTTCATAAATCCGTACGTTTCCCGAGCTTACACGGTAAAGATCGTCTCTCCTGTTTTCCAGAGACGGGATTTCATTTCTTGTCCGCTCCAGCACTTCCGGATCCAGCTCTGCGATGAGTACCTGCGGGGTATCATCTGCCTCCGCAAGAATTTCGCCGTCCGGCGCAATGATCATGGAATGGCCGTACGCCTCAAACCGCGCTTTCTGGCCGCACTGGTTGGCGGCGAGCACGTAGCATCCGTTTTCAATGGCGCGCGTGCGCAGCAGTGCTTCCCAGTGGCGCTCTCCCGTTGCTTTCGTAAAATCCGCCGCTATCAGAAATGCATCTGCTCCGGAGGATGCCATCAGCCGGTACTGTTCCGGAAAGCGGATATCGTAGCAGATGCTCATGCCGAACAGGCCAAGCGCCGTGTCCGCAAGAACAATTTCATTTCCCGGGCAGATCTCGTGTGATTCTTCGTAGGAGACACTGCCCGGAATATTTACATCAAACATATGTATTTTGCTGTATTCTGCAATCGTTTCTCCATCTGGTCCGAACAGAAACGACGTGTTGGACGGACGCCCCGGATGGCGCCGTACCGTCATGCTGCCGCAGTGCAGATAGACACCGTACCGTTTGGCAAGGCTGGAAAACCGGCGGCTGACGTAGCCCGGCACTGCACTTGCGTGCCCCGGCATGTCTGCTCCCGTGTATTCTGCGGTCTCCGGGAAAAGAATCAGCTTCGCTCCCTGTTCCGCCGCCTCCCGCACATACTGCTCGGCCATGCGCATATTTTCATTCATATCCGGCCCAGAATCCATCTGCACCAGGCCTGCAATTATTTTTTCCATCTTTTTGTCCCCTCGTTTCACATGTTAGCTTGTGATTTTTCCGCTTATATTCTCGTTTATTATATCGCATATTCCCCGAAACAGCTACCCAAATTCGCAATTTTCATACCTTTTGCAGCTTTTATTTTTTAATTTTTGAAAATAACAATTGACAAATCTGGAAAACAGGAGTAGCTTAGAACCATAAGCTGTCGTGTTCGATCAGATGCGGCAGAAAAAATCATGAAAGGAGAACACCACTTATGATCAATCTTATTTATGCATCCAGCGTAAAACAGAATAAACTTCGTATGGCGATCAAACCAGGTGGCTGCCCTTCTTTCGAAATTCTTTGTAAGCATTAACTCTGCATAACAAATCTCTATGCATTCTTTATGCCTGCTATTTCGCACAGAAGGCGCGGTACGTCGATACTGCGGCTTTTTTTATTGCTATAAACAGTACGAAACCGTTCTTTCCGGCTTCGCTCCGTTTCCGGCAGGCAGATTCCGCGGTCTTCTTACCGCATCGATTCCCTTCTTTTATATACAAACGCAGCCTTCGCTTTCGTTTCCCGTTGTTCCGTTCCCACACTTACGGAGCTTTTGAAAGCCTATGTTCTGCCAGACACCCAAACGACATCAATGAGGAGGTTTTAACATTCATGAAGAAAAATCCAATCGGTAAGTACCTGCTCCAGAACTGGTACTACTACGTTTTCGCTTTTGGTTCCATGGCCTTAAGTGTCTTTCTCGATATGCTCGCGCCGCTTGTCACGCTGCACATCGTGGATGACGTGCTGGTCGGTCACAAAATGGAACTGCTCTGGAAATACCTTGCCGCCTTTCTTCTGATCGGTGCCGCAAAAGCCCTGTTTCAGTACATCAAAGAATTTTTATTCGATGTCAGCAGCGTCCGCGTCGCCAGCCAGATGAGGGACAACCTGTTCCGCCACGTCCAGCGGCTTTCGGTGGAATACTTTGACAAAAACAATACCGGCGAACTCCTCGCCCGCGTGCGCGATGACGTCGACCGGATCTGGGATATCCTCGGCTTTGCCGGCATGCTGATCTTAGAAGGCCTGATCTGTATCATGATGGCAATGGTCAGTATGGTCAAACTGGATCTGCCGCTGACACTCGTCTCCGTGGCGATCCTTCCTTTCGTCGCAGGCATCGCAATCCGCCTCGAAAAAGAACTCGACCGTGTCTACGATGCGATCAGCGAGGAAAACGCCGTCATGAATACCGTTGCACAGGAAAATCTCGCCGGTGTCCGCACCGTCAAATCCTTTGCACGGGAACCGTATGAGGTCAAAAAATTCCGGAAACACAATCAGAAATACTGCGATCTCAACATGGATCAGGCGCGCGTCCTGATGAAATACGATCCCGCCATCTCGTTTCTTACGAAGCTGATGCGCGTGCTCGTCCTTCTCGCGGGCGGCTACGGTGTTATCCACGGACGCATTACGCTCGGTGTTTTAACGGCCTTTATGGAGTACACCTCCAAGATCACCTGGCCGATCGAAAACGTCGGCTGGCTCGGCAACTGCTTCGCTTCTGCGATTGCTTCCAACAAGAAGCTGAACAAAATTCTCGCAGAGGAGCCGCAGATCGCAGAACCGGAAAATCCGGTGGAGCTTTCAAAACTTCCGGGTGACCTGGAATTCCATCACGTCGATTTCTCCCTGCATGACACACCGATTCTGCAGGATATCGACTTTACCTTAAAGCAGGGCCACACACTCGGCATCATGGGTATGACGGGTTCCGGAAAAACAACCATCGTCAATCTGCTCGAGCGTTTTTACGATGTCACCGACGGTTCCATCTGTCTCGACGGCCACGACATCCGCACCCTGCCGCTGCGCACCGTGCGCGATACTTCTTCCGTCGTCATGCAGGACGTCTTCCTGTTCTCAGATACCATTTCTGAGAATGTCCGTCTCGGCAGCCGCAGCACGATGAAATCCGAGGAGGTACATAACGCTGTCTCCGCTGCATGTGCTTCCGAGTTCGTCGACCATCTTTCGGATCAGTACGAAACCGTCATCGGCGAACGCGGCATGGGACTTTCCGGCGGTCAGAAGCAGCGTCTTTCCATCGCACGCGCCCTGGCAAAACAGGCTCCGATCCTCGTACTGGATGATTCCACCTCGGCGCTCGATATGGAGACCGAATACGAAATCCAGAGCCATCTCGCCGAGAAAAAAGATGTTTCCAAGATCATCATTGCCCACCGCATTTCTTCGGTGCAGAATGCCGATGAGATCCTGTATCTCGATCACGGACGCATCGCCGAGCGCGGCACGCATGAGAGTCTGATGGCACAGAAAGGCCTGTACTACTCCACCTGGGAGGCTCAGTACGGTGATTACCATAAAGCAAAGGCAGCCCTCGAGCAGGCACTTCCTGCCAATGCTTAATTCAATTTAATCTGTTACCCGACAACTTCTGTATTTACTTACCCGTTAAGAGAGGAACAATACGATTATGGCTATCAATTCCAGTAAAGTAGATGAAGAGCAGAAAGAGGTCTTAAAGAGCGCGACCATCCGCCGCCTCTTCTCCTACTTAAAAAATTATAAACGCCAGGTTGCCGTCGTTCTCGTGGTTCTCGCCGTTACCATCGCGATTTCCACTGTGAACCCGCTGCTCCTGGAGTACGCCATCGACGTCAATATTGCGCAGAAAGACTGGCGTGGGCTTGTTGCCCTCTGCGTATTCATGGTTGTGATCAACCTGGTTTACGCGGCCGGTGTCCGCCTGCGGATGCTTCTGATGGCGCGCATTACCAACAACATTCTTCTGGAAATCCGTGACGAGCTCTACACGCATATCCAGACCTTAAGCTTCAGCTTTTTCGATACCCGCCCGGCCGGAAAGATTCTGGCGCGCATCATCGGCGATGTCAACTCGTTAAAGGATGTGCTGAACGACGGTGTCACAAAGCTGATTCCGAACATTCTCACGATCATCGCCATTCTGGTGATCATGATGATCAAAAACATCTGGCTCTCCTTAAGTGCGATTCTCGTGCTGCCGCTGATCGCTATCGGCATGTATTTTATTCAGATCGTCGCACATAAGAGATGGCAGACGTTCCGGAAAAAATCTTCCAATGTTACGGCGTATATCCACGAGGACTTCTCCGGTATCCGCATCATCAAGAGCTTTACCGCAGAGCAGGAATCGCAGGGCGAGTTTGACCGGCTTCTTCTTGAGCATCAGAACTCCTTCATCCATGCGGTCCGCCTAGCGGATGGTTTTTCCGCTGTGATCGAGGTGACCTGGGGCATCGGAACGTTTCTTCTGTATTTTATCGGTATTTCCGTGCTCGGCGTGGATGCCGTTCCGATCGGTACGTTCACGGCATTTGCGATGTATCTGACGATGTTCTGGGATCCGATCCAGAACCTGGCCGGTTTTTACAACAAGCTGATCACGAACCTTTCCGCTGCGGAGCGAATCTTTGAGATCCTCGACACACCAGCGGAGGTTGCCGACAAGCCTGGCGTCACAGAACTGCCGCCGATCAAAGGAGAAGTAACGTTCGACCATGTCAGCTTTGCCTACTCCGATGATCCGGACACGCTGGTTTTAAAAGATGTCAGCTTTACAGCGGCTCCCGGTGAGACGATCGCACTCGTCGGCCCGACCGGCGCTGGAAAGACGACCATTGTCAATCTGATCAGCCGTTTCTACAATATTACTTCGGGAACGGTCCGCGTCGACGGCCACAGCCTGACGGATGTCTCCATCAACAGCCTGCGTGCCCAGATGGGCGTGATGACACAGGACAACTTTCTCTTCTCCGGCACGATCCGCGACAACATTGCGTATGGAAAGCTCGATGCCACGGAGGAAGAAATCATTGCCGCCGCAAAGGCCGTGCATGCCCATGACTTTATCATAGAGCTGCCGGACGGCTATGACACCGAGATCAGCGAGCGCGGTGCCCGTCTTTCCAACGGCCAGCGCCAGCTTCTCGCCTTTGCCAGAACGATGGTGTCTGATCCGCGGATTCTGATTCTCGATGAGGCGACGTCCAGCATCGACACACAGACAGAAATTCAGGTGCAGCAGGGAATCGAAAGCCTGTTGAAGGGCCGTACCTCGTTCATCATTGCGCACCGTCTTTCTACTATTAAAAATGCGGACCGGATTTTTGTGATCGACCACGGAAAGATTTTCGAGCAGGGAACCCACGACGAACTGATGGCAAAACAGGGCGCGTACTACCAGCTCTACCAGGCACAGTTCCGCAGGGTATCGTAATCCGGTTTCACAAAACGTATCAAATATCTGCAAAAAGCTGCTTCCCCGCTTCTGGCGGACGCAGCTTTTTGTGTCTTTCCTTGACAAATGAATCACCCCTGCTATATGATGGTAACTGATCTTTTTTCGGAGGGTTACACTCTCCGTCTGCCGCTTCCCACTCCTGCGGCATTTGTTACTGAACGGTCTGATACGGAGCTTTTTCACAATGCTTCCGTATTTTCTTTCAGAAAGGAGTATCATGACGTTTTTTTCCAGAAAACATTTACGCCTTCTCCTCCTTCCTGCGCTCCTTCTTCTGACGGGCTGCGCAGGTTCCGCAAAGGAAACGGCGGATTCCACAGAGAACGAAAAACTCTCCGCCGTGGCGACCATTTTTCCGCAGTACGATTTTCTGCGTGCCATCGGCGGCGATCACCTCGATCTCCACATGCTGCTTTCCCCGGGCGCAGAAAGCCACTCATTTGAGCCGACACCGGGCGATATGATCACAGTTTCCGAATGCGATCTCTTCGCCTACGTCGGCGGCGATTCCGATGCCTGGGTGGAAACGATTCTCGATTCCGTCGATACCTCGAACAAAGAAGTCGTCACGCTGATGGACTGCGTCGACACCGTTGCCGAGGAAACGGTCGAGGGAATGGAGACCCACGGCCACGCACACGATCATGAGGACGAGGATACGGACCACGACGAGGATTCCCACGATCACGACGAGGATTCCCACGATCACGAAGACGAATCCCACGGCGAACAGGACGAGCACGTCTGGACTTCACCGAAAAATGCAATGCGGATTGTCCAGAAGCTCTGCGATGCGCTCTGCCGCCTCGACCCGGAAAACGCGGACGATTATCAGGCAAACACTGCTTCATACCTCGCTTCGCTTACCTCCCTCGATGAGGAATTTTCCGATGTCACAGCGAATGCCAGCCGCCACACCATCGTTTTCGGCGACCGTTTTCCGTTCCGCTATTTCGCGGACGCCTACGGCCTCGACTATTACGCGGCATTCCCCGGCTGCTCCTCGGAATCCGAGGCGAGTGCCAAAACACTTTCTTTTTTAATTGACAAGATCAACGAAGAGCAGATTCCTGTCGTCTTCCACACCGAGCTGTCCAACGAAAAAATGACGGACTGCATCTGTGAGGCGACCGGCGCGAAAAAGCTGCTGCTTCACTCCTGTCACAACGTATCCAAAGATGATTTCGAAAACGGCGCCACGTATCTTTCCCTGATGGAACAGAATGTCGCCGCACTAAAGGAGGCTCTGAACTAATGGCTCTACTTACCTGCAGTGATGTCACCTTCTCCTACGAGGGCATCCCGGTCCTGACCGATGTCAACTTTGCCCTGGAAGCCGGCTCCTACCTCTGTATTGTGGGCGAGAACGGTTCCGGAAAAAGTACTCTGGTCAAGGGACTGCTTCACTTAAAAAATCCGTCCACCGGCTCGATCACAACCGGCGACGGGCTTCATCCAAGCGAGATCGGCTATCTGCCGCAGCAGACCGCCGCACAAAAGGATTTCCCGGCGAGCGTCTGGGAAGTCGTGCTGTCCGGCCGGCAGAACCACCCGCATTTCCCGCCGTTTTACACAAAGGCAGACAAAGAGGACGCGCTCCGCAATATGGAGCTTCTCGACCTCCTTCCATTAAAGAAACGATGCTACCGTGATCTCTCCGGCGGCCAGCAGCAGCGTGTGCTTCTCGCTCGTGCGCTTTGCGCCACAAAGAAACTGCTGCTCCTCGATGAGCCGGTCACTGGCCTTGACCCGGTCATGACAAACGAAATGTACCAGCTCATCCGCCGCATCAACCGCGAGCAGAACGTTACGATCATCATGGTTTCCCACGATATCCGCAATATTCTGCCGGACGCAACGCACATTCTCCAGCTCGACCAGAAGCAGGTCTTCTTCGGTCCGATGGACGAGTATCTGAAAACCGAGGCGGGAAAACAGTTTTTAGGAGGTGCTGACTTATGATTTCAAATCTGCTGAAAATGCTTTCTTATCCGTTTATGCAGCGTGCCCTTGTGGTCGGCATTCTCGTCTCTTTGTGTGCCGCACTGCTTGGCGTCAGCCTCGTGTTAAAGCGCTACTCCATGATCGGCGACGGCCTCTCCCATGTCGGATTCGGCTCTCTTGCAATTGCAGCGGCACTCGGTTTTGCTCCGCTTGCCTTCACAATCCCTGTCGTCGTGCTTGCCGCCTTTCTGCTGCTCCGCATGAACGAATCCAGCAAGATCAAAGGCGACGCCGCCATCGGCCTGATTTCAAGCTCTGCGCTTGCGATCGGTGTCATCACGGTTTCGTGGTCGAGCGGCATGAACACCGATGTCAACAACTACATGTTCGGAAGCATCCTTGCGATGAGTGATGAGGACGTTGTTCTCTCCGTGGTGCTCTCCATCGTCGTGCTGATCCTGTTCGTCCTGTATTACAACCGTATTTTTGCCGTCACTTTCGACGAGACATTTGCCAAAGCAACCGGTGTCCGCGCAGAGGTTTACAACATGCTGCTGGCATTCTTAACCGCCATCACCACCGTCCTCGGCATGCGCATGATGGGCGCGCTTCTGATCTCCAGCCTGCTGATTTTCCCGGCACTGACCTCGATGCGTCTCTGCCATACCTTCCAGAGCGTGGTGATCTGCTCCGCGGTTCTCTCGGTGGTGTGCTTCCTTCTTGGCATGTCCCTCTCGTTTTTCCTGTCCTCCCCTGCCGGAGCGACGGTCGTAATCGTGAACCTGCTGGCATTCCTGATCTTTTCTGCGATTGCCAGAATCCGCGAGCATACCGCATAAAAAGTTTCCGATCTGACCTGCTTTGTTTTACTGGAGGTATTTTATGAATCGAATTGTAATTGCACTGTTAAAACCGTTTTCCTTCATCCCGGCGATTCTGATGATGTCGCTGATTTTCTCCTTCTCTTCCCAGAACGGAACGGAATCCTCACAGCTCAGTGAAAAAGTGGCGCGCAGCATTTTCATCACGATCGACCACGTCATGGACCGCGGATGGGATGATGAGAAGATCCAGGAACTGGCTGACGAGTATCAGTACCCGGTGCGGAAGCTGGCTCATATGACAGAGTACTGTCTGCTTGCAATCTGTGTTTCGCTTCCGCTCTACGTCTACGGCCTGCGCGGCTTCGCGCTCACGTTTCTTGCCGGCATCCTCTGTGTCGCCTTTGCCGCGAGCGATGAATTCCACCAGACGACGGTCGCCAACCGCGGCCCGTCGGTAAAGGACGTCGGCATCGACAGCATCGGCGTTCTCTTCGGCATCACGTTTGTACGGCTGTTCTGCTGGATTGCACTCGGCGGAAATACGAAAAAAAGAAAGCGGCGCAGACGGCGCTACTATTACTAAAAATATTGGATAACAGAAAAATCCCCGTTGGAAAAATCATTTCTCCTGAAACTGATTTTCCCAACGGGGATTTTTTCATTTTTCTTAAAAACAGCTCTTAGGAAAGTGAATCCGCATACGCCTGAATATCTGCCTTCATCTGAATCCAGGCATCCTCATGCTCCACGTAGTACAGAGGGCAGAGCTTTTCGGTTACATCATAGTGACGGATCACATCGTCCGAAGTCAGATTGAACCGCTTGCATAAGAAACCGGCGAGCTGGACCACAGAATTGTATGTCTCATCGGTAAATTCACCGCTGTCATCCGGGTGGCAGCATTCAATCGAGATCGTATCGAAATTACGCTGGTTCGATGCATACGACCATTCACTCGTCGGGATACACTGAACGACTTCTCCCTCGATGCCGACGACGAAATGGCTGCTGGCCTGCGCCTCCTGCGTCTCAGGCAGGTTTTCAAAGTAATCACGGTTCTGCATCGCCGTGCTTCCCGGGTTTGCGGTGTAGTGAATAACGATACCGTCCACCTTTTTCAGCCTCGTCTGCGGTCTGGACCAGCTGTTCGGCGTCAGAAGCTCCACATCAATCGGCGGAGCGCCGGTCCAATCGGTGATATCGTTGTCCTCATAATCAGAACCGGAATAGTCAACGGCCGTGATATCACTTGCCGTTTTTGCCACACGGCGGATGCCGCTGTAAATGCCGACGCAGATCAGCACCACCAGAACTCCCGTCAGAAACATTCTGCGGTGAAGCTGGCGCTGCCTCTGTTTTCTTGTCATTTTTCCCCGTCTCTTCTGTGCCATATGTTCTCTCCCCGCTGCAAATAAGCGCCCCCTCATTTGAAAAGGCAGAAGCTGAAAAGTTTCTGCCCTTTCCCCCTTCTGCCTTTTGCGACTTTTTATTCTTATTTATCGTCCACGCTGTAGTTCGGAGCCTCTTTGGTGATGTGGATATCATGCGGATGGGACTCTTTTAAGGATGCTGCGGAAATCTTCACAAATTTTCCGGTCTCCTTTAAGGTCTCAACATCTTTCGCTCCGCAGTAGCCCATACCGGAACGAAGTCCGCCGATCAGCTGGAATACAGTATCCTCTACGAGGCCTTTGTATGCTACACGGCCTTCCACACCTTCCGGAACCAGTTTCTTGGCGCCGGTCTGGAAGTAACGGTCTTTGCTTCCGTTCTCCATGGCTGCGATGGATCCCATTCCACGGTATACTTTGTATTTTCTTCCCTGGAACAGTTCGAAATCTCCCGGGCTCTCATCGCATCCTGCGAAGATGCTTCCCATCATGCAGACATTGGCACCGGCTGCGATAGCTTTTGTCATGTCTCCGGAGTACTTGATACCGCCGTCGGCGATGATCGGAGTTCCGGTCTTCTTTGCTTCCTCATAGCAGTCCATAACGGCTGTGACCTGCGGTACACCGATACCTGCAACGACACGGGTCGTACAGATAGAACCAGGTCCGATACCGACTTTAACAGCGTCTGCTCCGGCTGCGATCAGGTCTCTTGTTGCCTCTGCGGTTGCCACGTTTCCGGCGATTACCTGCAGATCCGGATAATGCTCTTTGATGAGGCGAAGTGTTTTGAAGATATTTGCGGAATGTCCGTGAGCGGAGTCGATGACGATCACGTCTACGTGTGCTTTTACCAGCGCATCGACACGATCGAGCACGTTTGCCGTGATGCCGACTGCGGCACCGCAGAGCAGACGTCCCTGCTCATCCTTGGCGGACAATGGGTACTTGATGGTTTTCTCGATATCTTTGATAGTGATCAGACCTTTGAGGTTGAAATCGTCATCGACAATCGGAAGTTTTTCTTTTCTGGATTTTGCAAGGATTGCTTTTGCCTCGTCCAGCGTAACGCCTACTTTTGCAGTGATCAGGTTTTCGCTGGTCATGGACTCTTTGATTTTCTTGGTGAAATCAGTTTCAAACTTCAGATCACGGTTTGTAATAATACCAACCAGTTTTCCGTTCTCGGTAATCGGGACACCGGAAATACGGAATTTTGCCATCAGATTATTGGCATCTTCCAGAGTGTGCTCCGGAGACAGATAAAACGGATCGGTGATAACACCGTTCTCAGAACGTTTTACTTTATCTACTTCTTCTGCCTGCTGCTCAATCGACATATTCTTGTGAATAATACCGATTCCTCCCTGACGTGCCATGGCAATTGCCATACGGTGTTCTGTAACCGTATCCATGCCGGCGCTCATCATCGGGATGTTCAGCTTGATCTTCTTGGTCAGATGCGTAGTCAGATCTACCATGTTTGGGGTTACTTCAGAATACTGCGGAACCAGAAGCACATCATCGAAGGTAATACCATCACCAATAATTGTACCCATTTTCTTATCTTCCTTTCTTCTTAAGTCTTTTTGATTTATCACCTAGTTTAACAAAAAACGAAAACGCTGTCAATCCATAAATACTTTTCTTGGTGCGCGGTTGCGGATATCCTTTAACATCACCTCATCCGGCTCGAAGATGACCATCTGCATTGTGTTGTCTTTTGAAATAACAAATGCATACGGTTTGTGACCCTGTCCTTCGATTCCGGAGGAATAGTTGTAACGTTTGATACTCTGGTTGTTTTTGTAGGAATCAAGCTGATGGGACTGGTACGGAGCCAGGATTTCCATGTTGGAAAGCTCATAGCTTGCGGCTCTTTTTCTTCTTGACTGCGAATAGATACGGTCGATATCGAGCTCGCCGTTGACGTACAGATACTCAAACTCTACCGAAAGCTTCGGGATAAAAATATAGTCTACGATTCCAAGTACCAGCGCAAGAAGCAGAATCAGCGGATTCATCATAATTCCTGCGGCTGCAAAAAGAACGGTAAAGAAGATCAGAACTCCTTTGATCGCCTTGTCTTTTCCTGTCTGCTGTTTTTTCACCAGCACTTCTGTGTACAGATCACTCATTTACTCCATCCTCCTCAAGATATTCGATCAGTTTTGCTGCATTGTCCGCGTTCTTTGTATTGACCAACACGGTCAGATAACACGGCTCATAGTACGTAAGGCCCATATCCTGGTACTTTTTCAATTTGGAAATGTCGAGGCAGGTATCTCCCGCCTTTATCCCGTACTTCTCACACGTCGCTTCGTCAAACAGTGTGGACAGATCCAGAAAATAATCGTCTTTGCTGTAGTTGTCGTACACGGCCTGTGAACAGATCAGAACATCCATGCTCTGTGCGGCAATCACGGCTGTGAATTTCATCAGCGTGTTGTAATCCGCGTTTTCCAGGTTTTCACCGAAGCTGTAGCTTGTATCGATGCTTACCTTTTCGTACTTATCTCCGGTTCCGAGCGCTTCTTTTAGGTCCTCCTCGATCGGACTTACATCCTGCAGTCCTGCGTAATCCACTACGGCAATGCTCACGAGGTCATAATACTTCGCATTTTCATGGATATTCACAATCGTGCCGATGATGAAGATAACAGCGATGATGCCGAAAATGACAGCCTTGTAGTATTCCCAGATATAGGCCAGTTTCTCTTTAAAATTCATTTTCGACAGCTTCTCTTTTTCGAGCTGCATCTTCTCCTTCCTTGTCATGTCGGATTCATAACGACTTGCCATGTGTGTTTCTTCTCCTTTGTTGTATTTCCCCCAACATCCTACAAATCAGTATAGCATAAAACGCCGGAAGCGTCCATATACGCCGCCCGGCGAAAGCATGAAAACTTTCTGAAATTTTTTGTAACGATTCAGGGCCATGCGAAATGGAAGAAAAACTTTCCACTAAAAAATCGGCCGGCAAAGACAGGACTTCGGAACCCATGTTCCGCTACGGTCTTTGCCAGCCGGTTTTCTTATTTTGTTTTACCAGACATTTTTATCCCGGAAATTACATCATTCCCATTCCGCCGTCTGCGCCTGCCGGCATAGCCGGAGCCGGCTCTTTGATGGTGGAAACTACGGACTCGGTGGTCAGAAGGGTTGCGGAAACGCTGGTAGCGTTCTGCAGTGCGCTTCTGGTAACCTTAACCGGATCAAGGATACCAGCCTGGATCATGTCTACATACTCTTCGTTGTATGCATCAAATCCAACACCTACTTTGGACTCTTTTACTTTGTTGATAACAACAGCGCCTTCCAGACCTGCGTTTGTTACGATGTGGAACAGAGGAGCCTCAAGTGCTTTCTGTACGATTCTTGCACCGATCTTCTCGTCGCCGTCCAAGCTGTCAATCAGCTCTGCAAGCTGTGTTGTTACATGGATGTATGCAGAACCGCCGCCTGCGATGATACCCTCTTCTACGGCTGCTCTCGTTGCATTTAAAGCATCCTCCATACGGAGTTTTTCTTCTTTCATCTCGGTCTCGGTTGCTGCACCTACACGGATAACAGCTACGCCGCCTGCCATTTTTGCCAGTCTCTCCTGCAGTTTCTCTTTATCGAACTCAGAAGTGGTCTCCTCGATCTGGGATCTGATCTGGCCGATTCTTGCTGCGATGGCATCTTTTGCGCCGGCACCGTCAACGATAACGGTGTTCTCTTTCTGAACTTTAACAGATTTTGCACGTCCGAGCATTTCCAGAGTAGCGTCTTTTAATTCCAGACCAACTTCCTCGGAGATCACCTGGCCGCCGGTCAGGATTGCGATATCCTCGAGCATTGCTTTTCTTCTGTCGCCGTATCCCGGTGCTTTGACAGCTACTACGTTGAAGGTTCCGCGCAGTTTGTTGATCACGAGTGTCTGGAGAGCCTCGCCCTCTACATCCTCAGCGATGATCAGCAGTCTTGCGCCGCTCTGTACGATCTGCTCCAGCAGCGGAAGAACTTCCTGAATGTTGGACAGTTTCTTATCGGTAATCAGGATATATGGATTGTCGAGAACGGCTTCCATTTTCTCCATATCGGTGCACATGTAAGCGGAGATATATCCACGGTCGAACTGCATACCTTCTACCAGCTCCAGCTCGTTCTGCATGGTCTTAGACTCCTCGATGGTGATAACGCCGTCTTTGGAAACTTTTTCCATAGCATCAGCTACCATCTGGCCTACTTCTTCGCTTCCGGAAGAAACAGCTGCAACTTTTGCAATCTGCTCTTTGCCTGCTACCGGCTGGCTCATCTCTGCAAGGATCTGAACAGCTTTATCGGTTGCTTTCTTCATTCCCTTACGAAGAACGATCGGGTTCGCACCTGCTGCCAGGTTTTTCATTCCTTCGTTTACCATAGCCTGTGCCAGAACGGTTGCGGTTGTGGTACCATCACCTGCTACGTCGTTGGTCTTTGCAGCAACTTCTTTGATGAGCTGTGCGCCCATGTTTTCAAAGCCGTCTGCCAGCTCGATCTCTTTTGCAATCGTAACACCATCGTTTGTGATGAGCGGAGCGCCGTACTGTTTGTCCAGAACAACGTTTCTTCCTTTCGGTCCAAGGGTTACACGTACGGTATCTGCAAGCTGGTTTACACCATTCTGAAGAGCGTTTCTTGCCTCTGCTCCATATTTAATCTCTTTTGCCATGATTGTCATGCCTCCTGATTTTTACTTGATTATTCTTTATTTTACAACTGCCAGAATGTCATCCTGTTTTACGATGATGTACTCTTCGTCTTCCAGTTTGACGTTGGTTCCTGCATATTTGGAATAGATTACCTGATCTCCGACTGCAACTTCCATTTTTACTTCTTTGCCGTCTTCTACTTTTCCAGGTCCTACTGCGATAACCTCAGCCTGCTGCGGTTTCTCCTGTGCCTGTCCCGGAAGTACGATACCGGATTTTGTGGTTTCCTCTGCTTTTAACTCTTTTAATACAACTCTGTCACCTAAAGGTACTAACTTCATTTATGTTTCCTCCTTCAAGATTTCATTCAGTTTTATTTATTAGCACTCAGTTCATTCGAGTGCTACTTGATGGTTCTTACTATAGTGTTTTCCACCTCATTTCGCAAATGCATGAATTTTGTAATTCTCTTTTTTTTTCTCGTGATAGCTCTTAATTTCTCTTATTTTCTCGTTTTTTCTTATTTTGGCAACTTTTTCATATTTTATACTCTCTTTAGAATCTAATTATAGTTTATTCCTAAAAACGGGAATGATACCATTTTTTTCCGCTCCCCGAATGCTTTTTTGCACAAAAAGAAACGGCGCCATTCTTAAACGGCTCCGATTCTTTTCTACATTCCACTTTTTTATTTTTTCGCCTCGTCCGGATGGGCATCGCCCTTTCCTTTCAGGTTCTTTCTTGCTTTGATCTCGTCGAGTTCATCAAAGATATAATCATTTAATACCTTGATATACGTTCCCTTCATACCGCTGGAACGGGACTCGATGACGCCTGCGCTCTCGAATTTGCGGAGGGCATTTACGATGACGGATCTTGTGATGCCGACGCGGTCTGCAATTTTGCTTGCAACCAGAATGCCCTCATCCCCGTTCAGTTCATCAAAGATATGGATGATGGCTTCCAGTTCGGAGAAGGACAACGTGTTGAATGCGGATTTAACCACCTGAACCTTGCGGTTTTCCTCCACATTTTCCTCGTTGACGGAACGCATCATTTCCAGTCCGACAACGGTTGTGCCGTACTCACTGACGATGATATCGTCGATATCGTACTGCGGGGTGCAGCGGTACATAAATACGGTACCAAGGCGTTCTCCGGCGATCTCGATCGGGCAGATAATTGCGGTGTAGCGCTCTACACCAGGCCGCTCAAAGCCGAGGGTCTGTAAATTGACGTTCTCTTTTGTGGAGAGTACGCCGAGGAGACGCTCGTTTAATGCGGCATCGACATAACCGCCCACCTTATCCTCGATCAGCTCCGTAATTTCTTCCACGCCCGGGCAAAGGCTGATGCCCAGCACTTTTCCTTTTTTACTGATCACCAGGATATTGGAACTTAACGTTTCCATCAGGACTTCACAGATATCGTTGAACACGACCTTCGTGGAGTGATTGTTATGAAGCAGTTTGTTGATTTTTCTGGTTTTATCCAGCAGTTGTACGCTCATGTTCTTCTCCTTTCTTTATTTTCTGCATTTTTTTGGCGTATCCGCCGAAAAAAATGCACACTGATGCCTTTTTCAGACAACCCTTAAAACTAAGCTCATTCTATCATGTAGTTTTCCGGAAATCAATATATTTTTCAGAAAACTATAAATTTTATAAAAATTCATGCTAAATTTTTTCGGATCTTCCTGTTTTTCCGCCTCGATAAGCAAAAAAAACGGCCTGCACCAGTTTTTCACCAGTACAGACCGCTTTGTCATTCTCAGTCTTCGTCTTTCTTTTCGCGTGCTTCTACATAGCCGCACTGCTCGTCCGCGCAGACCAGCTTATTGCCTTTTTCCAGCATATAGCCGCCGCACTGCGGGCATTTCTTGGCAGACGGTTTCTGCCAGGACATGAAATCGCATTCCGGATTGTTTTCGCATCCATAATATTTCCGTCCTTTTTTCGTCTTGCGCAGGATCACTTCTTTTCCGCACTTCGGACACGGAACACCGATCTTTTCCAGATACGGCTTCGTGTTCTTGCAGTCCGGGAATCCCGGGCAGGCGAGGAATTTTCCGTGCGGGCCGTATTTGACCACCATGTTGCGGCCGCAGTTCTCGCAGATGACATCCGTCACCTCATCCTCTACCTTAACTTCTTCGAGGTTCTTTTCTGCCTCTGTGACCGCCTCATAGAGATCCGGCCAGAAGTTCTCGACTACTGTCTTCCACGGAACACTTCCATCTCCAACCCTGTCGAGCAGAGCTTCCATCGTTGCCGTAAAGTTGACATCCACGATGCTCGGGAATGCCTCTTTCATCATGTTGTTGACCACCTCGCCGAGCTCTGTCATGTAAAGGTTCTTGTTCTCCTTTGCCACGTAACGGCGGTTGATGATCGTTGTGATGGTCGGCGCGTACGTACTTGGACGGCCGATGCCGAGTTCCTCGAGTGTTTTGACAAGGGAAGCCTCGGTGTAGTGTGCCGGCGGCTGTGTGAAGTGCTGCTGCGGATCCATCTTTTCCAGTGCCAGCTCCGTTCCTGCCTCCAGGCTCCGGACAGCGGCGTTTTTCTCTTTCTTTTCCTCATCCGGATCGGTGTAAACGGACATGAAACCATCAAATGCCAGACGGGAGGAAGCTGCTGTAAAGAGATACTCTCCTGCATTGATCCGTGCGGAAATTGTCTCATAGACGGCCGGCTGCATGCGGCTTGCCACAAAGCGTTTCCAGATCAGCTGATACAGGCGGAACAGATCTCTTGGCAGGGATTCTTTTACCATTACCGGTGTATTCGTCACATCGGTCGGACGGATGGCCTCGTGCGCATCCTGTGCCTTGCTGTTTTTATTCTCCGTCGTGTCCCCGCTTGCGGTATATTTTGTGCCGTACTGCTCCTGGATAAAGGAACGTGCTGCCGCATCGGCCTCCTCGCTGATTCGTGTAGAATCGGTACGCAGATAGGAAATCAGAGCGATCGTTCCCTTTCCTTTTACTTCCACGCCCTCGTAGAGCTGCTGCGCCAGACGCATCGTCTTCTGTGTGGAGAAATTCAGCACCTTCGATGCTTCCTGCTGCAGGGTACTCGTGGTGAACGGAAGCGGCGCTTTCTTGGAACGCTCTCCTTTTTTCACTTCGGATACGGTAAAGGTCTCATTTTCCAGTCCCTTTAAGATTTCATCGAGCTGCTCTTTCGTCTCGATCACCATCTTTTCACTGCCTTTGCCGTGGAATTTTGCAACGAGCGGTTTCTTCTCGCCTGGAATTTTCAGATCTGCTTCCAGTGTCCAGTATTCTTTCGGAATGAACGCATTGATCTCATCCTCGCGGTCGCCGATGATGCGCAGTGCAACGGACTGCACACGGCCGGCGGAAAGTCCGCGTTTGATTTTCTTCCATAACAATGGGCTGATTTCATAACCTACCATACGGTCGAGGCAGCGGCGCGCCTGCTGCTCGTCCACCAGGTTCATATCGATGTCGCGTGCCTGTTTGATCGACGCTTTGACTGCTGATTTTGTGATCTCGTTGAAGGTGATGCGGCGCATCTTGTTCTCATCGAGATTCAGCGCAATCGACAGATGCCAGGAAATTGCCTCTCCCTCGCGGTCAGGGTCAGTTGCGAGATAAACTTTATCTGCTTTTTTTGCGGCTTTTCGAAGAGATGCCAGAAGCTCTCCTTTTCCGCGGATGGTGATATATTTTGGTTCAAAGTCATGTTCTACATCAATTCCAAGCCGGCTTTTCGGCAGATCGCGCACATGGCCCATAGATGCTGCAACTTCGTAATTTGCCCCGAGATACTTTTTCACCGTCTTGACTTTTGCCGGTGATTCCACTATTACAAGATATTTTGCCACCTCTGATGCCTCCTGAATACATATTTTTATAACTGTCCAGATCTATATTGCGTTTTTCATATCGCATAGTTCTGCATCATTACAAATTCCAGAATAATTCCTAAATTAGTCGTAACTTCCACTGACTATACACCAAAAAGTTTTTTCTTGCAAGTGTTTTCCATTTTTAAAATGTACCATTTTTCGATGTTTCCCGACAAAATAACAGGATTTTTTCTATTTTTTAACGATTTTTCCTGATTTTTTTCTTTTCTTTTTCCTTTTTCAGACATGCACGCGGCGCAGAAGAGCCCCCTTTTTTCTTTTTCTTCTATTATAATTGTACACTGGGCGGAATATCACAAAACCTTTCTTTTCCTCGTCCCTTTTACGATAACGCCATGTACACGCCCGGCGGATTTTCCGCAATAACGCCGTCAATTTCGAGTGCCAGCAGAATGCCGGTCAGCTCCTGCAGCGGGATTCCGGTGCTGCCGGCAAGCTGTGCAAGATTCTGCGGTTCTGCCGCGAGTGTTTTCAGAACCATTTCCGCCTCTTTTCCATAGCGCGGACGCGGTGCGGCTCTTTTTGTCCCGGCCTTTTTCACGCCCAGCTCCTCGAGAATCGTTTCGGGTGAAATCGCAATTTCCGCTCCCTGCGCAATCAGGCGGTTGCAGCCGCGGCTTGTCGCATCCGTTGTCCGTCCGGGCAGGGCAAATACCGTTTTTCCCTGCTCCAGCGCGTAGTCCGCCGTAATGAGCGAGCCGCTCTTCTCTTTTGCCTCAATTACCAGAACGACATCTGCCAGCGCACTGATCACGCGGTTGCGGATCGGGAAATGCCACGGAAGCGGCTCTGCGCCCGGCGGAAATTCGCTTAAGACACCGCCTCCGTTTTCCAGCATCCGCCGCATCAGCGGGTAATTCTGTTTCGGATAGCAGATATCCACGCCGCAGCCAAGCACGGCAAACGTCTTTCCCTTTCCGCGCAGTGCCCCCTCGTGCGCCGCCGCGTCGATTCCGCACGCCAGTCCGCTGATCACCGCCACGCCGTTTGCCGCCAGCACCTGCGCGAAAAAGGCCGCCTGGCTCTTTCCGTACGCCGTACATATCCGCGCGCCCACAATCGCCGCTGTTTTCTGCTCATCCGCCGGCAGCGCGCCCCGCACAAAAAGGCGGGACGGCATGTCCGCGAACGGCATAAGCCGCTCCGGATAGCCCTCCTGCCCGCGGCCGACTGTAAAGATTTCCATCGCCATATGTCAGATCCTCCATATACTTTTGTCGGCGCTCCGAAAGCAGATCGCCTCGCTGATATGCGGCACGCCGATTTTGACCGCCCCGTCCAGATCCGCAATTGTCCGCGCGGTGCGGATAATTCCGTGGTAGGAACGCGCGCTGAGGCGCAGGCGGCGGAAGGCATCCTCTAAAAGCTCTTCCGCTGCCTTTTCCAGGATACAGTATTTCTCGATCTGGCCTGCTTTCAGTTCGCTATTGAAATGAATCGACTCCTGCCGGTAGCGCGCCGCCTGAATTTCCGCCGCTGCCGTCGCTTTTTCCCGCATCTTGGCCGAGGATTCGCACCGCTCCTCGCCGTGCAGATCCTCGTAGGAAAGTGCTTCCACCTGCACGCAGAGATCCATGCGGTCGAGGAACGGCTGGCTGACTCTCGAGAGATACCGGCTGATGTCGCCGGGTGCGCAGGTACAGCGCGATAAGTCGGGGTAAAAGCCGCAGGGGCAGGGGTTCATTGCCGCCACCATCAGAAATGACGCCGGAAACACATAGTTTCCGCTGACACGGGAAATCACAATCCGGTGCTCCTCGAGCGGCTGGCGCAGGATCTCAATGGTTGCGCGCGTCATCTCCGGGAGTTCATCAAGGAAGAGAACGCCGCGGTGTGCCAGCGTAATTTCGCCCGGGGACGGCTGTTTTCCGCCGCCTGCAAGAGCCTGCGGCGACATCGTGTGATGCGGAGCACGGAAGGGCCGCTCCCGGCGGACACCCTCTCCTTTGGCAAGCATTCCGGCGATGCTGTAGATCCGCGTTACTTCCATCTGCTCCTCCTCAGACATCGGAGGCATGATCGTCGGAATCCGCCTTGCGATCATGGATTTTCCGCTGCCCGGCGGCCCCAGCATCAGCAGATTGTGAAATCCGGCCGCAGCGATAAGCGCCGCCCGCCGCGCCGCCGTCTGGCCCTGCACTTCGGAAAAGTCCGGCTCTTTTCCGTCCTCCTTCTTTTGATTTTCTATAGACGGAAGCGACGGCATTTTCCCTTCACAGCAGTAGTTCAAAAGCTCCTGTAAATTCTGGATTCCAACGACGTGAAGCCCGCCGACCAGACCCCCTTCCGCGGCATTTCCGGCTGGAACAAGAAGCGTTGTGCATCCAAGCTCCCGCGCCTTCGCCGCTGCCGGAAATACACCGCTGATCTCCTGCACATGGCCGTCAAGGCCGAGTTCGCCGAGCACCATCGTTTTCCGGAGTGACCCGGGCGGAATCCGGCCGAGCGTCATCAGAACGCCCGCTGCAATCGGAAGATCGAAACGCGATCCTTCTTTTCGGACGTCCGCCGGGGATAAATTAATCGTAATTCGTTTCGGCGGCAGGGAAATTCCCATGTTTTTGAGGGCTGTCCGCACGCGGTCCTGCGCCTCCTTTACCTGGGCACTCACGTAGCCGACCATCGTAAACTGCGGCATGCCGTCACTGACATCCGCCTCCACCTGCACCGGAATCATCTCCATGCCCGAGACGGTGGCTGATAATACACTGCAATACAAAGAAAACCTCCTTTTCTTTCAGTAGCAGGTCGTATAGTTCCTATTTATTTTTCATTTTGGGAAAATGTCCGGCAAGAACACCGGGAAGATATTATCTTTGATTTTTGTTCGAAAAAGTAAGGATAAGGAAACCTTTTCTGCACCTGATTTCCTTACCCTTTATTATAGAAGCAGTCCGTTTGAAATGTCAAGCATTTACGAAGCGGCAAACCGTAACCGCAACTTTTCAATTGCATTCTTCTCGATCCGCGACACGTACGAACGGCTGATGCCGAGCCGGGCAGCGACCTGTTTCTGTGTGTATTCTGCTTTTCCGCCAAGGCCGTACCGGAGAAGAAGCACCTGTTTTTCCTGCTCTTTTAATTCCGAATCCAGATAACAGTACAGCCGCACCGCGTCCTCTTTCCGGTTGTACTGTTCCGCGATATCCTCCCCGCCGCCCTCCACGATGTCGAGCAGATGGATCTCATTTCCCTCCTTGTCGGTTCCGATCGGCTCGTAGAGGGAAATCTCCCGTGCCGTTTTCTTTTTGCTCCGAAGATACATCAGCAGCTCATTATCAATACAGCGGGCGGCGTATGCGGCCAGCCGGTTTCCTTTTTTCGGATCATATGTCATCACCGCCTTGATGAGGCCGATCGTTCCAATGGAAATCAGATCGTCGAGATCATCGGGCAGGCCCTGATACTTTTTCACAACGTGCGCGACCAGGCGCAGATTCCGCTCGACCAGAATGTCTCTGGCTTTTGTATCGCCCCTCTGATACGCATCCAGACAGCTTTTTTCTTCCTGTGCAGACAGTGGTTTTAAAAAGGGTTCCAAGAAAAGCGGCACCTCAAAGGGGATTTTTCTTTATTTTATGTTTGAATTGCAGGAAACGTGCCTGTCTGCTATACTGATAAGATCAGCCGGGTTTTCCGGCACTCGACATTATATTTTTAAGAGGAGGTTTCCTTTTATGACAGACCAGAAAAACGGACAGGAATATCTTTCTTTTGTGCTGGAAAAGCTGCAGGCGCGTCTTGCCGAGATCAGTCAGTCTCTGCTGGACGGACAGAAAGAAATTGAAAATATGCACGATTATTACTGGCAGAACTATACCGAGATGGACCAGTACGGATATGAGGATTACGACAATCAGCAGGCGCTGCTGCATCAGGTGAATGCGAATCAGGAGCAGCTTCTTCTGCGGAGCCGCTTCCGGAAAATGCTGGATTCTCCGTTCTTCGGGCGTGTGGATTTCTGCTATGACGGGGATGATGAGCCGGAAATTTTCTATATCGGCATCGGCAATTTTGCGGAGCGGCCGGGCGAGCTGCCGCTGATTTACGACTGGAGAAGCCCGGTCAGCGGTCTTTTCTACGATTTTGACCGCGGGCCGGCTTCCTATCTGGCGCCGGGCGGCGAGATGACAGGGGAAATCTGTTCCAAGTGGCAGTATAAGATCCGGGATGGAAAGATGATTTACGGATTTGAGAGTGATGTGAAAATTGATGATGATATTTTAAAGGCGGAGCTTGGCAGCAACGGCGAGGTACAGCTGAAGAATATTATCCGCACAATTCAGAAGGAACAGAATGCGATCATCCGCAATACGAAGGACCGGATTCTGGTAATTCAGGGAGCGGCGGGAAGCGGCAAGACATCGGTGGCGCTGCATCGGATTGCCTACCTTTTGTATCATGACAGACAGAATCTGAAGTCTTCGAATATTCTGATTTTATCGCCGAACGGGGTATTTTCGGATTATATTTCACATATTCTGCCGGAGCTCGGTGAGGAGAATATTCAGGAGATGAGTTTTGATCTCTTTGCTTACCGCAAATTACAGGACACGGCGGCGGACTGTGAGGATCGCTGTGATCAGATTGAGCGGGAGATGCGGGATCCAAAAGCCGCAGAACGGTTTGCTTTAAAACAGTCGCAGGCGTTTGTGGACCAGATGGAGGGATTTGCGCTGGAGCTTGAGGACGAGCTGATGAATTTCTCAGACGTTTCGTATAAGTCGTTTGTGAAGTCAGAATCGGAGATTATTACGCTGTTTTATGACAAGTTTGCGGATATTCCGCTGCTCTCGCGGATGGATGCGGTGGCGGAGACGTTTATTGACGAGATCGAGACGCTGCTGAACCGGGATCTGCCGGAGGAGGAGCGGATTCCGCTCATCGAAAAATTCCGGAAGATGTATGGGACGATGGATTTTTATGTTCTCTACAATCGTTTTCTGAAGAAAGAGGGATATCAGACGCTGCCGCGGCGGCCGTTGGAGAAGCGGAAACTGCGGTATGAGGATGTGTATCCGGTTCTGTATCTGAAGTACCGCCTGTCGCGGCAGGCGGAGCGGTCGAATATTAAGCATCTGGTGATTGATGAAATGCAGGATTATTCGCGGCTCCAGTATCTGATGATCCGGCGGATGTTTTCCTGTAAGATGACGATTCTCGGCGACCGGGCGCAGACGATGGCGGATCAGCAGCAGGATGTACTGCAGTTTTTACCGGGGATTTTCGGGAAGGATCTGCGGCGGATTGAGATGCGGAAGAGTTACCGGAATACGGTGGAAATTGCGTCGTATGCGGCAAATCTCATTGGCGTGACGGATCTGGAGCTGTTTGAACGGCACGGAATGCCGGTGTTGGAACGGGATGTCACGGATCTTGAGGCGGCTCTGCGGGAGGCAGTGGATACACTGTTTCCAGATGAGAAAACGTATGAGACAGCGGCGGTGATTGTACCGGATGAGAAGACGGCGGAACGGACTTATTTGATTTTGCGGGAGATTCTGTCGGAAAAAGATTTTGACTGTGAGAAGCGGCTTTCTTGGCTGAACCGTGACAGCTCCAGTTTTAAGAAAGGACTGACGGTTACCACATTTTATCTGGCGAAAGGGCTGGAGTTTGATCAGGTGTTCTCGATTTTCCCGAAGGACGAGAAACGGGAGATAATGATGCAGGCGCAGTATATTGCAGCGACCAGGGCATTGCATGAGCTGAGAGTGTATCATATTTAAAAACAGGGAGATCCTCCGAAAAAATTCGATTGGATCTCCCTGTCATTTTTATTTTCGATCAGATATGATAGAATCCTGCGGACTGTGCCGGGATGGTGATGGTTCCGTCTTTGGATTCTGCTTTTCCTCCGATCGTGTAGAGGGCATCCTTCAGCTCTGCACTGTATGGGAAGGACTGCTCTTTGTCGGATGGGTTGATGATGACGAGGACTTTTTCACCCTCAGCCTCACGGACGTATGCCAGCGGATACTGGTTTTTCTCTGCATAAACGAACTCGATGGTTCCGCGGCTTAAGAGTGCTTTGCTGCTCTGGCGGATCTGGATGAGTTTTTTAACTTCGTGGTACAGGGAATCCGGATCGGCCATCTGTGCTTTTGCAGTCGGACGGTCTTTGCCCGGATCCATGGTGATGTAGAGGTCGCTGGCCGGTGCGCTGGAAAATCCTGCGTTGGTGCTGTCATCCCACTGCATCGGAGAACGGGAACCGGTGCGGTTGTATCCGCCCTCAACGGATTTCAGGCCTTCGACGTAGCGCATACCGATTTCATCACCGTAGTAGATGAACGGCGCACCTGGCATGGAAAGAAGGAAAGCGAAAGCAATTTTCAGCTCATCCCCCTGCAGACGGCGTGCCAGACGGTCCATATCATGGTTTCCGGACGGGATGCAGATCAGGCCTTTCTGTGCGGTCTTATTGTAGTTGGTTTTGTAGGTCTCTACAAACTCAGAGATATCTCCTTTTCCGCGTTTGGAGAAGAATGGCTCATCGCAGCGGAACAGATCGTTGTAATGGGACGGTCCAAAGTGAAGCAGGAAGTCCATGTGGAAGCCGCCCTGTAAGGATTTGTCCGGCTCGCCCCACTCGGATACCATGGCTGCATCCGGGAACTCGGCGTCGAGGAATTTCCGTACCTGCTGCCACAGGCGGATGGTTCCTTTGCCTTCCTGATCGTTCTTTACCAGGGAGCCCGCCATATCGACACGGAAGCCGTCGCAGCCCATGTTCAGCCAGAATCTCATGACATCTTCCATCGCTGCCAGCGTTGCCTGCGGTCCCTCATCATCAAAGGACTGCTGCCACGGTTTTTCCGGATCCGGCTGATAAAAGCCGTAGTTCAGGGCCGGCTGGTTGGAGAAGAAGTTGATGGCGCAGGCGCCGTCACGCTCGGAAATGCCGCGCAGGCTTCCCATTCCTTCCGGTGCTTCCCATACGTTATTGGTCCATACGTAGCGGTCTGTAAATTCATTGCGGTCTGCTTTCATGGATTCTTTGAACCATGGATGCTCAACAGATGTATGGCCCGGAACCAGGTCGAGCAGAACGTGCATGTCACGTTTGTGTGCCTCTTCGAAAACTCTCTTCAGATCCTCATTCGTTCCGTAGCGCGGTGCAACGCGGCAGTAATCTGCGACATCGTATCCTGCATCACCAAATGGGGACAGGAAGCACGGGTTGATCCAGATGGCGTTGCAGCCCAGCTCCTTGATGTAGTCTAATTTTTCAATGATACCCTGGAAATCTCCGATTCCGTCGGCGTTGGTGTCGTTGAAGGACTGCGGGTAAATCTCATAAAATACTGCGTTATCTAACCATTTTGACATTTTTTCTTTCCCTCTTTCGCTCTTTCGCTCTTATTTCTGCTGTATTTTCGTCGTTGCAGCAAGTGTTTCTATATGATATATTACTACTGTATCCGCTGAAATACCAGTAATTTCCTATTTCATTCTAATACTATTCTATGATTTTATGCATGCCGCGCTCTGCCATTTCCGGCATTTTACGGACATGCTTTTTGGAGGAGGATTTTATGATGCTTTCTGCTGCGAAAGAAAAACGCCAGCACGGCTCCATGCAGGTTCCCTACAGTTATTATGACTGCCGGATACTCGACTATTTTCCCGGCGTACCGCTGCACTGGCACGGGGAGATGGAGCTGAATTATATCAAACGCGGAACGGGGTATTTTCAGTATGAGGACCGTCTGCTTACGGCGCATACCGGTGATATTTTTCTGATTCAGCCGAACCTCGTACATGCCATTCTGCCCGCCGAGCAGGAGTCGATGTTTTATGATACGATTGTTTTCCACAAGAATATGCTGATCGGCGGGTATGACGACCGCAGCTACACGGAAATTCTGCAGCCGTTTTTCTCCGCCCGGCGCCGCATCCAGGCACCGATTTCACCCGAACATTCCAGTTATGCTGCACTTTCTGCATCCGTCCAGCAGATTTTCCGCTGCATCCTTGAAAACTCTGCTGTCTCCGATCTTCTGCTGAAAAGTGAGCTGCTCCGCTTCTTCTATCTGCTCGCCGCATCGCCGGAACTCTGCACCGATCGTCCCGCCATGCCTGCGGCTGCTGAAAACCTGCGGCCTGTGCTCGCCTATATCCAGGAGCACTTCGCCGACCCGATTACCATAGAGGAACTTGCCAGGCTGTCGCATTTGAGCAAAAGCTATTTTATGAGCTGTTTTAAGCAGACCTTCGGACTCGGGGCCGTTGAATATCTGACACAGTTTCGGATCAAAGCCGCCTGCGAGGCGCTGCGCAGTACGACGCAGAGTGTGTCCGAAATCGCGTACGACAATGGTTTCCGCAACCTTTCCAACTTCAACCGGCAGTTCCGAAGCAAAGTGGGATGTACGCCGCAGATGTATCGGAAGGAATTTCAAAATTCATAAATTCAAAAAGGGATGCATCAAAATATGCATCCCGAAAATCTATCTCTGATCCTATTTTTATTCCGTAATCTCCGGTACCGACGGAACATCTTTATCTTCTTCCCGCCAGCTCCCAGAATGCGACAGCGCTCGCCGCAGCGACGTTCAGTGAATCCACACCGTGTGTCATCGGAATCAGCACGGTTGCATCTGTTTCAGCGATCGTATCACTTGCCAGTCCGTCACCCTCGGTTCCGAGCAGAATGGCGAGCTTTTCATGCGTTTTCAACGACGGATCATCCATCGGAACGGAGTCTTCTTTTAATGCCATCGCAACGGTATAAAATCCAAGTTCCTGCAGTGCAGCAATTCCCTGCTCCGGCCAGTAACTGCCGCCTGGCAGCACGGTCCATGGGACCTGGAAGACATTTCCCATGCTCACGCGGATGGCGCGGCGGTACAGCGGGTTGCTGCAGCCTGATGTGAGAAGCACGGCATCGATGCCAAGCGCGGCGGCAGAACGGAAAATCGCACCGACATTCGTCGGGTTCACGACATTTTCCAGAATCGCCACGCGGCGGGCATTCCGGCAGATTTCCTCCATAGCCGGAAGCGTGCGGCGGTGCATCGCGCAGAGCATGCCGCGCGTGAGGGCAAAGCCTGTGAGCTGTTCCAGCACCTTCGTCTCTGCTGTATAGACCGGCGCGTCCGGGCAGTGCGCAAAGAGTGCTTCGTTTGCGGCAAGCTCTGCGCTTCCGGCAAGGAACGAAACCGGTTCATATCCGACATCCAGCGCACGCTCGATGACACGCGGACTCTCCGCAAGAAAAAGGCCTGGCTGCGGTTCATAATAGTGCAATAACTGCGGTTCTGAAAGACGCGCATACACGTCGAGCTCCGGCGCCGCAAAGTTTTCGATTTTTCTGATCTCTGACATAATATTGATTTCCTTTTGCGTTTTCTCTTTGTTTTCACTATGTTCTATTGTAGCAATCCCGCTCCCGTTTCGCAATCCATTCTTTTTCCCGCCGGTGCCGTTCCCCGCACCATTCGCCAAACCGTGCTTCCAGCACGCATCGAATTTTCTTGTTTATCTGTCTTTTTTAAAAATTTCTCAATTTCCTCTTGCCAAACGCCGCCAGAGACGTTATAATAATCGACGGTTCAAAATTAAAAACTGCAGAAAAGATTGGTATCAGATTGGAAACGGCACAAGTGCATTGCTTGGTTAACGAACAACACATGTGTCTTTTTTGCGCCCATTTTTCAAAATTGCAAAGAAAAGGAGAACAATCGATGCCAAAAACAAAATTTCAAAACGTTGTATTTACCCTCATGATGTCCTTTCTGATGGTCTATGCCATGATCTGCTACAACATTTCCATGAACATCGGCGGAATGACAAATCAGGTCTTTCTGATGGCGTTTCACGAGATGATAATCATGTGGCCGGCCGCTTTTATCCTCGAGTTTTTCCTCGTGGATCATCTGGCTCACAAATTAGCTTTTTGCATGGTAACACCGCAGGATCGTCCGATCGTAATCACGCTGGCAATTTCCATTATGATTATTGCTATTATGTGTCCGATTATGAGTTTTATTGCAACGCTGCTGTTTAAAAATGCCGGAAAGGAATTCGTTGCTGTCTGGCTCCAGACCACGTTTTTAAACTTCCCGGTTGCCTTCTTCTGGCAGCTCATGTACTGCGGACCCTTCATCCGTTTTCTGTTCCGCAAACTGTTTCCGGAAAAATAAGAAAAGATATCCACAAAGGCGAACCGCTTTTCCCCTCTCTTTCCACAATTTCTGTGGACAGACGGTGCAAAATGGTTCGCCTTCTGTGGATATCTTTTGTTTTCTTCCGGGATTACTCCTGCGGTACCGGATTGGATACGCTGACTACATGATCATACCAGGTTCCTTTTTTACCAATGATCGCAACATTGAAATCCTCGTCCAGTTTTTCTACCGGGATATCAAAGCCGTACACTTCATCTGTGGTTCCGTCAGAATACGTTACCTCATCTGTGGTCGGCTCGATCAGCTCTGCGCCGTCTGCCTGTGCTTCTTCTTTTGTTCCCACAAAGACATTGACAATGTTTTTGGATACCAGGCTGACGTGGATGGTCATTTTTCCGTCTTTTACCGTCAGGACACCCTTTCCTTCTTTTGCTTCATTGACATGGAACATATTGCTGTCTGTATTGAAGTCTGCCGTATACGTACCGTCTTCCAGCTCTGATGCGCTGCTTTCTCCTGCAGTCTCCGCTGCCGATGCGCTTTCTGCTGAAACATCTGATGTGGATGTACTGCTCTCTGCCTTAGATGCATCCTGTACAGAAGCGGAAGATGCGTCTGCCGCAGAAGACGCAGATACTGCAGATGCAGAAGATGACGCTGCATCCTTTCCGCCACATGCGCCGAGCATGGATACAGTCAGTGCTGCTCCAAGAAAAAGAACTGCCAATTTTTTTCTCATAATAAAATTCCTCCTTGTATCACCTTGAAGCGGATCTTTTTCATCCGCTCAACTTAAAATCCGACAGCACACTGAGTCTCTTCAGCCGTACTGCCGGATCTTATTTTACTCTATTTTACGTTCGGAATACAACCCCTAATTATTCAGCATCGTCCTGAACGCCGTTGCCGTCCATAGCTGCCTTGGTGTGCTGTACATACAGCTGCTCAACAGCATCAATTCTTCCAAGACCTTCGATCTGAGTGTTGATCTCATCGAATGCACCGGATGCCTCAAACTGGCTCTTCCAGGAATCCTCATCCTCGCCTGCCATATCGTTGTTTGCGTGGTCACCTGCAACAACCATCAGCGGACGAAGAATTACTTTCTTGTATCCGGCTGCTTTTACTGCCTCGATCACATTCTCGCAGGCGGTCTCTTCCGGCTCGCCCTCAACGGTTCCGATGAATACGTTTTTGTATCCAAGAGTATCCATCTGTGTCTGCATCTGGCTGTAAGTTACTTTTGCATTGTGGGAAGTACCATGTCCCATAAATACGAAAGCAGTGCCGTCCTCTGCTGCTGCATCCAGACTGTCATAATTTGCAGATTTTACTGCCTGTGCCGTGATTGCTTCTGCAACGGCCTGTTTGTCCTCGTTGATTACGGTAGCGTCACTTCCAACCTCGCCAAGCAGCGGCTCTGCGATGGTTACGGACTCAAATTTATCTTTATAGCTATCTACTGCTTCTTTCAGCTCGTCGTACTCTGCGCCGTGCATCAGATGAGTCGGCTGAATAATCAGTTTTTTCACGCCATTGCTTACAGCTCTTTCCAGTGCCTGATCTACGTTGTCGATCTTCTCGTCATCGCGGGCCTGTACATGGTTGATGATGATCTGTGCAGTGAAGGCACGTCTTACGGACCAGTCCGGATATGCAGCCTGCAGAGCTTTCTCAACGCCTCCGATATCCTCAGCACGGCTGTCGTTGAAGGAAGTACCAAAGCTTACAACCAGAAGCTCATTCTCGCCGATCTCGTCTCCGTTTAACGGATCATCCTTGGAAGCATCCCCTGTGTCTCTTCCGAAGTAATCCGGATCTGCGTTCTCACCTTCTACGAGTTCTTTCTGTGCGTCTGTCAGGGCATCCCATGCCTCTTTTGCTTCTTTGCACTGCTCGTCGGTGTTATCATTTCTTTCCTGTACATAAATTGCGTCAATCAAAGCTGCCACTTTATCTGCTGCCTCCTGGTCTGCATCTGCGGATACCTCTTCAGATGCAGAAGATGCGCTTACGCTGCTGCTTGCTGCTGTGGTGTCTTCCTCAGATGCGGAAGATGCACTTACGCTGCTTGTTGCTGTGCTGCTTGCGCTGCTGCTGGATGCGTTGCTGCTTCCGCATGCGCCGAGCATAGATGTTACCATAGCTGCTGAAATTAAAGCGACTACAAGTTTCTTTTTCATTTTTGTTTTCCTCCCATTTGCTGGTATCTTTGCAACAACCAATATCGGGGACGTTTTACATTTCAAACTATGAGAAACACGCTCCGCGAGTTTCTCAAGTTATCGCGGCAGTCGCTAAGGTCTCGTGCAAGCACGGACTTTGGCTCGTTGCCCGCGTAAATAGAAAGAAGCCCTTTCGTTTTTCAACGAGGGGCTTCCAGTATTTTCATCACAAAGAAAACCATCTCACCCGCTGTGGGGCAAATGTCCGCTTTCCTGTTTTGTACTGCCAGTTCCTCGTGGCACGAACGTAACGTTCCTGTACTGCGAAAGGCAGGTCTCCCGGCTCATTGCTTCAGGATTTGACTCCAGCGCATCGGTCTCCTTCCCGGTTTCCCAGTGGATCATTCCCCTGCTTGCAAAATACGGTGACGAGTTCGTGCAGGATTCACACCTGCTTCCCTTTTCACCGGACACGCATGTCCGACACCTTACACATCGATATTTAATTGTTTTTTCTTTAACGACTGTTAGTGTAGCACATCGTCTTTTCTCTGTCAAGTGCTGTAAAATCAGGAAATCCGGCCATTTTCCATTTCATATACCACATCCGCGACGTTCATCGTGGACACTCTGTGCGATACGAGCACAATGGTTTTCTCTTCTGCCGATTCTTTCAGGGATTTCAGAATAATTCCTTCATTTAAGGAATCAAGATTCGATGTCGGCTCGTCCAGCAGGATCATGGATGCGTCATGCAGGAATGCCCGCGCGATACCGATCCGCTGTTTTTCTCCGCCGGACAGCGTATCGCCGAGTTCTCCGACTTCGGTGTCGTAGCCGTTTGGCAGTGTCATGATGAAATCATGTATGGACGCCTTCTTCGCCGCCTCCATAATTTCTTCCCGCGTCGCGCCGGGTTTTGCAATAGCGATGTTGTTCGCAATCGAATCGTGGAACAGATGTGTCTCCTGCGTCACATAGCTTTCCATATCGCGCAGATACTTCGTCGGGATTTCGCGGACATCGGCTCCGTCCACGGAAACGCGCCCCGTCTGGACATCCCAGAAGCGCATCAGAAGTTTTAAGATCGTCGATTTTCCGGAACCGCTCGCGCCGTGGATGCCGGTGATTTTTCCCGGTTCCAGTTTCAGCGAATACTGATCCAGAATCGTCTCGTCTTCGTAGGCAAACGTTACATTCTGCGCCTCGGCTCCTGCAAATGCGTGGTCACCGCCGGATGCCGCATCTCCCGGAATTTCTTCCACCAGCGGCGCTTCCTCGAGAAGGGAAAGCACACGCTCGCCGCTTGCCAGCGTCTGATTCAGGTTATTCGACAGGCTGGACAGCGCCACGACCGGGCCGAAGGAACCCATCATCGCGATTGTGCAGGTCAGGACTCCCTCAAATCCGATCCCGCCTTTCGTGTAAAGATAGATCGTCAGTGCCAGCATGCCGAACGATGCCAGAAGAATCACCATGTTGGTGACAGACCGCTGGGAGCCTTCCATGCGGCTTAAGTTTTCCTGCACAGAAGCCAGTTCTTTCGACCGCCCTGACATCTGCTCTTTCCGTTTTTCGCCCTGTCCGTACTGAATCGTCTCGTCGAGGCCACGCAGGGAATCCAGCACGAAGCTGTTCAGCTCGCCAAAGCCTGTCCGGAACTCCATTCCTTTCTGGCTTCCGCGCTTTCCGTTCCACATCGGGATCACAACGCCGACCGTCAGATACGCCGCAAGTGCAAGCAGCCCTGCCAGAACATGGTATCTTCCAATGAAGCATACCATAATCAAAGAAGTTAATGCTGCAATCGCAATCGGGGAAATCGTATGCGCATAGAATACTTCCAGAAGTTCGATATCGGTTGTGATAATCGAAATCAGATTTCCTTTGTCCCGTCCTTCCAGCTTCGCCGGGCAGAGCTTCCGCAAAGCTGCAAACACTTTATGGCGGATGATCGCCAGCAGTTTAAAAGCAATAAAGTGGTTGCAGTACTGCTCCGCATAATGCAGAATGCCGCGCAGCACCGCGATCACGATCATCACCGTGAGTATCGTTTTTACCGGGGTATGTACAAGCCACATGTTTTGCACCGAAAGGCTCGTCCCTGCCGCGCCCGTCAGTAAGCCATGCACGATGACCTGTCCTGCCAGAATCGTCAGGAAGATCGCACATAAATATCCCATTGTTCCAAGAATAATTGCCGCCATCATAATATGAAGCAATGGCTTCACCAGCCCGATCAGGCTTCCCATAATCCGGAGGGCGCTTCTGCGTTTTGCTGTATTTTTCTTCTCGTGCATCATGCATTCCCCTGCTTTCCATAGTTTTCCAGTACCATCTGGCTGTCGTACAGATGACGGTATGCGCCGTTCTGTTCCATCAGTTCCGCATGCGTTCCACGCTCGCAGATGGTACCGTTTTTCAGGAAATAAATCTGATCTGACTGTACGACGTTCGCAAGGCGGTGGGAAATCAGCAATACCGTTTTCGTCTTTGCGAGTTCATGAATCACATTCATGATCAGCTCTTCACTCTCGACATCAATATTCGATGCGGCTTCATCAAAGATATACACCGCACTGTCGCTCCGAAGCAGCGCCCGCGCAATCACAAGACGCTGGCACTGGCCGCCGGAGAGGTTTCCTGCTTTTTCGAGAAGCTCTGTCTGCAGTCCGTTCTGTGTCTGTAAGAATCCCAGCAGATTGACTTTCTGCAGAACCGCCTCCATCTCCTCCTTCGTCGCATCCGGTTTCGCCATGCGCAGGTTCTCTTCTACGGTTCCTTTAAATAAGTAACTGTTGTGGCGGACCAGAACAACGTGCTTCATCAGATCCGTCTCATTGACTTCCGAGAGCGGCACGCCGCCCAGGGTGATGCTTCCCGCATATCCGCGGTTCTTTGCCGCAAGGATGCCCGCGATCGTACTCTTTCCGCAGCCGGATTCGCCGACCAGTGATACAAAACTGCCCGCCGGGAGCGTCAGGTCAATGCCTTTTAAGATTTCCCGGTCCTCTTCATAGGAAAAATGTACATCCTCCAACACGACATCCAGCGGTCCGTCCGGCAGCGTCCGCTCTCCCGTCTGCGGCTCCGGCAGATCGAGGATTTTGAAAATCTTGTCACTCGCCGCCATGCCGTTCATCGCGATGTGGAAGAATGATCCGAGCAGACGAAGCGGCAGGAAAAACTCGCTCGCCAGCAGCACAATGCAGAGCGTGCCGGACACGGTGAGGTTTCCTTTCAGAAATTCCGATACCGCCACCGCCATGCCAACCGCCGCGCCGCCGTATGCTACGATGTCCATCACGCTCGTTGAGTTGAGCTGCATCGTCAGAACTTTCATCGTGATCCGGCGGAAGTTCTGGGATTCCACATCCATCTCGTCGGCTTTCTGCTGGTCGGCCTGATAGATTTTTAAGGTCGTCAGACCCTGCAGATTTTCAAGGAACGAATCGCCGAGCCCTGTGTAAATACTCCAATATTTGTTCAGCAGCTTCTTCGCAATCTTCTGCACAACCACAATCGAAATCGGGATCAGCGGCACACAGATCAGAAGAATCACGCTCGCTTTCATGCTCACCCGGCAGAGGATGGCGAACAGCGTGAGCGGCGCAATCAGGCTGTAGAACAGCTGCGGAAGATACTTTCCAAAATAGGTTTCGAGCTGCTCCACGCCTTCCGTGGATACCTGTACGACCTCCGAGGATGATACCTGTTCGCTGTAGGATGCCCCCAGTTTCAGCATTTTCTCATAAATTTTTTCACGCAGAATCCGTTTCACATCCACACACGCAAGATACGAAGACCTCGCACCCATCCGCTCGCAGAAAAAGCGGATCACAACAACAATTGCCAGCATAAAAACCGTCCGTTTCACAGCCGTCGCCGTTACCGCGCCATACACAACCCGCTCCAGCAGATCGGCAATCGTAAATACCGCGATCACCTGCGACAGAAGCGCCGCCCACTGCCACAGAATCGTGTACACGATATACTTTTTCGCGTGGGACAGCAGCCCCACCAGTCTTGTTTTAATCATAAGTACCTCTCTTTTATGCTTTTGCTTTTCGCTTCTCTCTCATGCTGCAGATTAAATGCCAGATAGCTAAAATCGGATGATACAGCAGCATCCTCGGCCCCGAAAACCGCATAACGGCGCGGATCTTTTCCCGCATTTCCGGCTTGTAGCAGTGTACTTTGCAGTTTGCGCAGAATGTTTTCTGTTCCATGAAGGGACATTTCTGGCTCCGCTGTTTTGCATAGTCCGCTAATTTCTGACATTCCGGACACATCCCGCCGGATGCATGCCCCTCTTTTCCATGGTTCTTCCGGCAGTACAGGCGGATCATCTCTTCCACGACGTACTGTTCTTTCTGCCGCTTTTTTTCTACTTTGTTCATTTTGTTTCTCCTAGGATATGATCTTCTGTTTTTACGGTTTTGACCCGCAGGAAGAAATACAAAATATGGCACATCCATACCACAGCAATACAGATTCTTCCGATCGGCACATTCTTCATAGCAAAAAAGCCGATCGCCATCACAACCGTTACCATCCCGATGATTTTACATTTCGTTCCTACCGTCATCGCCCGATGCTGTACGAAGCTGTCGAGATGCTTCTTATATAATTGGGTCCCAATAAACCAGGTGTGCAGCCGTTCCGAACTTTTCGCAAAGCAGAACAGGGTTGCCATATAGAATGGAACTGTCGGCAGAATCGGAAGCACAATGCCGATGGTGCCAAATCCCAGGCACAGAAAGCCGAGTACGATCCAAAATATTTTAAATGGACTCTTCATAATTTTCCTCCTTTCTCACCGAATATTAAAATAGAAAAATAGCCGCTCATGGTTCTTGCGAATACATGAGCGGTTAGTTGTCGCTTACGCTAGTTATAGATTAACATTATTTAACTTTCATGTCAAACACATTTCACTCCTGAGAGAACGCTCCTCTGCTTGCAGAATAACTGCTGTTATTTCAACTCACGAAGTGTGATACATCATACTCTAAATAATTCCGCCAATGTTTGAAGATTCAACTCACGGAGGGCGACAAAGGAATCGGGCCGGTTGTGTGGGGACGCATCATTTCAACTCACGCCCTCACGGAGGGCGACGCTGCGCCTTCAGTTCATCCGTCAATCCATTGATGTTATACTCAATATACGGGTGCTGCCATAACGGTAGGCGGTTAGTCCTTCTACGGAGGGACTGTGACTCTCCGATTACATAGAAACCCTTTATATGGGAATTCCTTGGAAAGGAGGGCTAAGCCATGAGTATTATCGACTTCATAGCAGTTGTAAGTTTCGGCTTAACCTGCTTTAGCCTTGGATACAACTTCGGCAAAGATACTGCGAAATCACAAAAATAGCCGCCCAGTCCTGCAAACTTTGGCGACTATTTTTACATAAACCAATAAATATGGACTAACCGTCTATCGGTAGCACTCTTTTCAATATCATAATATCATGCATTTCAGAATATGTCAAAATCTTCTTTTCACATATCCCGAAATCTCCGATACCTCTCCTCTACCAGTTCTTCCCCATCCATCTTCTCATACTTTTCCAGGAATCTCAGAATTTTGCCTCTCAATTCTTCACACACCACTGGCATTGTGTCCACCGTAAACTCCCCCGGCTCTTCCACAATCTCTTCTACAATTCCCAGTTCCTTCAAATCCCCCGCCGTCAGCTTCATCACCTCGGCGGCCTCCGGCGCGCGTTTGCCGTCTTTCCACAGGATGCTTGCAAATCCCTCCGGCGACAGGATGGAGTAGATGGCATTCTGCATCATCCACACTTCATCCGCCACGGCGAGTGCCAGTGCACCGCCGCTGCCGCCTTCTGAAATGACAATAGAAAGAACCGGCGTTTTTAACGCTGACATTTCATACAGGTTCCGCGCAATCGCCTCGCCCTGGCCGCGTTCTTCGGCTTCCATTCCGCAGAAGGCGCCTGGGGTGTCTACGAGACAGATAACAGGCCTGTGGAATTTTTCGGCCTGTTTCATCAGACGCAGGGCTTTGCGGTAGCCCTCCGGGGACGGCATGCCGAAATTGCGGCGGATGTTTTCTTTCGTATCCGCGCCTTTCGCCTCGGCGATGACCGTGACCGGTGTGCCGTCAAACGATGCAATACCGCCGATGATCGCCGCATCATCGCCATACAGTCGATCACCATGAAACTCAATAAAATCAGGAAACAGCTCCCGAATATAATCTTCTCCCACCGGTCGGTCCTTTTTCCGCGCTTTCTGCACACAGTCCCAAGCCGATGTTTTCTCTCCCGTTTCTGGTGCTGCCAAAGACCGCTTCACGTCTCCATCCCCCAAAGTCAGCACTTCCGAGGAAACTTCGATATCTTTCCCATGCATCCGCAGAATCTCCGACAGCACCTCTTTCGCCTCTTCTCTTGGCAGAATCCGATCCACAAACCCATGCTCCACCAGAAACTCCGCCCGCTGGAACCCTTTCGGCAGTTTCTGTCCTATTGTCTGCTCAATAACCCTCGGTCCCGCAAACCCGATCAGCGCATGCGGCTCCGCCAGAATAATATCCCCCAGCATCGCCCAGCTCGCCGTCACGCCGCCCGTCGTCGGGTCCGTCAGCACACTCACATACAAAAGCCCCGCATCACTGTGTCTTTTCAGCGCCGCCGACGTCTTCGCCATCTGCATCAGAGAAACAATCCCCTCCTGCATCCGCGCCCCTCCCGAGCACGCAAACAAAATCACCGGCAGCGAGAGCTTCGTCGCCCTCTCCACCGCCCGCGTAATCTTCTCCCCAACAGCCTCACCCATACTGGCCATCATAAACCTGCCATCACAGACCCCGATCACCGTCTCCATCCCGTTGATCCGTCCCTTACCAGTCACAACAGCCTCCGTAAGCCCTGTTCTCTCCTGCAGAGCCCTCACCTTCTCTTCATACCCCGGAAACCCCAGCGGATTCCCCGCCGTCATCCCCTGATCCCATTCCTCAAAACTCCCATCATCCAGAAGAAACTCAATCCTCCGATACGCATGCACCCGAAAATAATTCCCACACTTCGGACAAATATAAAGATTCCTCTTCACATCCTCCGTAAAAATAGCCCCCTTACAAGCATTACACTTCTTCAAAATCCCCTGCGGCGCCTCCGGCACCACCCCATCCGCCGTGTGCTCCTTCCGAAACACCGTCTTCTTAAAATACTTACCCAGCATCATACCACCATCACTCCTTACGTCATAACACTTTCACTCTATTGTCACCATAACAATCTTCCAACCACACACCTCACCCATCGAGGCATTCATTCTCTCTTCACCGCTCACTCCTGTCATCCCAGCCGCACCGCCCCGCGGTGTCGCTGACCACACTCTCCCAGTCGTGTGTCTGATCTCAGCCGCCCGGCAGTACAGCAGAGGGGGACGGCGCATTTGCAGGAGGAACTATAGCAAGACCCGAAAATAATGCAAAAAAGGCAGTGCTGCAGAGCGCGAATTGCAAGGAACAGATTTGAAGGCGTACCGGGGTACGACGAAAATCTGTGACGCAGTAATTCACGCTCTGCGGTGCTGAATTTTTTGCATTATTTTCGGGGATTGCTATAGAAACACTTAGGCTTCCAGAATTTGCGTTATTTTCAAAAATCCAACTGTCTGAGCGACAGCGAGTTTTGGATTTTTGAAAATGGTTTTAGCAAATGCTGGAGGCCTTAGTATTTCTTTCCTCTGAAACCGCGCCGTCCCCCTCTGCTGTACTGCCGGGCGGCGTCCGTCTCTTACAATCTCTCCGTCAACCGCTCCACAAACTCAATATCCGCCCTCCCGGCCAGATACTCCTCTTCATTTAAAATAGAATACAAATAATCAACGTTAGTGTCGACTCCCTCGATGACGACTTCCCCCAGCGCACTCCTCATCCGCGCAATCGCCTCCTCACGCGTCCTCCCATGCACAATCAGCTTCGCCAGCATCGAATCATAAAACGCCGGAATCACATACCCGTCATACGCCGCCGTATCCACCCGTACTCCAAACCCGCCCGGCAGATGCATCTCCGTAATCTTCCCCGGACAAGGCCTGAAATTCTTCGCCGGATTCTCCGCATTAATCCTGCACTCAATCGCATGCCCCGAAAGCCGGACCTCCCCCTGCGTCACCGACAGCGGCATCCCCGAAGCCACCCGAAGCTGCTCCTGAATCAGATCCACCCCCGTGACCCACTCCGTCACCGGATGCTCCACCTGAATCCGCGTATTCATCTCCATAAAATAAAAATTCCCGTCCGGCTCCAGCAGAAACTCAATCGTCCCCGCATTCACATAATGCGCCGCCTTCGCCGCCCGGACCGCCGCCGAGCCCATCCGCTCCCGCAGCGTATCATCAATCGCCACACAAGGCGACTCCTCAATCATCTTCTGATGATTCCTCTGAATCGAGCAGTCCCGCTCCCCAAGATGAATCACATTCCCGAACGAGTCCGCCATAATCTGAAACTCCACATGACGCGGATGACGAATCAGCCGCTCCACATACATCGTCCCGTCCGCAAACGAACTTTTAGCCTCCTTCTGCGCCGTCTGAAACGCACTCTGGAACTCCCCGCGCGTCTCCGCCATGCGCATACCCTTGCCGCCGCCTCCAAGCGCCGCCTTAATCATCACCGGAAAACCAATCCGGTCGGCCTCAGAAAGACCCGTCTCCCAGTCAAAAACAGGTTCCTTCGTCCCCGGAATCACCGGCACACCGGCTGCCTGCATCGTATTTCGCGCCTCAGACTTATTACCCAGACGGTCCATCACCTCAGGCGACGGCCCAATCCACGTAATGTGGCACTCCTGGCATCTCCGCGCAAACGTGCTGTTCTCCGACAGGAATCCAAATCCCGGATGAACCGCATCCGCCCCCGTCACAAGCGCCGCACTCAAAATACGTTCCATATTTAAATAACTGTCCTTCGACGGCGCCGGCCCGATGCACACCGCCTCATCCGCGAGCTGCGCATGCAGTGCCTCCCGGTCCGCCTCCGAATAAACAGCAACCGTGAGAATTCCCATCTCACGGCATGCCCGGATAATCCGGACCGCGATCTCCCCACGGTTTGCAATCAAAACTTTTCGAATCATTGTGCTGCCCCCACCATAAAGGTCAGTTCCGCCTGCGCGACCACCTTGCCGTCAACCGAAGCAACCGCTTCCCCGACGCCCATCGGTCCCTTGTGGCGGATAATTTTCGTCTCCAGACGAAGCTTGTCTCCCGGTTTCACTTTTCCCTTAAAGCGGCACTTGTTGATGCCGCCGAAAAATGCAATTTTTCCCTTATTCTCGTCAAGAGAAAGAATCGCAACCGCACCGACCTGCGCCAGCGCCTCGATAATCAGCACGCCCGGCATCACCGGCTCCTGCGGAAAATGACCCGCAAAAAAATCCTCGCGGTACGTCACACATTTGTATCCAATACCGAATTCGCCCGGTTCAAAATCTTCTATGTAATCCACCAGCAGAAACGGATGTCTGTGTGGAATAATCTCCTGAATCTGTTTCGTTGTCAAACTGTTCATTCGCTGCTTCCTTTCTCGTCCCGGCTTTACGCTTTTACCCGGAACAGCGGTTTTCCGTAATCAACCATCTCGCCGTTTTTCACCAGAACCTCCGCAATCACGCCGTCCACTTCGCTCTCAATCTCATTCATCAGCTTCATGGCCTCCACAATCGCTACAACCTGTCCCTTTTTCACGGTGTCGCCAACCTTCACAAACGGCTCGGCATCTTCTGCCGGAGCTGTATAAAACGTTCCGACCAGCGGGGATGTCACAAAAACGCCTTCTTCTGCTTCGCTGTGATCCTCAGCCGCTGTACTTTTTCCTGCCGTTTCTTTTCTCTCCGGCATGGCTGCTTCTTTCGCTGTCACGCCATTTGCTCCGCCCATCATCTCTGCCATCTGCAGACCGGCACCGGATGGAACCCCGCTCATCTGCACCTGCACCGGAGCTGCTTTTCCATGCTCCATGGCAATCTTGATCCCATCAGCCTCGTAATCAAACGCGGTCAGCGAAGAATCCGAAACTTTATCAATCAACTGTAAAATCTGATCTAATTCCATCTTATTTTCCTTTCTGCACCGGAACACGATGCCGCTTTATTCATATTTCTGAAACAGCAGCACCGCATTGTGGCCGCCAAAACCAAGGGAATTGCTCATTGCCAGTTTCACATCGGTTTCCACCGGAGCGCCGATGCAGTAATTCAGATCGCATTCCGCATCTGCTTCCTTTGTTCCAATCGTCTGATGCACGAAGCCGTCCTGAATGGATTTCGCACAGACAACAGCTTCCACACCGCCTGCCGCGCCGAGCAGATGACCGACCATCGATTTCGTCGAGTTGACCAGCACATAGTCTGCCGCATCACCGAAGGCTTTCCGGATCGCACGCGTTTCAAACAGATCGTTGTGATGTGTGGACGTTCCGTGTGCATTAATATAAGTAACTTCTTCCGGTTTTACTCCCGCTTCTTCCATCGCAAGCTCCATCGCACGTGCCGCACCGCTTCCATCTTCCAATGGAGAAGTAATGTGGTACGCATCGCAGGTTGCGCCGTATCCGACTACCTCTGCATAGATCTTCGCGCCGCGCTGTTTCGCGTGCTCCAGCTCCTCAAGTACGAGAATGCCGGCGCCCTCGCCCATGACGAAACCGTTCCGGTCCTTATCAAACGGAATCGAAGCCCGCAGCGGATCTTCCGACTCGGAAAGTGCGGTCAGTGCCGAAAAGCCTGCCACGCCGACCGGCGTAATTGCGCTCTCCGCACCACCTGCCACACAGATGTCCGCGTCGTTGTACTGAATTGCGCGGAAGGCATCGCCAATGCAGTGCGTTCCTGTCGCACACGCCGTCACCACGCTGGTACATTTTCCTTTCGCGCCGAGTGCAATCGCAACGTTTCCCGCCGCCATGTTCGCAATCATCACCGGAACGGTAAACGGGTTGACGCGGGACGGATTTCCGGCATCAATTTTGGCTTTCGCCTGTTCGCATGCATTCAGATCACCGACGCCGGAGCCCACCAGAACGCCGACGCGGAACGGATCTTCATTCTCCATGGAAATGCCGGCATCTGCAAACGCTTCTTTTGCTGCTGCAACGGCATACTGGGAAAAGGTTCCCATTCGTCTTGCCGCTTTGAAATCCATGCGCTCTTTTGCCACGAAGCCTTTGACCTCGCCTGCCAGATGTACTTTATATTCTGCTGTATCAAATTTCGTAATCGTTCCGATTCCGCAGGCTCCCTTGCGGACGCCGTTCCAGAATTCCTCCACGGTATTTCCAATCGGGGTTACCGCACCCAGCCCTGTGATGACTACTCTTCTCTTCATTCCAACTCTCCTTTTCTTAGATCACCATGCCGCCGTCGCAGTGAATCACCTGTCCGGTGATGTAAGCTGCCGCTTCGGATGCCAGAAATGCAGCCAGGTTTGCCACATCCTCCGGCTTTCCGAAATGGCCGAGCGGAATCTGGGATACGGATGCTTCTTTCACTTTATCCGAAAGAACCTCCGTCATATCGGTCTCAATAAAGCCCGGCGCAATCGCATTGACGCGGATGCCGCGGGATGCCAGTTCCCGTGCCGCTGTTTTCGTCAGGCCGATCACACCTGCTTTCGATGCCGCATAATTTGCCTGTCCGGCGTTTCCTGCCACGCCGACCACAGAAGCCATGTTGATGATGCAGCCGCTCTTCTGGCGGATCATCGGCCGTGCCGCAAAGCGGATGCAGTTGAACGTTCCCTTGAGGTTTGTCTCAATGACACGGTCGAAGGCTTCCTCCGACATGCCCATCAGAAGACCGTCCTTTGTGATGCCCGCGTTGTTGACCAGAATATCGATTTTCCCATACAAAGCAAGAATTTCCTTCATCCACGCTTCACACGCCGTAAAATCCGATACATTGCACTGCATCACACAGCCGTCTCCTCCTGCCGCGCGGATTCCCGCAAGCACGGTTTCGGCCGCCTCTTTCGAACCATTGTAATTGATGACGACAAAGGCTCCCTCCGCCGCCAGTTTTTCTGCAATCGCACGCCCGATTCCGCGGGATGCGCCCGTTACTACTGCTGTTTTTCCACTTAACATCTCATTCTCCTGCTGCATAATCCACTATCTATAATAAAGTTTCGCACACCTGATGCATTTCCTCATAGGTGCGGATATTGTAACCCTTTACCTCCCGGTTGATTTTTCTCAAAAATCCGGTCAGCGTTCTTCCCGGTCCAATTTCCACGAAGGTGTCAACGCCATCCGCAATCATCGCCTCGATGCTCTGCTGCCACCGCACACCGGATGCCACCTGCTGAATCAGAAGGCCGCGTGTCAGTGCAATGTCACGCACATACTGACCGGTTACATTCGTTACATACGGAATCTCGAGTTCCATAAAACCGACACCCTCGAGCGCCTCCGTCAGTCCCTTGGATGCGGATTCCATCATCGGGGAATGGAACGGGCCGCTTACGTTCAGCGGAAGTACCCGCTTTGCGCCTGCTTCTTTTAACTTTTCCGAAGCCTCTGCCACTGCCGCCTCATATCCGGTGATGACAATCTGACCCGGGCAGTTGTAATTGGCAATGTAGGCGCCGGAAATCCCGCTCAAAATCTCTTCGATTTTTGCAGCTTCCATGCCGAGCACCGCCGCCATCGCGCCCTCGCCTGCCGGAACGGCCTCCTCCATCAGGATGCCTCTTCTGCGGACGACCTTCATCGCATCCGCCATTTCCATACCGCCGGCGGACACAATCGCGTTGTACTCGCCAAGGCTGAGGCCCGCTGTCACATCCGGCGTAAGGCCGCACGCCCGGATGGACTGCTCCATCGCCATTCCGGTTGTCAGCAGTGCAATCTGGGTAAACTCTGTCTGATCCAGATGTTCATTTTCCTCAAAACAGAGTCTTTTCATATCAATCCCGATCAGCTCGGATGCCATATCGTAGACGGCTCTCGCTTTCGGACATGCTTCATAAAAATCCGCGCCCATGCCGACACACTGGGAACCCTGTCCAGGAAACATAAATGCTGTTTTACTCATAACCGCGCCGGTGCTCCTTTCAGAAGTTCTTCCATCTCATTCATCATCTGCTCTATGATTTCTTTGCAGCTTTTCTCGTCTTTTACCATACCTGCAATCTGACCGGACATCACGCTTCCGGTTTTGACATCGCCGTCCACAACGGCTCTTCGAAGACCGCCGAGCGTCAGTTTTTCCAGCTCTTCGAACGGAGCTCCCTCTTTTTCCAGTTCCAGATAATGGCGTGTCATCTCATTTCGGATCGCCCGCACCGGATGACCGGTTGTGCGGCCTGTCACGCGGGTATCAATATCTTTCGCCTTGATCACCAGCTGCTTGTAATTTTCATGCACAACGGCCTCTTTCGAAGCGACAAAACGCGTTCCCATCTGAACCGCCTCGGCACCCAGCATAAAGGCTGCTGCCATTCCGCGTCCGTCCGCAATTCCACCGGCCGCAATGACTGGAATTTTTACGGCATCTGCCACCTGCGGAACGAGTGCCATCGTTGTCGTCTCGCCGATATGGCCGCCGGACTCACATCCTTCTGCCACAACGGCATCTGCGCCTGCGCGCTCCATTCGTCTTGCAAGAGCCACGGAAGCGACCACCGGGATGACGCGGATACCAGCGTTTTTCCACAGTTCCATATATTTCTCCGGATTTCCTGCGCCCGTCGTAACGACTTTTACGCCTTCCTCGGCAACCACTTTTGCCACCTCATCCGCATACGGGCTCATCAGCATGATGTTGACGCCGAACGGTTTGTCCGTCAGTTTTTTTGCTTCGCGGATTTCATTCCGAACCCACTCTGCCGGTGCCGCCGATGCTCCGATGAGGCCAAGGCCGCCGGCCTCGGAAACTGCCGCTGCCAGATGATGCTCCGCCACCCAGGCCATGCCGCCCTGAATGACTGGATACTGAATCCCGAGTAATTTTGTCACTTCTGTGATCATGAATCGCTTCCTCCTGCTTCCCGATCTTTCTTAGTTTTTGTGCTGCTCCAGATACTCTGCAACATCACCGACAGTTACCATCGTTTCCAGATCCTCGGTCGGGATTTCCACGCCGCAGGTGTCCTCGAGGGACATGACCATTTCAAACAGATCCAGGGAATCTGCTCCGAGATCCTCTTTGAAGGAAGTCTCCGCTGTGATGGTATCGATGTCTGCTCCCAGTGCTTCTGCTACGGTTTCTTTTACTTTTTCTAACATGTTTTTGTCCTCACTTTTTTTCTTATTCTTCTTATTTTATATGGGCGTTTCTTACCATTCCAGGTACGCCGCGCCCCAGATCAGTCCTGCTCCGAAACCGGAGAGAACGATTCTCTGTCCTTTTTTGGCTCTGCCGGACCGGTTCCACTCATCCAGCAGAATCGGAATGCTCGCCGCACATGTATTGCCGTATGCTTCGATATTCCGCGGAAATTTTTCTTTCGGTGCTTTCAGTCGTTTTGCCACGCCGTCGATGATGCGGCTGTTTGCCTGATGAAGGATAAACGCATCAATCTCTTCGACCGCCATGTCGGCTTCCGCGAGCACCTCGCGGATGACTTCCGGCACGCGGGATAAAGCAAACTGGAACACGGCACGGCCGTCCATCTGCAGATACGTTCCCTTTTCGCAGGTCAGCGACACGCCTTTTTCTCCATCAGAATGGATCTTTTCGCACGCTTTTGTCTCCTGCTCCTCTGCCGTCAGCACAACGGCTCCCGCGCCGTCCCCGAACAGAATGCAGGTTCCGCGGTCACTCCAGTCCACCAGGCGGCTCAGGGCATCCGCGCCGATCAGCAGCACGTTTTTTGCCTTGCCGCTCCGGATATACAGCTGGCCCAGCTCATACACCGCAAGAAATCCGGTGCAGGCGGCGCTGACATCGAGACAGGCGGCACGGAAGGCACCGATTTCATCCTGCACAAGACAGGCGGTATTCGGAAAGATGCTCTCCGACGAGGAGGTTCCGACAAGAATCAGATCCAGTTCTGTCGAACAGATCCCGGCATTTTCCAGCGCTCTTCTCGCCGCCTTTACTGCCATTTGGGCAACCGTCTCCTCCCCGGCTATGTGGCGCGCACCGATTCCCGTCCGCTCCCGGATCCAGATATCGCTCGTATCCACCATCTTTTCCAGATCTTCATTTTTCCATATCGTCTCCGGTACATACGAACCGGTTCCCGCAATTCTGCCGTTTTTCACCTTACTGTCCTCTTGCTTATTTCATTCTCAAACATTTTTCTTTTCAAATGTTTTGATATTCAAAGTATATCATCAAAATTCATTTTGTCAACCTTTTTTTATTGCTTTTTCCATTTCCCACTTCTATAATGAAACTATGTTCGGGATTTTTTCGAAACTATTTTTTCCGGATTCTATTATTTTGAGCCCCGGCGCAGGTTCTCTATCGAACACTCCGGCAGGCTCCAGAAAGGACACCAAACTTATGCAGGTTCCAATGTCATCCTATCTTGTGGAAATCAAACCACAGATTCAGGAACTGATCCGTCTGCTCGAGCGCGAATTCGATTATGTCAGCGTGCTCTGCACCGATGTCAAAGGTACGACCTACCGCGTCAGCATGCATCAGACCACCGTCGGCGATTATCACTTCTGTGAACGCGGCTTCGTTGTCCGTGCATGGCAGGACGGTTCCTACACCGAATATTCCTTCAACAACCTCACCGATGCCGCAGATCTTGCGGAGGAAATTACTTCCGCGCTGAAATCCGAATTTCAGGCATTAAAGGCACTCGGCATTGCGCAGATGGAGTCTCCTCTCGTGCAGGAAGAAGCCATCGCAAAAACGATGCAGAATGAAATCGAGATTGACCCAGAGACCGTCTCCGCAGAGGAGATTCTCTCCCACCTTCGGAAACTCTGCAACGCCGGCGCTGCCCATGAAGGAATTCTGGAATTCCAGAGTACCGTCAGCTTTGCCCGTGTCAACAAGCTGTTCCTCTCCTCCAAAAAGGATCTGATGCAGTCCTACGCTTTCTCGGAGGGCTCCCTTTCCGCAATCGGCACAGAAAACGGAAAACAGAATATGTCGTACCGTTCCTGCTCCGGCCTGAAAGGCGTGGAAATCTTAAATGAGATGGATGCGATTGTTGAGGAAATCATCGCCGTTCTGTACGACAAGCTCCACTCCGATCCGGTCATCCCTGGCATGTACGATGTCATCACCGCACCGGATGTCACCGGCGTGATTGCACACGAGGCATTCGGCCACGGTGTCGAGATGGATATGTTTGTCAAAGACCGCGCACTCGCCAAAGAGTATATCGGCAAGCCTGTTGCCTCCCAGCTCTCCTCCATGCACGACGGAGCAGTCGGCGCACAGCAGGTCAGCAGTTATCTTTTTGATGATGAGGGAACGCCCGGCACCGACACCACGGTCATCGACCACGGTACACTCGTTACCGGCATCAGCGATCTCGTAAGCGCACTCCGCCTTGGCACCACGCCGACCGGAAACGGAAAACGCGAGAGCTTCGAGCGCAAAGTCTACTCCCGTATGACCAACACCTACTTCACCGCAGGCACAGACAAACTCGATGATATGATCGCTTCGATTGAGCACGGCTATCTTCTCGAAAGCGTTCAGTCCGGTATGGAAGACCCGAAACACTGGGGCATCCAGTGCATGGTCGGACTCGGCCGCGAGATCAAAGATGGTAAGCTGACCGGAAAAGTCGTATCTCCTGTCACCCTGACCGGCTACGTTCCGGATCTCTTAAAGAGCATCTCCATGGTTTCCGACAAAGAAGAGCTCTTCGGCTCCGGCATGTGCGGAAAAGGTCACAAAGAATGGGTCAAAGTCAGCGATGGCGGCCCGTATCTGAAATGTAAAGTGAGGTTAGGCTGATGAACGAATTATACGATGTATTAAAAACAAGCAAAGCCAGCGACTTTCTGATCCGCGAAGAGCAGACCGAATCCCGCGAGGCATTTTTCATCGGTCAGAAGCTCGACATGAGCCGCGCGAAAAAAGTAACTCATACGTTTCTGACCGTCTTTGTCGACAGTGAGGATGGAAAATTCCGCGGAAGCGCAGAAAAAGAGATCCACCAGGGCATTTCCCGCGAAGAAATGAAGCAGGAAATTGACCAGGCGCTGTTCGCCGCACAGTTTGTGCAGAACCCATGGTACCCTGTTGCAGAGCCATCGGATGCCCAGGCAAGCGCCGACACGGCTGATGCTTCCCGCGATCTTACCGCTGAACTCGTAAAACTGGTGCAGGCTATGCAGGAAATCAAGGCGGAAGAGGATTCCCGTGTAAACTCATATGAGATTTTCGTCAACCAGAAGCAGACACACATCCGCAATTCCCGCGGTGTCGATGTCACCTTCTCCGGCTTTGACTGCGAGATCGAGGTTGTCACAAACTCCCGCAAGGATGATCATGAGATTGAGATCTACAAGGATCTCCGCTTCTCCGACAAATCTGCCGAGAAGATCATCGCCGAAGTGCGCGGAATGTTCCACACCGGCCGCCAGCGTCTGAATGCTGTTCCGACCCGGCAGAATGAGCATGCTGATGTTCTCCTGACCGGAAATGCCGTCGGCAGCTTCTTCCAGTATTTTGCCATGCATACCAACGCTTCTTATCAGTATATGGGCGTTGCAAAAGCAAAAATCGGTGAAGCCATCACCGGTGCGGATGCGGATCCGCTGAATATCCGCCTCGTGCCGACGCTCGACGGCTCTGCCAAAAACGCGCCGTACGACGAAACCGGTATGCCGGTAGCCGAGCGCGTTCTGTTTGAAAACGGCATCTGCCGCTCCTACTGGGGCAGCCTTCAGCATGCCCATTATATCGGCATGAAGGATACTACTTCCATGAATAACATGGTAGTTGAAGGCGGTTCGAAAACACTCGACGAGCTGCGCAGCATGCCGCATATAGAAATCACCGATTTCAGTGCGTTTGATATGGATGCCGTAAGCGGCACCTGCGGCGGTGAGATCCGGCTCGCGTATGAGAGCGACGGAACCACCTCCCATCCGACAACCAGCGGATCACTTTCCGCCCGTTATGACGATGTGCTGAAAAATCTGACTTTCTCGAAAGAGACACAGCAGATAAACAACCGCGTGGTGCCGTGTGCGGTACTGCTGCGGGATGTGACGGTGGCGGGAGAATAATTTTTCATTCTGCAGCATACGAAAAAGGAGCATCTCCAGGTTTCAAGTTCGAAACCGGAGATGCTCCTTTTTAATTTTCTGTGTTTATGTTCAGTCTTTTCTTCGTCTTCTGGATTTCTTTTTGCTTCCAAAATCCGGAACAACGACCAGGGTGTTAAGACCCAGATAAGTTTCAACATCTTCTGCCGTTTTGATATTGTCATTCAGCACAGTCTGCAGTGTCAGAATTGCCAAAACAAGAACAAAATTTCTAAACAGTAATGGGGTCTGACCCCAATGTGGTTATTTATAATCGTGTGTTTTCAGTGTTGTCGTAATCAGGTTGTGGACCGGCGTATCGTCTTCCACGGCCAGTATCAATGTCTTATTCATTTAAATTCACCTCACTGAGCGGCAGCGTAAAACGAAAATGACAGCCGTGCGGAGCGCAGTCACGAAGCACCAGTTCCCCGCCATGCGCATTTACAATGGAGCGGCACAGCGCCAGCCCAAGGCCAAGGCTTCTGCGGCTGTCACTCACCTTATTTTTTCCGGAATAGAACATTTCAAATACATGCTCCCTGCACTCCGCCGGAATGCCGGGTCCATTATCCTCCACCGCAATCCATACGTTTTTTTCTTCTTTTCCGGCTGTAATCCGGATCTTGGATCCTGCCTGTGTATATTTTACTGCATTGTTGATCAGGTTTACCAATACCTGTACAATCAGCTTTGCATCCATGCGGGCGAGCAGTACATCTTCCCCGCAGTCCACCGTAATTTTATGTTCGTTTTTCCGCCGTTCTACATGGCGCAGCGCCTCACGGACTACATCCTCAACCACCTGATCGGATAACTGCAGTTTTACACTTCCATCTTCTATTTTCGTAAGCGCAAGCAGATTTTCCACCAGTTCAATCAGCCATCCGGCATCCTCATAAATATCCGAAAAAATCTGTTTCCGCATCCCTTCGTCCAGTGCGTCAAAGTTACTGATCAAAGAGTCTGCATTGCCGAGAATTGATGTCAGTGGTGTGCGCAGATCATGGGAAATCGTCCGCAGCAGATTCACCCGAAGCTGCTCATTTTTCGCCATGACTGCCGCCTCTTCTTTTTCTCTCGCACTTTGTTCCCGATCCAGTGCCATGGCGCACTCTCCCAGAATAGAAAGCAGGATACTGTTCTCAAACGCATCCAGTGGCTTTTGTCCGATGAAAATGCCGATCACACCATATCTGTTCTGTGCCGCATAGATGGAAAGGTACAGATACGGTTCTTCAGAAAAACGTTCTGTCATAGCTCCCGCCCGTTTCCGGTTTTTCAGAACCCACTGCAGGATTTCCTGTTCTTTCACATTAAAAACTTTTTCTGATTTTATTCCTGTTTCGGCGTTATAAAGAGTTCCCTGCACAATGCCGTTTTTCTTTTTTTCTACCGGCGCCACAACCAGATTTCTTCCCAGAAGCTTTATCAGCTGCGTTGCCGTAATATCAAAAATTTCTGACGCATCCTCTGCCTTTTGCAGAAGCTGGCTGGTATTAAAAAGAATCTTGGTTCGAAAGGCATCTCGTGCAGAAAGCTTTGCATTTTCTTTCAATTTTAAAGCAAGCGTACTGGTCAGGATTGAAGTGCCAAGCATGATCGCAAAGGTCACCGGATAGCCGGAACCATACGCATACAACGAAAGCCTTGGCTCTGTCATAAAATAATTAAACAGGATAACACTTGCCACAGAACTGATTACACTACAGGTATAACCGCTGGTCAGAATAGATGTCAGCATGACGCCAAACAAATATACGGTAATGATATTGGCATCGGTAAAACCGAGCCGAAAAAAGATTTCTCCAATTCCGGTCGCAGCAGCCAGAATCAGAACCGTAAGCATCAGTTCTTTCCAGGAAGGCAACTCCATCCACTCCAGAAATTTTTTTCGTTTCTGATATCTCCGGTACACGTCTGAGTCTGGAATGATGTGAATTTCCAGATCAGGCACAAGATCCGTCAGACGCTCGGTCCACACCCTTCGCTGATGGAAATAGCCCTGCTTCATCATGCTCTTTCCAATGACAATCCGCGTCACCTCGGAAATTCTTGCGTATTCTGCAATCTGCAGGGCAATATCCTCACTGTGTGTCGTTACAATTTCTGCCCCGCTCTGCTCTGCCAGACGAACATGCTTCTGCAGCCTTGCCAGATCCTCCGGTGTTTTTTCTGTTTTTTCTGCTGTCTGCACATACAATGCCGTAAAGCCGGCCTGAAACGCCTGTGCCATCTGCGCCGCAGTCCGAATAATTTTTTCATTGGATGGCGAAGAGGACAGACACACCAGGATATGCTCTTTTTTTTGTTTTTCTTTTTCCAACTGTCTCACCCCACCTCCTATTGTAGATCATAAATGAAGAGAAAGCTATAGTCAGGAAATCTTTTTTTCTCCCGTTCCCTGTTCTTGTTTTCTGTTTTCCGTGAAATTTTGTCCCGTTTCCGGTTCCTCTCTTCTGTTTTCCGTGAAAAATGTCTCTATCTGATCCACGAGCACACCTCCAGACAAAAAACCGACCAGGGTAACGAAGAGCAGTCCTACACTTAACACAGAAATCACCTCTCTTTCAGATTCGAAAACATTTCTGGATCGCTTTATATTCACCAAGAACCAATATGGTAGCATCGCCATCCAGAACTGTCTCCGGAGACACCGCAACATCTGTTTTTCCATATTTTCTTGTTGCCAGAATATTAATACCGTATTTTTTCCGGATATCCAGCTGGCCGACATTTTTTCCAATCCAGTTCTCCGGGATTTCAACCTCAAAAATCGCATACTGACTGTCAATTTCAATATAGTCAAACACATGATCCGAGCTGTAACGAATTGCTGTCCATTTTGCCATCTGTTTTTCCGGATAAACAACCTGATCCGCTCCGTTCCGCAACAGGAATTTTTCCTGTACATCCCGTTCTGCCCGGGACACGACCCATTTTGCGCCCAACTCCTTCAAAAGACACGCGGTTTCCAGCGAATCCTGAAAGCTGCTTCCGATCGTCACAATACAGACATCATAATTTCCCACACCAAGGGATCGCAGAAAGTCTGCATTGACACTGTCACCGATCTGTGCATTTGTCACATACGGCATCACGGCGTCGATCCGTTCCTCATTTCGGTCTACCGCCATCACCTGATGTCCAAGCTGATTCAGATGCATGGCAATATGTCTCCCAAATCTTCCTACTCCAATCAGTAAAATATTTTTCATCTCATCTCTTCCTCTCTTCTTATCCTACATTTATTTTTTCCAGCGGCATTTTTGCATGTGCGCTCTTTCTCCCCGGCATCGCAGCATAAACAAGCGTCAGACCGCCAACCCTTCCAAGAAACATCAGTGCGATCAGAATTCCTTTCGAAAGAACACCGAGCTGCGGCGTAATTCCAAGCGTCAGGCCAACCGTTCCAACAGCAGATGCTGTCTCAAACAGACACTCAGAAATCGGCAGATTTTCTGCCACACTGATCACCATTCCTCCCATCAGCACCAGAAAAAGATACATCATCAGAATCGTAGATGCATTTTTTAATACCTCCTGGCCCACCCTGCGTCCAAACATCTGTGTGTCCTCTCTCTGACGGAACGTAGCAGACGCATTAGCTGTCAGCACGGCAAATGTGGTAATTTTCATTCCGCCAGCCGTTGATCCCGGTGCTCCGCCAATCATCATCAGAACAATCATAATCGCCTGGGAAGCACCTGTCATCCCGGAAAGATCTGCCGTATTAAATCCGGCCGTTCTTGTTGTCACGGACTGAAACAATGCGCAGAGCGTCCGCTCCTTGACCGGCATTCCGGCGAAATCCCGGAAGAAAAAGAAGGCCGCCGGAACAAAAATCAGAAACAGACTTGTAAGCAGGATCACCTTGCTTTGCATGCAGTACTGACGAAAATGGTATTTTTTTGTATAGATATCATCCCAGGTCAGAAATCCGATTCCACCTGTTACAATCAGCCCCATAATCGTAAGATTAACCAGTGGATTTCCCACATAAGAAGTCAGGGACGGATACAGATGATCCGTTTTTCCAAGAAGATCAAATCCTGCATTGCAGAATGCGGATACAGAATGAAACAACGCCATCCAGATTCCTTTTCCGCCGTAATCCCGTAAAAAAACAGGCAGAAGAAACAACGCCCCCAACAGTTCAATTCCAAAGGTTCCTTTGAGGATAAAACGCGTCAGGCGCACAATTCCGCCCACCTTCGGGGCAGAAATCGCATCCTGCATCGTGCTTCGCTGCATCAGGGAAATTTTTCTCCCGGAAAGCATCGCAATCGAAACAGCGATCGTAACCACACCAAGACCGCCGATCTGAATGAGCAGCAAAATCACGCTCTGTCCAAAGACGGACCAGTAGCTTCCTGTATCTCTGACTGCCAGTCCTGTCACACAGGCGGCTGATGTTGCAGTAAACAGTGTTTCTGTAAATGGCGTTACATTTCCTTCCCGCGAAGCCACAGGAAGCATCAAAAGCAGTGCTCCTGCCAGAATTACCCCCGCAAATCCAAGAATGATAATTTCAAACGACGACCATTGTTTCCTGTATCGCAGTTTTATACTCCACATTTCTCTTTTTACTCCTTCTTTTTGATTCCTCCTTATTTTAGAGACTTCCGCTTTAAAAACGTATAAATACCTTTTCCATGGCATTAAGATTGTATAAAGATTTTTCGAATTTCAAACCAAAAAACAGGAACCGCCCAAAAGTTTCCCACAACAGTAATGGGGTCTGACCCCAATGTGTGTATATTCTTCTTTTATCGCAGTAACGCATTAGTTGGTTAAACTACCGATTTTTCTCCTTTTGAAAGTAGATTCTTTTGTCATAAATATCAAAAAAAGTATTTGCAAATCCTTACGTATCAGTTATTATGCATATAATCTATTGAGAAGTTCGTGCAGAATTATGCAATTTTGTTTTTAATAAATACTCTGTTTCCTTTTCCAACGGCATTTTGTTGACTTTTTACGTCAAACAGAACGGATCAAAGGGTAAAACACCAAATTTTTTCACAAAAAATCACTCAACGTAATTACAGATGAACTCGGATCCCTATCCCGAAAAAACATCGCACCTTATTTTCGAAAGGAGATATCAATTTTATGTTTCATTTTCTAAAAGGAAAGAACAAAGAAAATGTTCTTTACGCACCTTGCAAAGGAAAAGTAGTTCCGCTTTCCGAAGTCCCGGATCCTACCTTTTCCGAAAAAATCCTGGGGGACGGATTTGCAGTGATTCCGTCTGAGGGAAAAATTTATGCACCGACAGACGGTGAAATAGCCATGGTATTTGATACTCTTCATGCCATCACGCTCATAAGCAGCTCCGGAACCGAAATCCTGATCCACATCGGCCTGGATACGGTTACACTAAAGGGCGCACCGTTTACCGCACACGTTGCAGCCGGCGATCAGGTCAAAAAAGGAGATCTTCTGATGGATGTCGATCTGGACAAGATCACCGGGACCGGATTGAACACAGTCACTCCGGTACTGATTTGCAATACCGATGATTACGGGAAAATCAGCTTGAAAAAAGAGGGCGAAGTTTCCTTAGACGAAGCCGTTCTCAGTATTTCCTGATCTTTTTTTGATCTTTCGTCAGATGAATCTTCATCCTCTTCTTTTATGAAATGTACGCTTGAAGTCTTTTCTCACTTGCTTTTGTGAAATGCACTCTCAATGTCTTTTCTGCACTTGCTTTTGTAAGTATATTGGATGGATTCGGTAAATTCACGTATCTAATTGGAGGTATCCAGTTATATAAATTATCTTTTAAGGAGGGAGAAATATATGAAATTTCTTCAGAAACTAGGGAAAGCCCTCATGCTTCCTGTAGCAGTACTGCCGATCTGCGGTATCCTGATGGGTATCGGATACCGGCTGTGTCCGGCAACGATGCAGGGCGGCGAGATCTCGGGCGCAGTAAACCTGATCGGTCTGTTTCTCGTAAAAGCAGGAGCAGCTCTGATCGACAACATGGCAATTCTCTTTGCAATCGGCGTTGGTGTCGGTATGTCAGAAAAGAATGACGGTACCGGCGGAATCGCAGCTCTGGCATCCTGGCTGATGATCACAACACTTCTTTCTACCGGAGTTGTTACAACTATCATCCCGTCCATCGCTGAGAGTGCTACAAAGACGCTGGCCTTTGACAAGATCGAAAACCCGTTCATCGGTATCCTGGCCGGTATCATCGGATCTGCCTGCTATAACCGTTTCAAAGACACCAAGCTTCCGGACTGGTTATCCTTCTTCAGCGGCAAACGCTGTGTAGCAATTGTTTCCGGTGTTGTTTCTATCGTTGTATCTGCTGTTCTGTTACTGGTATGGCCATTACTGTTCGGTGCTCTGGTAGCAATCGGTAAATCTATTGTCAGCCTTGATGTTGTCGGTGCCGGTATCTATGCATTCCTGAACCGTCTGCTGATCCCGACCGGATTACATCACGCTCTGAACAATGTATTCTGGTTTGACACGATCGGTCTTGGTGACTTGAAGCACTTCTGGGCTGGTGAAACATCTGCTGATGTAACCTGGAGCCTTGGTATGTACATGTCCGGATTCTTCCCATGTATGATGTTCGGTATTCCTGGTGCTGCACTTGCTATGGTAAGATGTGCAAAACCTGCAAAGAAAAAAGCTGCGATCGGTCTGGTAGCTTCTGCTGCAGTCTGCGCATTCATCTGTGGCGTTACAGAACCTTTTGAGTTCGGATTTATGTTCCTTGCTCCTGTTCTGTACGTAATCTATGCATTACTGTATGGTATCTTTACTATGATCACAGTTGCTCTCGGCTTCCGTGCAGGATTCAGCTTCTCCGCCGGTGCTATGGACCTCCTGTTCTCATCCTCACTGCCCGCAGCACAGAAAATATGGCTGATCATTCCGCTTGGAATCGCAGCATTCCTCGTATTCTACTTCGTATTCCTGTTTGCTATCAAGAAATGGGATCTGAAGACTCCTGGACGCGAAGATGACGATCTCGAAGCAGAGAAAAAAGTAGAACTGGCAAGTGATAACTATACCGCAATCGCAGCTAAAATTCTGGAAGGCTGCGGCGGAAAAGAAAACATCACAAGCATTGATAACTGCGTTACAAGACTGCGACTGGAAGTGAAAGATATCACTGCCGTAAACGACAAGGTAATCAAATCTGCCGGCGTGGCAGGCGTGATCAAACCTGGCAAAACCTCTGTACAGGTTATCGTTGGAACAAAAGTTCAGTTCGTAGCTGACGCTTTCTCCAAACTTTGTGAATAATATTTACCCAGGTAGTTCAAAAGGAGCATATCGCTGCTGCGGTATGCTCCTTTTAATTGCGCAAAGTTTTCCTTATTTTCTGCCCTTTCGCAGAGCAGGAACCCGGCTGTTGTTTGTCAAATGGCTGCTATCAAAACCAAAGGTCGGATTACTGGTGGTTCCGAAAACGTGTGCATATATGTGGGGAATCGCCGTGTGACCTCAGCTCTTGTTCTAAGCACCGAGCAGCTTTTCGGGACAGGTACAGCACAGTACATCGTTTCGTAAATGTATTTTTTTAAAATCTTGTTATGAAAAGGAGTGCGAAAAAACGTAACTTTGTTTTTTCGCACTCCCATTTTCTCTCCCAAAAAACGCCGCAGCTCTCGTCTTACTTCGCGCTGTCTGCATCAATCACGGACTGGATCTGTTTCATCAGCGTATCATAATTCTCCTGATTGTCGATTCCGCCGAGCATCGGTTCTCCCACAATATTTCCATTTCGATCGACTAAGATTGTGGTCGGAAATGCCATAATATCGGAAGCATACTTTCCTGCAGCGGAAGCAGAGTCAATGGAAAAATTGCGGTATTTCGCACCCTGGCTTTCAAGAACCGCTGCTGCTTCTTTGATCGCATCCTGATTTCCGTCGAAGGTTTCTGTGTTGATGCCTACAACCTCGCCTCCCATGGATTTGATTGCATCGTTTAATTCGTTCAGCTTGGATAACTCAGCAACACAAGGCTTGCAGCCGGTAAACCAGAAATTCACGACCGTTACCGCATTTTTGGAAAACAGACTTTCGTCAACTGTGTTGCCATCATAATCCTGACCCGAAAAATCCCGGAACGGAGATGCCTCTTCGGAATCGTTTTTCGCGTTGCTATCTTCCGATGCTGTATTGCCATTTTCCATTTCCGCTATCTGTTCCTCGATTTTTCGTATCGTTGCAATATCATCCGTCAGTGTATTCAGCTCGTCCTCTGAAAAAGAGTCCTTGTTGGCTTCAACCGTGTCTGCCAGATAATCCCCATAATTTCCGCTCGGATCAGCCGTGCTTTTATTCATCATGCCAAACACCTTATTCCATACATCCGCATGATCTGCAAAAATCTGGTTTTCCTGCTGATATAAATCGTCCAGCTTTGTGCCGGAAGCCCCTGCCGTTTCGGTTCCGGATTCCGCAACAGATCCCGTAACAGCTTCTGTGCCGGATTCCGTCTGTGTTGTCTGCGTTTTCTTTGTGTCTGCAGCCTCTTTTCCGTTGCATGCGGTAAGTAATAATGCTACGCTGAGTGTAAAAACAGGGATAAAAGTTCTTTTGGTTTTCATAAGTTATGGCTCCTTTTAAGATAGTATAATGTAAAAAACAAGAATTCAATATCATCCTTCGATACTTCGTGATCTGCTGCTGATCAATGGTTTCTGATCTCTGACTGTTGATCTCCGGTGTCCTTTTTCTGACACGTTTTTCCCAGAAACTGATAGTGGATCGCATCCTTCGGGCAGGCCTTGATGCAGGCTCCGCATCGGATGCATTCCGGATGATTTGGGGTCCGGCACACGTCGATATCCATTTTACATGACCTGGAACACTGGTTGCATCCGACGCATTTGCTGTTTTCAATCGTGATATGTAAAAAGCTTACCTTATTAAATAAGGAATAGATTGCCCCAAGAGGACAGATCCATTTGCAGAAAGGTCTGTAAAACAAGATGCTGAGCACGACAACCGTAATCAGAATACCGAATTTAAACGAAAACAGCTTGCCCAGTGCAGACCGGATTGCGGCATTTCCGATGGAAAGCGGGATCGCCCCCTCCAGAACGCCCTGCGGACAAATATATTTGCAGAAGAACGGATCTCCCATCCCGATCGAATTCGTTGCAAACATCGGCAGAAGAATCACAAAAACAACAAGGATGATATATTTCAGATACCGCAGCGGCTTCAGTCTGGCCGTAGAGAATTTCTTTCCGGGGATTTTGTGAAGCAAATCCTGAAACCATCCAAACGGACACAAAAAACCACAGATGAATCTTCCCAGTGTCACGCCGAGTAAAATCAGGAACCCGGTTATGTAGTAGGAAAACTTAAATTTGGATGATCCGACAACCGCCTGAAAGGCTCCGATGGGGCACGCTCCCGTCGCGGCAGGACAGGAATAACAGTTTAGTCCCGGTACGCATACCGTTTTCGCTTTGCCCTGATATATTTTGCCCTGAAAAAAATTGGGGATATGAGGATTGGTAAGCAGTGTGGCCGCTGCCTGGATCCACCCGCGTATTCCGGCTATTTTCTTTGATCGTAACTTCTTTTTCTTATCCAATTCCGACACACTCCAGACATAATTTAATTGCTTTCCCAAGCACAGCAGCCGCTTCCCCTCTGACGGCGCCATAGCCCATCATTGCTATGCCTGTGATAACTAAAACAATTTGAGATATTTTTCTGCATTTCAAAATGTGGTTGCTCCTTTGATTTTATTGATTGACCAGCTGACTCTGATATTATACAATAGCTGTTGTAAAATCATTGTTAAGAAATGGGCAGGTGAAAAAAATTTTGAGATTATTAATCGTGGAAGATGAGAAACAAATGTGTGACACAGTTGCCAGAAGTCTGTACGCCGCCGGGTACGAGGTAGATACCTGCTATGATGGCGCGGAGGCTCTGGAATGCATCCTGGCAGAAAATTATGATCTGATTGTCCTGGATCTCAATCTGCCCGGCATGGACGGAATGGATCTTCTAAAAGAACTCCGGAAGGAAAACGAAGAAACGAAGGTGCTGATCTTATCTGCAAGAGGACAGATTGCAGACAAAGTAGAAGGACTCGATGCCGGGGCAAATGATTATATGGAAAAGCCGTTCCATCTGCAGGAGCTGGAAGCGCGGATCCGCAGTCTGACAAGAAGAAAATTTGTGCAGAAGGATGTCTGTCTGGAAAGTGGCGGGATCAAATTCGATACCATCAAACGAGAGGCCTATGCCAACGGAACCCTGGTTTCCCTGACAAGAAAAGAAAACGGAATTTTGGAATATCTGCTTCTCCACCTTGGCAGACCGGTAAGCCAGGAAGAATTGATCGAGCATGTCTGGGATGCCTCCGTGGACAGCTTCAGCGGATCCATCCGCGTACATATGTCTTCGCTTCGGCGAAAGCTCAGGGCGGTACTTGGATACGATCCGATTTTGAATAAAGTAGGCGAAGGATATCAAATACGAGAGGAGTCCGACCGATGAAAAAAATATCACTGCAGTGGAGACTTACCTGTATCATTACCCTGTATATTGCGGTCATCTGTGGATGTCTGACCCTGCTTGTCTATAAAAACGGAATTTATTATATCGATTCCCTGCAGGAGACCGTAGATGCCCGGGGCGATGATGCCGAAGATCAGGACGGGGACGGTGCCACAGACGGTTCCGATCAAATCTATATCAGCATTCCGGAGGACAAGTGGGATGAATTTGCCAGAGATTTCTCTGTTCAGGTGTACAACAATAAAGCAGACTACAAAAGAAACAGCCTGATCCTTTCCGCCTTATTGGCCCTTCTTGGCGGTGTCGCTACCTATTTTATCAGTGGCCATGCACTCAGACCCATTCGTGAGTTCTCCCAAAAAATTGAGGAGGTACAGGCACAGAATCTGGCCGATTCGCGCATTGAAGAAAACAAAGTAAAAGAGCTGAACCAGCTTCGTATTTCGTATAACAAGATGCTGGAACGTCTCGCAGATGCTTTTGAAATCCAGAGACAGTTTACGGCAAATGCAGCGCACGAGCTTCGCACTCCACTGTCTGTCATGCAGGTACAGCTCGATTTATACCATTCCACCCCGCATCCGGGCAATGACGCCGACACCTTACAGACACTGAAAATGGTGACGGAGCAAAACGGCCGGCTCAGCAAAATGGTCAAGACACTGCTCGATATGAGTGAGCTTCAAACAGTAAGCAGGGATGAAACCATTGCCGTTGACGCCCTTGTCGATGAAGTACTGGTGGATCTGGAACCGCTTGCCCAGGAAAAGGAGATAAAACTGATCGGGAACTGTAAAGATACCACGATGGTCGGAAGTGACATTTTGATTTACCGGATGGTATACAATCTTGTTGAGAATGCAATCAAATACAACCATTTCGGCGGACAGGTTACCGTAACCGCATACCGGAAGGGAAAAAACATCTGCCTGTCCGTAGAAGATACCGGAAGCGGAATCCCGGCTGAATTAAAAGAACGCATATTTGAACCATTCTTCCGCGTAGATAAATCCAGAAGCCGCAAGCTTGGCGGAGTAGGCCTTGGGCTGGCCCTGGTTCGTGAAATCGTGCGCGTACATGACGGCAGAATAACCGTTCAGTCCAGCCCGTCCGGCGGAACGATCTTTGAGGTAGTCTTTACACAGTGACATCATCCCAAAAGCCAGTCGATGACATAATCTGTTCTGCAATGTCTGAAGTGCCGATTCCAGCGTATCTTCGTCCATTGCGTATTTTCCGTCCTGCATTCGGACAAGCGCGCCATATCTTTGTTTTTCATTATCCGTTAGTTTCGGAGCATACTCATATTTAAGGTCTTACCAAAACGGCGGGGCCTTGTAAAAAGATTTACCTTTCCCCAGCTGTCAAGAAGCTGTTCAATCAGTCTTGTCTTATCAATATAGTAAAAACCTTGTTGGCGAATTTCCTTAAAATCTTCGATACCAACCGGAAGTTTTAACGTCGCTGCCATTCTTCCACGCCCTTTCCGAAGCTACATTAACAGGCAAAGGATATTATATCCCAGTGCATTTTGATTTTACCATTTTGGAACTCAAATGGCAAGTTGATCCTATCTTCTGCTTTGCCTCGTTTACGGCACATCAATCAGTCCGAAGCGGTAGAACATTCCGTATATGTAGGTCACGCCCCGGATGTCGCCCAGAGCCTTTGGTCCACGCAACTCTAGGGGTCTGACCCTATGAAAATCTGAGTAGACGGGAACTATCGTACTGCTGGAAAACCCTGGTAAAAAGCGAGTAAAACGGCAGCCGTCTCCTTTTCGAGACCCCTGCCGTTTTACTCGCTTTTTCTATTCATTTTCATAGGGCATACCCCCATGTGTCTCGTTTGCTAAGGTCATGGGAATATTAGGAAAATCTTTTAATCTTATCTTTGTATCAGAATTATAGTGATCTTCTTTTGGATTGACCGCCTTGGGACCGGTCCCCGATGTACTATAAGTTACAATATGCTTAACAATAGAATCCTATCTCATCCGTCACAAATGCCTCTTTCCATTTTGCACAAATAAAGAAAAACTGTGCTGATATAAATTCCATCAATTCATTCAGCTCTTTCTTGGAAATTTTACTTCCATTACTTGCCAAAATGCATCCACCTGACTTTGTAAGCCATATTTTAGTCGCATTTGGAGTAGGCTTACCTTTTGATATATGAACATGAATTGGTTCTCCATTTTCATTAGACCAAAAATATACCGTATATCCACATACCATAAACAATTTAGGCAATTTGAATCCCCCCATTCTCCGCATACCGGTATAGCAAATGAGCATTACTATGCAGGAGTTCTTCAAACATTGCTATTTCTTCATCCGAATATCCTTGGCGTTCTGTCCATTTGTAATCAGGCAATTCACACCTTGCCGAATCAAATCCATCTTCTGTTGGTCGTTCAAAGTTTACAATAACTTTTTTCATTCCATCTTTTTCAACAATTTGTGAATGAACAATCTCCGTTTCATCTGCCAGTGTCATATATGGATACATCATACAACGTCACCCCGTTTCTTATTTTTAAACTCATTATAGCATCATAACCTGTCGTTGTCATGTGATTAAAAGCTAAATTCTTTCACTGAAAATTTCAAAAGTAAATTCCATCGTCCGCTTATGCGGTGGAATTTACTCCTACATGAGTGGAGTTTAATCTTTCATATATTCGTGCTATGCTCATGAAGACCTTCTGACAGCAGTAGAAGGAGATCTCTATGAGTAAATATATTCCTGGTAACCAGAAACATCTTTCCCTTGAAGACCGTAAATACATTGAGCGTTCCCTGAATAACGGCAGCACTTTTAAAGATATCGCCCGCTTCTTATGCAAAGATCCTACAACTATTTCGAAGGAAGTGAAACTCCATCGTGTAAGTGATTGGTATCATAAAGGATCCTTCCTTAACGCTCACAACTTCTGCATTCATAGATATCACTGCAGAAAAACAAATGTATGCAGGAAAATCATACTCTGCAACATTAAGTGTACTTCCTGTCCAACCTGTAACCAAACCTGTCCTGATTTCGTTAAAGAACAGTGTAACCGTCTTGATAAGGCTCCTTACGTCTGTAATGGATGTCCGAAAGCCATCCATCATTGTTCCATTGCTCACAAATACCGTTACGATGCTGTCTTTGCAGACCGCAAATACAAGGAATGTCTGTCTTCGTCCAGGGCTGGTATAAACATGACAAAGCATGAACTACGTCAAAAGGACATGGTCATTTCGCCTCTTATTTATCAGGGACAATCTGGAGATTCCACCTATGCAGATGCCTGCTTAAGCCGAATGACATCCAAGGCATATCGTCTTGAATTTCCTGGCAGAGATCGTAGAGTAAACAACGGTAACTAATAAACCTGCTGAGCTTTGCTCAGTTTGAAGCGGAATGGCGCTCCGTTCCTCTGGAACGGATGCGCAGTTCTTGCGGAATATGCACTATTTTAAAAAAATTACAGAATTTCTTTTTTATTCTTTTTATTTGTAATCTTATGTTCATTTCTTCTATTTTCATAAGCTCCCATTCTTTTCTAATTCCCTGCATTTTCCAGAAAGCTCTTCCTCCAACGCTCTCACATCTCTGCAAATCTTTCCTTGGATCTCCTCTGTAAATTTTTCCGGCAATGGATCTCTCACCTTCAGCTCTTCTCTCACTTCGTCCCACCATAGAAACTCTCTATACTTGCAGATCACCTGCTCCACGCATTTTCCTATCCTCGTCTCTTTCCCACATTCCTCTGCCTTTTTCTCATTCTGTAAACTTGCATAATACAAAATCGTGACATTAAGCTCTTCTATCACCTTATTCATTTTCCTGCAGTCTACCTGGGTTCCATGCGAATTTTCTTTTTCTGCCTTACGTTTTCGTTCTTCCTCTTTTCTTTGCGTAGCTATTACTTCATCATATACAAACAACTCACCATCTTGGCTGATATATCCCACTTCGCTCAATACCAGTTTCAACAATTCCGGCGCTGCATGCAGTGTAGATGAAAGCTGCGATAGCTCCCACCGTTCTGCTCTCCTGATATATTCTTCCAATTGCTCAATAGTCGGTTTCTTCTCGATTCTTTTTCCAAATGACTTCTTCAGCCATCCAATACTCTGATAAATAAAAACTACCCGTGACGCCCAGTCGATTGCATCAGCCAGGGAGTTTATTCCCAGCGTGTCCAATATCTGGGAACTGTGATATAAAAATGTTTTCCATCCCTGCAAAACCGCCTGCGCGATCTGTATTCCATCCCCGCCCATATTGTTGGCTTGTACAAGAATTCCTTTTTCCTCTGCCTCTGGAAATGTGCGAAGGAAATCCCGAATCGTCACCCTGTCATATGGGACATTCCATTCGACACCCTCCTCAAATTGGATATACGGAAACATTTTATAGCGTGTATAGCTATCCATATCATCTTTATAATACGTATAAAAAGAAACATGCCGAATCTCATGTCCATGCTTTTTGCAATAAGACACCAGATTTTCCGACAGCTCCTCCTCATGAATCAGGATCATTTCCGGAATACGATATTCCAGGCAATAGTCAATCTGTAAACTGCAGATCTGTCCATTTCCTTTTATGTATTCCTGAAGTTTTTCTTCTGCATACGTTATATTTTCCCGAATTTTCTCTTCATAACCGTCCTCTACCGCTACTCCATGAAGCTGCCCCAATTCATCCTGATAAACTGGCGCAAAAGCAATCTCATCCACTTGCCGTACATATTCTGGATGATCCTGCAATAATTTTCGCTTTTCTTCTCCTATCTGCATCAATGTATACTCAGCATACGAATAAAATGCCCGATACAATCTATGAATCAAAAGAAAATACTTATAAAAAAGCGGGACACAGCAAAGTCTTGTATCTGCTACTCCATACTCTAACAAATCCTTTTTGGCCTTTTGTAACATCCTTTTTAGATTTGTATTCATCTTCAGATGTGTGGTCTCCAGAATTTCTGACAGATCTAAATAAATTTTTTCTTCATCATAATGAATCGGTATATGGCCATGCTGCATATAGTTTCGCAGAAAGTCTACAATTTTATACTCCGAATATTGATCATATGCTTTCGAAATGAAGTTTTTCTTAAAACTTTTATCCTTAGAAATATAGAATTCATCAAATTTCTCCATAGATTCTATCAATGTCCGCCCTGCGCTGACGGCATTGCAAAGCAACGCATTGATCTGAATCACATCTACAGTTTCTCCTCTCTTAGCGAATATACGATCGTCAAATTGTAAAGAGAATTTCTCAAACATATTTTCCAAGTTAAAAACCATCATACTATATAACTCATCCAATTCACAAATATGCTGTGACATGCTGAGATACCGCCGCAATATCTGTTCATGCTCCCATGGCAGTTTCTCAAGCTGTGTTCCTGGAACATTCAAAAAATCCATTGGAATATACGCTCTTGTATTCATTGACATCCCTCCAAACCTATACAATTCTTTCTTGGAAATGCAAACTTTTTGTATACGCAAATAACGCTCACAAACTTCTCAAATTTATTACTGTATATATACCCCGTACTTACAATATAATTTGATTTTAACACCTATGTTCCAGCATAACAATCAATTCATGACTTTTTGTTTTTTTCTTTTTATAATATTTTTTACTCGTGTTTCTTCCTATTATAATATCTTTTCTTTTAGCATTTACTTTCTACTCTTCTGTTTCTTCTCATACAGCTTCCTTGGTCCGTATTTATGCTATTAAAGACTTATATTCCAAGAATATTCAAATGAGCAGGAGGAACATCTTTATAGGCGTTCTATAACAGCACATTTATAGGGTCTAAATGCTAGTATTCTCAACTCACGCCTTCACGGAAGGCGACCAGCTATAATCCCCCCCTCTGGCGCAGAGGTAGCTTCTCAACTCACGCCTTCACGGAAGGCGACTGCAAATTCAAATAATTTTTGCTGCTAAACACTTCTTATTTTTATTAATTCTTTCCAAATTTCTCATTCTAGCTTTTCTTTTTCACCTAGCTTCTCTTCGCTTTTCTCTTCATCCTGTCATTTTCCGGTGCGAATCTCCCTGTATTTTTCTGTTTATTTACCTTTCGCACTCGAAACATGTACACTCTGTCATAATATTTAATTTGCTTCATTATATCTCTCCACTAATTTTCTATCAACTGAAAATATGTTTTAATTTAATCTCTTTGCTTTTTAAAATTAACTTACTAAAGTTTTTTGTTATTTTTTACTGGCATCGTAAGATGCCAGTAATTAAATTTATAAAATTCTAATAATATCCGAACTTTATCTGATAATTGTAAGTAGGTAATCATCCGTATATTGACATTTTATAAAAGCCATCTGATACTGTTTCTGGCTGTCTGCCAAATTCTATATCAGATGGCTTAGTATTATTTTTTAGTTTAGTACGGCAGTATTCCGGAAGATCTTCTGACCATGGAAGCAGTTTCTTTAACTCTTTCTCTTTAGGAAAAGCTCCCATTTTTCTGAGTTCATCCAATATATAAGTCAGATATGCGTATGGTTTCAGATGGTTCAGAAGTGCCGTTTCTGTAATGCTGTAAACAAGGGCACTGGCACCAGCTCCCCGTACACTTTTGGCAAACAGCCAGTTGCGGCGTCCCACTGCAAAGTTTTTCAATGCACGTTCTGCACTGTTGTTGTCTATACTGAGATGGCCATCTTCCAGATAGCGTTTCAGATATGCTTCCTGATTAAGCGTATACAAAATGGCATCACCAATAAGGGAAGACCTGTCTACAGAATCTTCCATCGTATGCAGCCATTCAAACAGGGCATCCATAACCGGACGGGACTGTTTCTGGCGCTCCTCATATTTTTCTTCCGGTGTTTTATTGTGGATCATTTCCTCGATCTTATAGAGGATCCCGATCCTTGACATCGCCTGATATGCAATGGTCTCTTTCAGCTGTTCTTTTGTAAAGTCTTTTTTTTATGCTGTGAGGGCTGCATCAAAACGTCGTCTTGCATGGGTAAGGCACCCGCTTACTATGATACCTTCTCCTAAACTGTGATAAGCCTGATATCCATCACAGGTCAGATACCCATGAAACCTGTCCCCTAAAAAGTTTACAGGATGATATCCCGCACGGGTCCTTTCATAATCGAAGAGTACCATCTGCGGGGAACCACTGAATTCATCTGTGAGATATACCCACATCCAGTTCTGGGTCGTCCCTTTCTGATCCGGTTCTCCGAGTATCTGGATCCGGCTTTCGTCACAATGGATATATCTGCTTTCCAGAAGTTCCTCTTTCATCAGCTGATACAGCGGTTTCAGGTATCTGTCTGCACAGTTTATGATCCAGTTCGCCATAGTCTTTGTGGAGAGATCGAGATCATATCTGGCAAACTCTCTTTCCTGACGTGCCAGAGGCATCCCGTTTACATATTTAGCGTTCATGATACCTGCTACGAGGGAAGGTGTAGCAATGCTCCCACGGATCAGGGAAGGTTCTTTTTCCGGACGTTTCATGGATCCGCATGCCGGACAGTAACGGGCTTCCCCTTCCAGTTTATAGGTCCTGGTCTCAACGATCTCAAAATTGGAAAGATCTTCTTCCTTCTTTCCTTTTCTTTTTTTACGTTTATAAGAGGATGACCGGATCTCTTCAAAAAGTTCCTCTGTTTCCGCATCCGCATTGGCTTCTGCCTCATTGAACAGGTTCATCTGTTCATAGTCTTCGGCATACCTTTCACTGGATGCCCCAAACTGTTTTCTCTGCGCAAGGGTAAGACGGTCAGAGAGCATGGCATTTAAGAATTCGAGTTCTTTCTGTTTATCCTTCAGCAGCTGGATCTCTGTATCCTTCTTCTTTGTCTGTTCCTGTATGATCTTCATCAATGAGATCAGATCTTCACGGCTCATGTTATTCAGCTGTTTATCTGTAAAGATCGGTTCCATGTCCTGTCCTCCCTGCTTTAGCGTTATAAAAAGTATATCATGGTTCCAGCTGTTTTCCTATAAAAAACTGCGTTTCCAGATATAGGAAATACGCTGGGAAATGCCCTGTTTTTCATAATTTTTACGGGATTGACAGCTCCGCTGTCTTATGCTTACAGGATGATCTTTGGATGGTGTTCCTCAAATGCACCCCTGGGATTTAAAGAGAGCCCGTCACACAGCCAGTGGATCTCTTTCAGAGTCACCTGACGGAGTTCATCTGGAGTATCCGGCCATTGAAAAGCATTACGGTCGAGCCGTTTCATCAGGCTCCAGAATCCGGACCCGTCCCATTGAAGGATCTTTATAGAAGTACGCCGACGGTTGCAGAACGCAAACATGCAGCGTGAGTATGGGTCGAGGTGAAATTTTAATTTGATGATGGCGGCCAGACCATTGTAACTTTTTCTCAGATCAGTGACTCCGCAGGAAAGATATACCGTTGTCCCTCCTGCCAGGTCAAGCATGGCGCTGCAGGAATCCCAGTATAGATTCCATCAGTTCCGGTCTGCAGGAATCAGATATTTCAATACGGATACTGTCTGAAATAAAAATACGCACCGATGAAGATTCCTCAGAGAGCAGCTTTCTGGCAGCTTCCTGTTCAGATGGAAGTCTGACAAAGACCATATCCTGTTCAGATTCGGATGCCGGCTCTTCTTTTGCAAATCTGCGGATCCAATATCCCATCGTAGATAAAGGGATACCGTTTTCTGTACACCATTGTTTACATGTTTGTCCACTGGTCTGGTATTGTTGGATACGGTCAGACCAGAGTTTTGCTTTTTCTTCTTTATTCATAGTGATATAGAATACCTCCTGAGTTTTAAGGAGATTGTAGCAGAATAAAAGTAAGTGCAAAATAATTCGACGGATTGTGTTGCCCCAAAAAATATCCCATAAT
>NZ_QUJZ01000019.1:0-83121 GCF_003480845.1 Blautia sp. TM10-2 | reverse complement strand
TGTCTGCCGCCTAAAGCGGTCTGAAGCACGTGACTTTAGTCATGTGAGGTTCACGATTATAAAGGAGCCAATAACAGGGCATACTATTCTATTTTTCATGCAATTAAGGCAGTACATGCTGTAAGCGGTAAAGCATATAAAAGGCATAAGGATGCTGTGGCTAACTTCAATAAGGATTATGTGAAAACATCAGTGTTTCCAAGAGAAATGGGAAGGAAAATCGGACAGGCAGAAGAGATTCGCCATGCCAGCGATTATGATGATTTTTATATTGCAAGTAAAGAAGAATCAGAACGGCAGATTTCAGTTGCAGATGAATTTATAATTCTGGCAGAAAAATATTGTATGGAACAGCTTGAAAAACAAAAGGAAAATTGAAATGAACGAGGATGCCCCTCAGGGTTTGAAGCCCTGAGGGATATTTTATGTAAAAGTATATTATTCTAATAAGCGCAACGGATGCTCCACATACCACAATGGAAATATTATAGCTGAGGAGATTCCGCCGGAATTGCTTTCTTATATGGAAGAAGTATTACCGGAAAAGAAGGAGCTGGATACGGAAATTGTTCTGGATACAATGATAAATGTAAATGAATTTTTGAAGAACTAATGTTCGCATCATATATACAATTTTAAATTTCCATGATATAATATCTCTTACATTTGAGTGTTAATTCGTCCACGTTAGTTTTACTACTTTTTATCAGTCTATAAAATATCGGGTGGTGAACAGAATTCGTCGAGAGGCATATTCGGCTAAAATCAGAGAATGTGCTTCGACGAATTTCTGACTGATAGACGAACTTTTTTGATATAAAAACCAGGAGGTGCTTTTTTGCAGAATTCACAACAAATATTCAAATTACACTCCGAATACCAGCCTACAGGCGACCAGCCCCAGGCAATCGAAAAACTGGTCAAAGGCTTTCAAGAAGGCAATCAATGCGAGACTTTGCTGGGCGTTACAGGTTCCGGCAAGACCTTTACCATGGCAAATGTTATTGCACAGTTAAATAAGCCAACCTTGATCATAGCGCACAATAAAACACTTGCAGCACAGCTGTACGGTGAGTTTAAGGAATTCTTCCCTGAGAATGCAGTAGAATATTTTGTCTCCTACTACGACTACTACCAGCCGGAGGCTTACGTGCCGTCTTCGGATACGTATATTGCGAAGGACTCTGCGCGGAACGATGAGATTGATAAGCTGCGGCTTTCCGCGACTTCTGCACTGAGTGAGCGGAACGATGTCATTGTGGTTTCCAGTGTTTCGTGTATCTATGGAATCGGAAGCCCGAAGGACTACATGGAGATGATTATTTCGCTCCGCCCGGGAATGGAAAAGGACCGGGACGATGTGATCCGGCAGTTGATTGATATTCAGTATGACCGGAATGATATGGATTTCCACCGCGGTACGTTCCGCGTGCGCGGTGATGTATTGGAGATTTTTCCGGCGGAAGAGACGGACAAGGCGGTGCGCGTCGAGTTCTTCGGGGATGAGATTGACCGTCTGGTGCAGATCGATACGCTGACGGGTGAAATCTTATGTGAACTGAACCATATCGCAATCTTTCCGGCCTCCCACTACGTTGTGCCGATGGACACGATCCTGAAAGCAACAGGCGAGATTGAAAAGGATATGGAAGAGCAGGTGAAGTTCTTCAAGCACGAGGGAAAACTGATCGAGGCCCAGCGCATCGAGGAGCGGACCAATTTCGATATTGAGATGCTCAAAGAAACCGGCATCTGTTCCGGCATCGAAAACTATTCGCGTTACCTCTCCGGATTAAAGCCAGGCGAGCCGCCCTACACACTGATGGACTATTTCGGAGATGATTTCCTCATCATCGTGGATGAGTCGCATAAGACTGTTCCGCAGATCCGCAGCATGTATGCCGGCGACCAGTCGCGGAAATCGACGCTGGTGGACTATGGATTCCGTCTGCCGTCCGCAAAAGACAACCGTCCGTTGAACTTCGGCGAGTTCGAGGACCGGATCGATCAGATCCTCTTCGTATCTGCCACGCCGGGCGACTACGAGGCAGACCACGAGCTGCTGCGCGCCGAACAGATCATCCGCCCGACCGGCCTTCTCGACCCGGATGTCGAGGTGCGCCCGGTGGAGGGACAGATCGACGATCTGATTTCGGAAGTAAAGAAAGAAACTGAAAAACACAACAAAGTTCTCGTGACGACGCTGACGAAGCGTATGGCAGAGGATCTGACCGACTATATGAAAGAGGCCGGCATCCGCGTGCGCTACCTGCACTCCGATATCGACACCCTGGAACGGACCGAGATCATCCGTGATATGCGTCTCGATGTCTTCGATGTGCTCGTCGGCATCAACCTTCTGCGTGAGGGTCTCGACATCCCGGAAATCACACTCGTGGCGATCCTGGATGCCGATAAAGAAGGTTTCCTGCGTTCCGAAACCTCCCTGATCCAGACCATCGGCCGTGCCGCGCGAAACAGCGAGGGCCATGTTATCATGTACGCCGATGTGATGACCGATTCCATGCGCCTCGCGATCGACGAGACGAAGCGCCGCCGTGCCCTGCAGGAAGCCTACAACAAAGAACACGGCATCACTCCGACCACCATCAAAAAAGCCGTCCGCGATCTCATCAGCATTTCGAAAGAAGTGGCAAAGACAGAAGAAAAGATGGAAAAAGACCCGGAGTCCATGAGCCGCGAAGAACTGGAAAAACTGATCGGCCAGGTACAGAAACAGATGAAAGCCGCTGCCGCCGAACTCAACTTCGAAATGGCCGCCGAGCTGCGTGACAAAATGATCACACTGAAGAAGAGCCTGGATGACATGGAAGAATAAAAAATGAGAAATAAAAAAGAAGAAAAGAGCATGAAAAAAAGCGTGCCGGAAAAGCGACAGAAAACTTTCCGGCACGCTTTTTTGCGTCCGATTTTGATTCCTTCTTGTTCAGAATTGACGCAAAATAAGAATACCATTATAATATAAAATACGACCAAACGGTCGTATCAAAACGAAAAACACAAAAATAAAAAAGACAACAATAAAAAAATTAATCGCCGAATTTTCTCTTTTTACTGGAAACACTCAGCAGATAGTCGACCGAGCAGTCATAGAACCGTGCAAGCCGGATCACATAGTCGATCGGGATGTCGCGGATTCCTTTTTCGTAGCGGGAATAGACGTCGCGGTTGCATTCGAGCAGGGCAGAAATCTCTTTGATGGTGAGATCCTGATCGATCCGCATATCTTCAATTCTCTGGTATTTCATACGTTGTACCATCCTTTCAGATTCAAACCCATACTACCAAACGGTTGGATGGACAAAGTTAAATCAGATCATATGGTCGCAAATTGGAGAATGGGGCGGGAGAGAGAAACGGCGGGGGAAGACAGCCTGTGCAGAAAACAGAAAAATATGTACGGCAGAAATGGGGGAACGAATGGGAAAAGCAGAAAGAATAGAAATAGAAGATTTTGTCCAGAATATAGTGGAACGGATGGAGACGCCGGAAGCGTTTGAAAAAATGATCAGCCGGGAGGAAGAATGCGAAGCGCAGGGGCAGGAGAGCCGTCTGAGGGATGTGCTGAAGAAAGAATGGCCGGTGGACGAAAAGGGAGAGCGTATCTATCAGATCACTAATATATATGAAGAAAAAGCAGAAGAACTCCTCATTGTAGAACTGTATACCGGCATCCACCTGGAAAACGGAGTCCCGTGCGGGCATTTTACGCTGTATCTCTGCGGGGAGCCGGACGGATGGAAACTCAGCGAAACGCGGATGATGGAATATCTGCAGAATCTGTAAACGAAAAAGCAAAACAAGGAGAACAGGGAAAAGAAAAACTGTCCTCCTGCTTTTGCTGCGGCGGAGACACTGAAAAGTCAGGATCCATACGGCCGCTTCTCATCGCTGATGCCGACCAGATAATCCAGACTGACCTGATACAGCTCCGCCAGACGGATGGCAATGGAGATCGGCAGCTGCCGGACGCCTTTTTCATATCGGGTATACACATCGCGGTTGCAGCCGAGATAGTCGGCAACCTGGCGGATCGTCAGATCGTGGTCCGTGCGCAGATCCTCCAGTCTCTGATATTTCATGATTCATCACCTCTGAGAAAATGCTACTAAATGGTCGTATCGAAATGGCAGAATCCTACCATACGGCTATAGCGCCTTTGAAACAGTAGAATGCAATAAAAAAGAAAAGTCAGATTCCTTTTCAGAAAGAAAACGGTTTATACTTTTTTCACAATTTCTTCATAGAAAAACCGGGAAAAGGTGTTGACAAACAAAAGGCAGAGTGCTATCTTAAGAGCATAGATGTTAGCACTCCACTGAAACGAGTGCTAACAGGACTATACAACAGGAAGGAGCTTATCTTAGTGGATACAGAATTGGATGAAAGAAAAAGAAAAATATTAAAAGCGATCATCCAGACGTATCTGGAAACGGGTGAGCCGGTCGGCTCAAGAACGATTTCCAAATACACGGATTTGAATTTAAGCTCCGCCACAATCCGGAATGAAATGTCCGATCTGGAAGAGATGGGTTACATCTTACAGCCCCACACTTCCGCAGGACGCATTCCTTCCGATAAAGGCTACCGCCTCTATGTAGATGAGCTGATGCGGGAAAAAGAACAGGAAGTTGCAGACATCAAAAACATGGTCATTGAAAAAACAGACCGAATGGAAAAAGTTCTGCAGCAGGTTGTCAAAGTCCTCGCTTCATCTACCAACTATGCAACGTTGATTACAGGACCGGAATATCACAGAAATAAAGTGAAATTCATCCAGCTCTCAAAAGTCAATGAAGAGCAGCTCCTGGCCGTCATCGTCGTAGAAGGCAACCTGGTGAAAAACCAGATGATCGACCTCGACGAGACCATCAACGATGAACAGATATTAAAGCTGAACCTGCTTCTGAACACACAGCTCAATGGCCTGACCATTGAAGAAATCAATCTTGGCATGATTAAGAAGATGAAAGAGCAGGCAGGCATCCACTCCGGCATCATCAGCAAAGTGGTCGATACCGTAGCGGAAGCCATCGCAGTCAGCGAAGAAGATGTGCCGGTGTACACCAGCGGCGCAACCAACATTTTCAAGTACCCTGAGCTTTCCGACAGCAGCAAAGCCAGCCAGCTGATCTCCACATTCGAGGAACGGCAGAAACTGGTCGATATGATCAAAGGAGCTGCCGAGGAGCAGGACGGAGAGGAAAATACCGGTATTCAGGTATACATCGGAAATGAATCTTCGATGGAACCCTTACGGGACTGCAGCGTGGTCACCACCACATACGATATGGGAAACGGTATGCGCGGAACAATCGGTATCGTGGGACCAAAGCGGATGGATTACGAAAATGTGGTAGATAACCTGAAAACATTAAAAGTTCAACTGGACGCCGTCTTCAAAAAGCCGGACACAGGTGAGTAGAAAGGTGGAATGATCAGTGAGCGAAGAAAATAGAAAGAAAGAGGAAACCATGGAAGAACCTACACGCGAGATGGAAAAAGAAACCGGAGCAGAGACCGATCTGCCGGAAACCGAACCGGCTGCGGAGCAGGAAGAAGCAAAGAAAGCAGCAGAGGCAAAAGAAGCGGAAGCTGCAGAAGAAACTGCTGAGGATGGCAAAGAACGAAAGTTCTTCAAAAAGAAAAAAGATAAAAAAGATGAGAAAATCGAAGAGCTGACTGACCGCCTGACCCGTCAGATGGCAGAGTTCGATAACTTCCGCAAACGCACCGAAAAAGAAAAAGCAAATATGTATGCCATTGGAGCAAAAGACATCATCGAGAAGATTCTTCCGGTTGTTGACAGCTTCGAGCGCGGACTTGCAACGGTGGAAAACCCGGAGGAAGATCCGTTCGCAGACGGCATGAATAAAGTATACAAACAGTTTACCACAGCACTCGATGAACTCGGTGTAACCGTGATCGAGGCCGTTGGAAAGGAATTCGATCCGAACCTGCACAACGCAGTGATGCATGTGGAGGATGAGGAAGCCGGCGAGAACATCGTCGTAGAAGAGTTCCTGAAGGGCTACATGTACAAAGGTTCCGTAGTCCGTCACAGTATGGTCAAGGTGGCTAACTAAGCCTTGAAGATAAATAAATAGAAATTAAACCATTTTTTAGCATAATTCATTGAGGAGGAAACAACAATGGGCAAAATTATTGGTATTGACTTAGGAACAACAAACAGCTGTGTAGCCGTTATGGAAGGTGGAAAACCAACCGTTATCGCAAACGCAGAGGGTGAAAGAACAACTCCATCTATCGTAGCATTCACAAAAACAGGTGACCGTCTGGTCGGCGAGCCGGCAAAACGTCAGGCTGTAACAAACGCAGACAGAACCATCCGTTCCATCAAACGTGAGATGGGTACTGATTATAAAGTAGACATCGAAGGAAAGAAATACTCTCCGCAGGAGATCTCCGCTATGATCCTTCAGAAACTGAAAGGTGATGCAGAGAACTACCTTGGTGAGAAAGTAACAGAAGCAGTTATCACCGTTCCGGCTTACTTCAACGACGCACAGCGTCAGGCTACCAAAGATGCCGGTAAAATCGCAGGTCTTGATGTAAAACGTATCATCAACGAGCCTACCGCAGCAGCTCTGGCATACGGACTGGATAACGAGAAAGAGCAGAAGATCATGGTATACGACCTTGGCGGCGGTACTTTCGATGTTTCCATCATCGAGATCGGTGACGGTGTTATCGAAGTTCTTTCCACAGCAGGAAACAACCGTCTGGGCGGCGATGACTTCGACCAGAAAGTAACAGATTATATCCTCGCTGAGTTCAAAAAACAGGAAGGTGTAGATCTTTCCAACGACAAGATGGCTCTGCAGAGAATCAGAGAAGCAGCAGAGAAAGCAAAGAAAGAGCTTTCCAGCGCAACTACAACCAACATCAACCTGCCGTTCATCACTGCAACCGCAGATGGCCCGAAACATCTTGATATGAACCTGACAAAGGCTAAATTCGATGAGCTGACCCACGACCTGGTAGAGAAAACCGCAGAGCCGGTACAGAGAGCACTTTCTGATGCAGGCCTTCAGGCATCCGAGCTTTCCAAAGTCCTTCTGGTAGGCGGATCTACCCGTATCCCGGCTGTACAGGATAAAGTAAGACAGCTGACCGGACATGAGCCGAGCAAGAGCCTGAACCCGGATGAGTGCGTAGCACTTGGTGCTTCCGTACAGGGTGGTAAACTTGCAGGAGACGCCGGCGCAGGCGATATCCTTCTTCTGGATGTAACTCCACTGTCTCTGTCCATCGAGACCATGGGAGGTATTGCAACTCGTCTGATCGAGCGTAACACCACAATCCCGACCAAGAAGAGCCAGATCTTCTCCACAGCAGCAGATAACCAGACTGCAGTAGATATCAACGTTGTACAGGGTGAGCGTCAGTTCGCGAAAGACAACAAATCCCTCGGCCAGTTCCGTCTGGATGGAATTCCGCCAGCAAGAAGAGGCGTTCCGCAGATCGAGGTTACCTTTGATATCGATGCCAACGGTATCGTAAATGTATCTGCAAAAGACCTGGGAACAGGAAAAGAGCAGCACATCACCATCACCGCAGGCTCTAACATGTCCGACAGCGAGATCGACAAAGCAGTCAAAGAAGCTGCTGAGTTCGAGGCTCAGGATAAGAAACGAAAAGAAGCAATCGACGCAAGAAACGATGCAGACTCCATGGTATTCCAGACCGAGAAAGCAATCGAGGAAGTCGGCGACAAGCTTGATGCAAACGACAAAACAGCAGTAGAAGCTGACCTGAACGCACTGAAAGATCTCATTGCAAAATGCAATCCGGAAGAGATGACCGATGCACAGGTAGCTGATCTGAAAGCAGCTCAGGAAAAACTGATGACAAGCGCTCAGAAACTGTTTGCAAAACTGTATGAGCAGCAGGGCGGCGCAGCAGGCGCTGGTGCTGGAGCAGCAGGTGCAGGCCCGGATATGGGAAATGCAGGAGCGGCAGGCGGCCATGACGACGATGTCGTAGACGCTGACTACAAAGAGGTTTAACAAATCAGACCCGGTGAAATACCGACTGTGAGTTGAAACAATAAATAAGATACAGAAAGGGCCCTGTGAGGCTGGTATTTACGGGGGACGGATCCGATTCCGCCCCCTGTATTTATGTCGATGGACAGGACAGCCGTTTGCTTTTGCGGAAGTACTGGCATTGTCCTTTGACATGTGTTATAGTAAAATATGTTTGAGCATAAACAGATGCTGAAACAGTATTTTGCGAAACAGAAATGAAAAAGGTGAACATAAATGGCAGAAAAAAGAGATTATTATGAGGTGCTTGGTGTAGACCGCGGAGCGGACGATGCAACCTTGAAAAAAGCATACCGTAAACTGGCAAAAAAGTATCATCCGGATATGAACCCGGGCGACAAAGAGGCCGAGGCAAAATTTAAAGAGGCGACAGAAGCCTATGGCGTGCTGAGTGATCCGGACAAACGGCGTCAGTACGATCAGTTTGGCCACGCTGCATTTGAAAACGGCGGTGGCGGCGCAGGAGCCGGCGGATTCGGCGGCTTCGACTTTGGCGGCGGAGATATGGGTGATATCTTCGGCGATATTTTCGGCGACCTGTTCGGTGGCGGCGGAAGCAGAAGAAGAGCAAACAATGGACCGATGAAGGGAGCAAACCTCCGCGCTGTTGTCCACATTACGTTTGAGGAAGCTGTTTTCGGATGCCAGAAAGAGCTCGAGATCAACCTGAAGGATACCTGTACAACGTGCCACGGAACCGGCGCAAAACCAGGAACTTCACCGGAGACATGCTCCAAATGTAACGGAACTGGTCAGATTACGTACACACAGCAGACCATGTTCGGTTCTGTGAGAAACGTGACGACCTGTCCGGATTGTAACGGAACCGGAAAGATCATTCGCGATAAATGTACCGCATGCCACGGCACGGGCTATACATCCAGCAGAAAACGCATTCAGGTCAACATTCCGGCTGGAATCGACGATGGACAGAGCATCCGGATCCGTGAAAAAGGTGAGCCGGGTGTAAACGGCGGACCGAGAGGAGATTTGCTTGTCGAGGTTCAGGTAACCCGTCATCCGATCTTCCAGAGACAGGATATGAACATCTTCTCCACTGCACCGATTACGTTTGCCCAGGCAGCACTCGGCGGTGATGTGAAGATCAGCACCGTTGACGGGGACGTTCTCTACACTGTAAAACCGGGAACCCAGACCGATACGAAGATCCGTCTGAAGGGAAAAGGTGTTCCGTCCCTTCGCAACAGCAATGTGCGCGGTGATCACTACGTAACACTCGTAGTCCAGACTCCGACGAAACTGAATGAGAAAGCAAAAGAGGCCCTCCGCGCCTTCGACGAAGCCTGCGGAAACCGCCCGGCAGCAGAAGAAAAAGCAGCCGACGGCGAAACTGCAGAGCAGCCGAAGAAGAAAAAAGGCTTTATGGATAAAGTGAAAGAGGCCTTTGAGGACATCGATAAATAAAGAACGGTGGCAAGCCGGAAAAGAAAGAAGAATCTGTGGAAAAAGCAGGTTCTTCTTTCTTTTCTATGAAAGAACCATGAAAATTTGGTGAATTTATACACAGAATGGTCGGATTTTGATATAATGTGGAAAACTTAAGGGGAGAGAAAAGAAAGGAAACGGGGAAAATGAGATTTCGACCATGTATTGATATTCATAACGGAAAAGTAAAACAGATTGTCGGGGGATCGCTGAAAGATCAGGGAAATCAGGCGAGCGAGAATTTTGTCTCGGAGCAGGATGCGTCGTACTATGCGCAGCTGTACGAAGAGCAGGGCATTACGGGCGGCCATGTGATTCTGCTGAACAAGGAAGGTACCGAGTTTTACGAGGAGACGAAGCGCCAGGCATTGCTGGCACTCTCGACGTACCCGGGCGGCCTGCAGGTGGGAGGCGGCATTGATGCGGAGAATGCGTGCGAGTTTCTGACAGCGGGGGCAAGCCATGTGATTGTGACTTCGTATGTGTTCCGCGACGGCCATGTGTTCTATGAAAATCTGGACAAGCTGGTGACGACGGTAGGAAAGCAGCGGCTGACACTGGATTTAAGCTGCCGGAAGCGGGACGGAAAATACTATATCGTGACGGACCGCTGGCAGAAGTTCACGGACGAAGAAGTGACAGAGGAACTGCTGCATCACCTGTCAGAATACTGTGATGAGTTCCTGATCCATGCCGTGGATGTCGAGGGAAAGGCTTCCGGCATTGAGACGGAGCTGGTGGAACTGCTTGCGAAGATGAAAGATTTTCCGGTGACGTACGCCGGCGGCGTGGGAAGTTTTGAAGACCTGGAGCTGCTCAAAAAACTGGGAAACAACCACGTCGATGTGACAATTGGCAGTGCACTGGATCTGTTCGGCGGCAAAATGAAGTTTGAAGACGTGCTGGCAGTATGCCGCCGGTAAGCGGAAACGGACGTTCACCCGCGCCATTCGCAAAACCGCGCTTTCAGCGCTCTCCGCTGCTGCGCAGCTCCTTTTTGCTCATAACCAGGCGCTCCCTTTGTATCTTATTCTTGACAGATTTTCATGCGAGCATGAAATCTGTCAAAAATAAGATACAAGTGAACTGTAACAGAAAAAACTCTAAAATATTCATGAATTTTCTAAATACTATTGCAAATAGAGACAACTATTGCTATAATTAGAGTTACTTACAGGGGAAGTGAAGAACCTGTAAAATTTGAGAGCAAAGGGGTTGGGCATAATGAAAATTACCATCAGCGGAAAAAATATTGACGTGACAGAGGGATTAAAAGCCGCGGTCAACGAAAAACTTGGCAAACTGGAGAAATATTTTACGCCTGACACAAATGTCATTGTAACCTTAAGCGTAGAGAAAGAAAGACAGAAAATTGAGGTTACCATTCCGGTAAAAGGAAATATCATCCGTTCCGAGCAGGTAAGCAACGATATGTACGTATCCATCGATCTGGTAGAGGAAGTCATCGAACGCCAGCTTCGCAAATACAAAAACAAAATTGCCGACAAACAGCAGGAAGCAGGAAACTTCCAGAAAGAATATCTGGAGCATGACTATCTGGAGGACGAAGACATCCAGATCATCCGTACGAAAAAATTCGGCATGAAACCAATGTATCCGGAAGATGCCTGCGTACAGATGGAACTTCTTGGACACACCTTCTTCGTATTCCGCAATGCAGAGACCGACGAAGTAAACGTCGTTTACAAGAGAAAGAACAACACCTACGGTCTGATCGAGCCGGAGTGCTGAAAAGTAAATAAAGAATGAACAGTCACCCTGTTTCCAGCTTAGAAAAGCTGTGAAACAGGGTGACTTTTTCGCGGAAAGGGCCGGAAAGTCCGGGAAAAGCCGTAAAAACAGCGGAAAACCGGGGAACGGCACCAAATGTTTACGAAAAATTCATTGTTATCTTGTGCCAGAAGTGGTAGAATAGTACCATATGTTAATATGGCAATTAATAGAGAAAGCAGGAGCAAACATTCTATGAAATTCACAGAAAAACTTTTTGGTACGCACAGTGAGCGCGAGCTGAAACGAATCTATCCAATTGTAGACAAAATCGAAGCTCTCCGCCCGACCATGCAGGCGCTGACCGATGAAGAGCTGCGTGCCAAGACAAAGGAATATAAAGACCGCTACAACGGAGGCGAATCCCTGGATTCCATTCTCCCGGAAGCATTCGCAACCGTCCGCGAGGCAGCAAAACGTTCCCTCGGTATGGAACACCACCGCGTACAGCTGATCGGTGGTATTATCCTCCATCAGGGCCGTATCGCTGAGATGAAAACCGGTGAAGGAAAAACCCTCGTTTCCACCCTTCCGGCTTACCTGAATGCACTGACCGGACGCGGTGTCCACATTGTTACCGTCAACGATTACCTGGCAAACCGAGATGCTGAGTGGATGGGCAAAGTCCACAGATTCCTCGGTTTGACCGTCGGTGTCGTTCTGAACGATATGAAGAACGATGAGCGCCGCCAGCAGTATGCATGCGACATCACCTACATCACCAACAACGAACTTGGTTTCGATTACCTGCGTGACAACATGGTGATCTACAAGGAGCAGCTCGTACAGAGAGAGCTTGCTTACTGTATCATCGACGAGGTCGACTCCGTCCTGATCGACGAGGCAAGAACACCTCTGATTATTTCCGGACAGAGCAGCAAATCCACCAAGCTGTACGAGACCGCAGATATTCTGGCACACCAGATGCAGCGCGGCGAGGCAAGCGGCGAGATGACCAAGATGACCGCGATCATGGGCGAGGAGATCGAGGAGACCGGAGACTTCATCGTCAACGAGAAGGACAAATTCGTTACCCTGACCGATGACGGTGTGAAGAAAGTCGAGAACTTCTTCCATATCGAGAATCTCTCCGATCCGGAGAACCTGGAGATCCAGCACAACGTGATCCTGGCGTTGCGTGCCAATTATCTGATGCACCGCGACAAGGACTACGTAGTCAAAGACGACGAGGTTCTGATCGTCGATGAGTTCACCGGCCGTATCATGCCGGGCCGCCGTTATTCCGATGGTCTGCATCAGGCAATCGAGGCAAAAGAGCACGTTAAAGTAAGAAGAGAGAGCAAGACTCTGGCAACCATCACGTTCCAGAACTTCTTTAACAAATACGAGAAAAAAGCCGGCATGACCGGTACTGCCCTCACCGAGGAGCAGGAGTTCCGTGACATCTACGGCATGGACGTTATCGAGATCCCGACCAACCGCCCGGTCATCCGTGTGGATATGGACGATGCCGTATACATGACGAAAAAAGAGAAATTCCACGCAGTCGTAGAGGAAGTCAAAGAGGCACATGCCGTGAACCAGCCGGTTCTGGTTGGTACCATCACCATTGAGACTTCCGAGCTGATCAGCAAAATGCTGCGCCGCGAGGGAATTCCGCATCAGGTCTTAAATGCGAAGTTCCATGAGCTCGAGGCAGAAATCGTAGCCCATGCCGGTGAGGCAGGAGCCGTTACCATCGCGACCAACATGGCCGGCCGTGGTACCGATATCAAGCTGGATGATGTGGCAAAAGCTGCCGGCGGCTTAAAGATCATCGGCACCGAGCGTCATGAGTCCCGCCGTATCGACAATCAGCTCCGCGGTCGTTCCGGCCGTCAGGGAGACCCGGGTGAGTCCCGTTTCTACATTTCCCTGGAAGACGATCTGATGAGACTCTTCGGTTCCGAAAAACTGATGGGCATTTTCAAATCCCTCGGCGTACCGGAAAATGAGCAGATCGAGCACAAGATGCTTTCTTCCGCCATCGAAAAAGCGCAGAAGAAGATCGAGGGCAACAACTACGGAATCCGTAAAAACCTGCTCGACTATGACCAGGTCAATAACGAGCAGCGTGAGATCATCTACAAAGAGAGACGCCGCGTACTGGACGGCGAGAGCATGAGAGATACCATCTTCAAGATGATTGCCGATACCATCGACAATACCGTAGATCTCTGCATCGGCGAGAACACAGAGCAGTCCGAATGGGATCTGACAGAATTAAATGAGATGCTGCTTTCCATCATGCCGGTGAAGGCAGTGACAAAAGAGCGCGTAGAGAAGATTTCCAAAAACGAGCTGAAACAGCAGTTAAAAGAGGAAGCTGTTAAACTCTACGAGGAGAAAGAAGCAGAATTCCCGGAGGAGGAGCAGATTCGTGAGCTTGAGCGTGTCGTTCTTTTGAAGGTTATCGACCAGAAGTGGATGGATCATATCGATGATATGGATCAGCTCCGCGAGGGTATCGGTCTGCAGGCATACGGCCAGAGAGACCCGAAGGTTGAGTACAAGATGGCAGCTTACGACATGTTTAACGAAATGCTCGAGTCCATCCAGCAGGATACCGTCCGTCTCCTGTTCCATGTACGTGTTGAGCAGAAAGTAGAACGTGAGCAGGTAGCCAAAGTGACCGGAACCAACAAAGACGAGTCCGGCCCGAGAAAACCGGTACAGCGCGCAGAGCGTAAGATCTATCCAAACGATCCATGCCCGTGCGGAAGCGGCAAGAAGTACAAACAGTGCTGCGGAAGAAAACCGGTTTGATAAAAGCAGAACAGCAGTGAGACGGATGAGCACGATCCGTTTGACAAAGCACGCAGCTTCCCTACCAGAAGCTGCGTGTCATACAAAATATAAAACAGAAAGCAGGTGAAGCTTGTGGTAGTTGAATTAGACCAGTTCAAAATGGAACTTGGCACATACGATAAACCATTAGTGGAAGTGAGGGATTCACTTTGACCTCGCTAACAAAGAGCAGAGGATCGAAGAATTAGAGCGTAAAATGGAGGAACCCAATTTCTGGGACAACCCCGAAGAAGCGCAGGAGCAGATGAAACAGCTGAGCAGCATGAAAGAGGACAGAGATACGTATCAGAAACTGGTATCCGCCAAAGAAGATATGGAAACTCTGATTGAGATGGGACAGGAGGAGGATGACGATTCCGTTGTTCCGGAAATCGCGGAAATGATGGAAGAGTTCAAGGCATCCTTCGATGCCATCCGCATCAAAACCCTGCTGTCCGGCGAATTTGACAAGGACAATGCGATCATCAAACTGAACGCAGGTGCAGGCGGAACCGAGGCGTGCGACTGGTGCGGCATGCTGTACCGTATGTACACCAGATGGGCAGAACGCAAAGGCTTTACGATCGAGGAACTCGACTTTCTGGACGGTGATGAGGCCGGTGTGAAGTCCGTGACATTCCAGGTCAACGGCGAAAACGCTTACGGTTATCTGAAATCCGAAAAAGGAGTTCACCGTCTCGTCCGTATTTCTCCGTTCAACGCGGCAGGAAAACGCCAGACATCGTTCGTATCGTGCGATGTTATGCCGGATATCGACAAAGAGATCGATGTTGAGGTTCGTGATGAGGATATTCGTATCGATACGTACCGTTCCAGCGGTGCCGGCGGACAGCACATCAACAAGACGTCATCGGCGATCCGAATCACGCATATGCCGACCGGCATCGTGGTTACGTGCCAGAATGAGCGTTCCCAGTTCCAGAACAAGGACAAGGCAATGCAGATGCTGAAAGCAAAATTGTATATGCTGAAACTCCAGGAGCAGGCAGATAAGCTGAGCGACATCCGCGGCGAAGTAACCGAGATCGGCTGGGGCAACCAGATCCGTTCTTACGTTATGCAGCCATACACCATGGTCAAAGACCACCGTACCAACGCAGAGACCGGAAACGTCGATGCAGTCATGGACGGCGGAATTGATCTGTTTATCAACGCATATCTGAAGTGGATTGCCCTCGGAACCGGAGCGAAAGAGGAAGAAGCATAATTCGGCTGTGGGCAGAGCACAGTGACAAGTAAAATAAGGAGCATTTTCACCAACAGAGGACGGAAATGCTCCTTTCTGTTTTGAAGCCAAAGGCAAACAGGAGGTAAAAGTATGGGTATTATCAGAGCAGCAGTCAATGCAGTACACGGCAGTTTCGCCGATCAGTGGCTGGAGACCGTGGAACCGTATGAGATGGGGGAACATACGGTATTTACAGAGGGAATTCTGGTAAGAAAAGGCCAGAATAAAAAGGGAAGCCAGACGATTTCAAACGGTTCTGTGATCCATGTCTATGACAATCAGTTTATGATGCTGGTGGACGGCGGAAAGATCATTGATTACACCGCAGAGCCGGGCTACTTTACCGTAGACCAGTCATCGTCTCCGTCGATGTTCAGCGGATCGCTTGACGCAGCCGTAAAAGATACGTTTGAGCGCCTGAAATTCGGCGGCCAGACCCCGCATGAGCAGAGAGTTTTCTATATTAATCTGCAGGAAATCAAGGGAATCAAATTCGGAACGAGAAATCCGGTCAACTATTTCGACCAGTTCTACAATGCCGAGCTGTTCCTTCGGGCACACGGTTCCTATTCCATCCGCATCATCGATCCGCTCCGCTTCTACGCAGAGGCTGTGCCGAGAAACGCATCCCGCGTAGAGATCGAGGATATCAACGAGCAGTATATGAACGAATTTTTAGAGGGCCTGCAGTCCTCGATCAATCAGATGGCAGCCGACGGCATCCGCATTTCGTTCGCAGCATCCAAGAGCGCCGAGCTGTCCCGCTACATGGCAGATGCGATGGATGAGAGCTGGCGGGCAATGCGCGGCATGGAGATCCAGTCCGTGGCAATCGCAAGCCTTTCCTACGATGAAGCTTCCCAGAAACTGATCCAGATGCGCAACGAAGGTGCGATGATGTCTGATCCATCGATCCGTGAGGGCTATGTACAGGGAGCGATGGCACGCAGTATGGAGAAAGCAGCAGCCAACCCAAACGGAGCCATGAACGGCTTTATGGGTGTTCAGATGGGCATGAATGCCTTCGGTTCCTCGTTTGCATCGGCGTCCGCTTCGAATCAGCAGCAGATGCAGCAGCAGGCGGCAGCCAAGGCACAGCAGGAAGCTGCAAAAGGCGTATGGAAATGCTCCTGCGGAACGGAGAACACCGGCAATTTCTGCTCAAACTGCGGAAGTGCAAAGCCGATGGTGTGGATCTGCGGCAAGTGTGGAACCGAGAACAGCGGTAAATTCTGTTCGAACTGTGGCAGCCCGAAACCGGAAGCGGCAGGAAAATGGGTCTGCGCATGCGGAACGGAGAATACCGGCAAGTTCTGCTCGAACTGCGGAAAACCAAGACAGTAAAAGAAAACAGATAACCATCCAATACAACAGCGGCTCCGGGGAAGGAGGGATAGAATATGGAGGTTATTACATACAAATGCCCGAACTGCGGAGGCGATCTGACCTTCGATCCGGCAAGCGGAAAGTATAAATGCGAGTACTGCCTGTCCTCGTTTACACAGGAAGAAGCCGAAAAGGCGAACCCGAAAGCAGCGGAAGCGCTGAACGGGGAGGACGATGCTGCCGGTGCACAGGAAGCATCCGATGCACAGAAGGAAAGCAGTACGGAGGAAACAAAAGGGGAAACAGAGCAGGGCGAAGCAGTTGTCTACACCTGCCCGAACTGCGGCGCCGAGATTGTGACCGATGCGACGACGGCAGCGACATACTGTTTCTACTGCCACAATCCGGTGGTGCTTTCAGGCCGGCTTTCGGGAGAATATATGCCGGATTTTGTGCTGCCGTTCAAAATCAGCAAGGAGCAGGCAATCGAGAAATTTTTGTCATTTACCCGGAAGAAACACTTTATTCCGAAGGACTTTTTCGAAAAGAGTCAGGTACAGAAGATGACAGGTGTCTATTTCCCGTACTGGATTTACGGCGGAGACTTTGAGACGGATTACATAGCGCGCGGCCGGAAGGTGAGAGTCTGGCAGACCGGTGATGTGGAGTACACAGAGACCAGCATCTACGATGTCCGCCGGGAGGGAGAGGTCCGTGTGGACGGTCTGTCGCGTAACGCTCTGAACAAGGCAGACCGCGATCTGATCGAATGCGTACAGCCATACCGTCTGGAGGAGATGCAGCCGTTTTCCATGGGGTACCTTTCCGGCTTTCAGGCGGAAAAGCGTGATATCGAACAGCAGCAGATCGCACCGGAACTGAAAAAAGAACTGGAGACGATGGCACGCGGCGCCATGCGGAATGAGGCGAACGAATATATCTCCCTCGAGCAGGAAAAAATGAACCTTTCCCCGAAGCAGGAGAACTGGCGTTACGTCCTGTTTCCCGTCTGGACGCTGACGTATCCGGGAAAGGACGGGAAGGTTTACTACTATGCGATGAACGGCCAGACCGGAACGATCAACGGCGATTTTCCCTATGAGCGGAAGAGAGCCCTTCTGACGTCGGCTGTGAGTGCTCTTCTGGTCCTGATTGTGATGCTGATAGGAGGGTATTTCGCATGAGAAGAATGAAAAAAGCAGGACAATATCTGCTCGGAATTTTTGCGGCCCTTCTGCTGTGCGGAGTTTTTTCTGTGAATATTGTAAAAGCCGAATCCCAGTATGTCTACGACAATGCATCACTTTTTTCCGATGAGGAGGAGCAGGACCTCGAGAGATCCTGTACAGAGTTCGAGCGCAATACAAAGCTCCATATGGTCATCCTGACCGAGCGCAGCAGTGGTTCCGAGGACTGTCAGGCGATTGCAGATGATTTTTATGACAAAAAGTATCCGAAAGAGCCAAACGGTGTCTGCTTCCTCATCGATATGGGACAGCGCCAGATTGTGATTTCGACATCTGGTATTATGCAGTATTACATGTCCGATGCGGAAATTGATGATATCCTGCAGGCGGCGCAGGGCTACGCGAAAGACGGCGACTATGCGGGAACCTTTGCAAAAATGATTACGATGACGCAGGAATGCTTCGACCGAGGCGTTTCCGATGCGGACTATCTGATTACAGAAGACGGTTCCATTATTCATTACCGCAAAATCAACAGCACGGAAGCTCTTATTTCTGTTATCGCAGCGGCTGCGACAGGAATTCTTGTTTATTTTGGAATCTGGAAGAGCTACAGACGAAAGAAAAACCGTGGTGCAAAGAGCTATGCGGATCTGAAACGCGTAAACATCAGAGACCGCAGGGATGCGCTGATCGACCGTCATGTATCGATGCACAAAATCCAGAAGGATGATGGAAACCACGGCGGAGGCGTTTCTGGCGGCGGAGGTGGCGGCGGAAGCACCGTTCACACTTCGTCGAGCGGAAACAGTCACGGCGGCGGAAGCATTGGCTTCTGAAAACCGATTCGAAAAAATTCCTTGCGTATTGTGTCGGAATATGATACGATCTTTCCTGTGAAAACAAATGTATTTCCTGGAAAGAGTATAAAGGTAGAGGATTGCCATGAGAGAAGAGAAAACAAAGTACTATGTAATCAAAGAAAAAGCGGTTCCCGAGGTCCTTTTGAAGGTCATCGAGGCCAAACGGTTGATGGATATGCAGGAGCTTACCGTGCAGCAGGCAACGGAAAAAGCGGGAATCAGCAGAAGCTCTTTCTATAAATACAAAGATGATATTCTTCCTTTTCATGACAATGCAAAAGGAAAAACGATTACGTTTATTCTGCAGATGGACGATGAGCCGGGACTGCTTTCCGATGTGCTGAAGATTATCGCCGAGTTTCACGGAAACATTCTGACCATTCATCAGACGATTCCGTTAAACGGCGTGGCGTCACTGACAATCAGCGTGGATATCGCGGAAGACCGGGGAGACGCCTCGGAGATGATCAACGAGATTGAGTCCAGACAGGGAGTTCATTATTTTAAAATTTTAGGACAGGAGTCCTGAAAAAGAAAAAGCAAGAGAGGGACAAAAGAGATGATTCAGATTGCAGTATTAGGATATGGCACCGTTGGTTCCGGCGTGGTAGAAGTCATCAACACGAACCATGACAGCATCAACAAGAGAGCAGAGAACGAGATTAATATCAAATACGTTCTGGATTTAAGAGATTTCCCGGGAGATCCAGTGGAAAAAGTGCTGGTACATGATTACGAAGTGATCGCAAACGATCCGGAGGTTGATATTGTTGTCGAGGTCATGGGCGGCGTTGAGCCGGCTTACACATTCACAAAACGTGCGCTGGAGGCTGGAAAGAGCGTCTGCACATCCAACAAAGAGCTGGTGGCAAGACACGGTACCGAGCTTCTTGCAATTGCAAAAGAGCACGGCGCAAACTATCTGTTTGAGGCAAGCTGCGGCGGCGGTATCCCGATCATCCGTCCGTTAAACTCCTCCCTGACTGCAGATGAGATCGATGAAGTAACTGGTATCTTAAATGGTACCACGAACTATATCTTAAGCAAAATGGCAAGCGACGGTTCCGATTTCGCGGATGTATTAAAAGAGGCACAGCGCCTCGGCTACGCAGAGCGCAACCCGGAAGCAGATGTAGAAGGCTACGATGCGTGCCGTAAAATTGCGATTCTTTCTTCTCTTGCTTATGGAAAAGAAGTCAATTACGAAGAGGTTTACACCGAGGGAATCACAAAGATCACCGCAGAGGATATCAAATATGCGACCTCGATGGGAACCGCAATCAAACTGCTCGCAACAAGCCGCAAGGTGGGTGATCAGTATTACGCTATGGTAAGCCCGGTGATGATTGACGCGAAAAACCCGCTGTACAGCGTAAACGGTGTCTTCAACGCCATCTTCATCCACGGAAATGTACTAGGTGATGCCATGTTCTACGGAAGCGGAGCAGGAAAACTCCCGACCGCAAGTGCCGTTGTAGCCGATGTTGTAGACTGCGCAAAGAACAAAGGCAGAAACATCATGATGAGCTGGAGCGAGGAGAAACTGAACCTGCTGCAGATCGATGATGTGAAGAGCCGCTTCTTCGTCCGCGTATCCGGCCACGCCGCAGAGCGCCAGAGTGAGATCGAGGAGCTGTTCGGAAAAGTAGAAATCGTAGCAGTTCCAAGTCTGTCCGAGGAGTTCGCATTCATCACAGGCGAAATCACAGAGCAGGAGTACAGAGAAAAAGCAGAGAAACTCGACGGAATCCAGAGCAGAATCCGCGCGAGAATTTAAGATCTCGAAATAGACATAACTAAAAAGACGTTTCACAGCCGTAAAGCAAGGGGTGTGAAACGTCTTTTTAATTATCTTAAGATTTATTTTTAAAGATCTGTGCCGGATCCAAAGGAATCCGTATCATATCCCACCGGTTCCGATGCCGGATACAGGATATCTTTCCGTTCCTGATAGAACGCAGCCATCGTGATCTGCATATACGGCATCACCCATAAGAAGCCGATGGCGCAGGAGCAGGATGCAAGGATCTCAAGTCCTAAAAAGCTGAGGAGCAGCAGAATGTAGCGGAAGAAATTCTTTTTCATCAGCACAAAGCTCTGACGGATCGCCTGGATCGGGCCGATGCCGGGAGCGTCGTTCATCACGAAGGTGGAAAGGGAAAACGGAACCAGCACCAGCGTGGAAACGAGAGAGCCGATCAGCTTATAAACGTAAACATTCATGAGCGAAGAAAGCTCGGCATCAATGGAAAGTGCTGTTCCAAGCGTCAGTTCCGCACTCGGGGAGGAAAGATACTGGAAGCCCGGAATGCTGGAAATCAGGGCGATCACGGAGCTGATGCCGTTGATGATAAGGAACATCAGCACGTACTGGTCCGGGTGGTGATAGAAAGCGTAGAGCATATCACCGACGGAAATCGGTTCCCCGCGCAGCGTTGAGAGGCAGATCTTTAAGTAGCCCGCCTGAAAGAGGCTGAGGAGAAGGGAAAACAGGAACAGCGTCAGATTCAGGAAAATGATATCGTACAGCGTTGTGCCTGAAAAAATCAGCGTCGGGATGAGGGAGCAGGAGAAGGTGAGAAACAGGTTGATCGCGGTTGCGCCCACCAGCGTGCCGCATCGGCCTGCCATGGCCTCACGGGCCTGCTTTTTCAGTTCTGAAAATTTCTGTTTTTGTCCGTTCATGAAAAATCCTTTCTGGTACCTAGATGGTATTTCCGTCGGTGGTTGTTCCGTTATCCGGTGTCATCTGGTATTCCTGCATGTACTGATTGTAATACCGCTCAAGCAGGTTGGTGCTGCCGCCGCTGACCATGTTGAAAAGCAGGAAAGCATACATGATGCAGATACCGACAATTATGCCGATGGTACAGCCCGCAAGACCGGCTTTTGCCGTGCCGCTCATGCGTCCTGCGCCGCGGCTTAAAAGGGCGAAGATCACGCCGAGCGAGCCGAAAAACAGGGACCCCATGTTGAGCATGAACAAAAAGGAGCAGATCGCCATGACCATCGAAGCGGCCGCAAGGGCCTGCGAACCCGTCCTGCGCGGCGGCTGTACGGGAGGCTGCTGCTGGTAATGCTGATACGGTCCGGGACGCTGGCCCTCAGGCACGCCGTACGGATGGGAGGACTGATAGGAATCTCCGGACTCATTGGTGTTTGGATCGTAATTTTCTGGTGTCATAAAATGTCCTTTCTTCTGCAAAAAAGCGCGGTTTCACACGCAGTCTGTCAAAAAAGCTATAGTAAAGATTTTATCATGTAAGGTTGACAAAAACAAGACCTATTGATAAGGTAATAGAGTGGCTGTTCCGCCAAGGGTCCCGCTTTTTATGCGGGAAAAACAGAGAAGGAACAGCGTGTTTTGGAAGAGACAACAGGAGGAATTTACCTATGGATATGAATCAGGTATTGGCAGCCGAGCTGAACGTCAAACCGTGGCAGGTAGAAGCTGCAGTGAAACTGATTGACGAGGGAAACACGATCCCTTTTATTTCACGATATCGAAAAGAAGCAACAGGTTCCTTAAACGATGAGATACTGCGAAATCTGTACGACCGTCTGATGTACCTGCGCAGTTTAAATGACCGCAAGGCCGTTGTCCTTGCGAGCATCGAGGAGCAGGGCAAGCTGACCGCAGAACTGAAAAAATCCATCGAAGAGGCCGCAACTCTCGTGGTCGTAGAGGATTTATACCGCCCGTACCGTCCGAAACGCCGGACGCGTGCGACGATCGCAAAAGAAAAAGGATTGGAGCCGCTGGCGAATATCATTCTTCTGCAGATGACAAAAGAGCCGCTCGAAAAAGAGGCAGAGGCTTTTGTTTCAGAAGAAAAGGAAGTCAAAACGGCAAAAGACGCCATTGCTGGTGCCTGCGACATCATCGCCGAGAGCATTTCCGATGAGGCCGATTACCGTATGGAGATCCGCCGCAGAACCGAGGCGAAGGGCCTGATCGTCTCGACAGCAAAGGATGAGAAAGCAGAGTCCGTTTACGAGAATTACTATGAGTTTTCCGAGCCGGTATCGAAAATTGCCGGACACCGTGTGCTGGCACTGAACCGCGGTGAGAAAGAAAAATTCCTGAACGTCAAAATTGAGGCGCCGACGGAAGAAATCCTGCGCTACCTCGAGAAAAAAATCATCACCAAAGAGAATCCGCAGACAAAGCCGGTTCTGCAGGCGACCATCGAGGATGCCTACAACCGTCTGATCGCTCCGGCCATCGAGCGTGAGGTCAGAAACCAGCTCACCGAAAAGGCAGAGGACGGTTCGCTTAAGGTCTTTGGAAAGAATCTTGAGCAGCTTCTGATGCAGCCGCCGATTGCAGGCCAGGTTGTCCTTGGATGGGACCCGGCGTTCCGTACGGGATGCAAGCTGGCCGTTGTCGATGCGACCGGAAAAGTGCTCGACACCACCGTTGTTTATCCGACCGCGCCGACGAACGAGAAGAAGATTGCAGCAGCAAAAGCGACCGTAAAAGATCTGATCCACAAATACGGCGTCACCCTGATTTCTGTCGGAAACGGAACTGCAAGCCGTGAGTCCGAGCAGATCATCGTCGAGATCTTAAAAGAGATCCCGGAGAAGGTTGCGTATGTGATCACAAACGAGGCGGGAGCGTCCGTTTACTCCGCAAGCAAGCTGGCAACCGAGGAATTCCCAAACTTTGATGTCGGACAGCGAAGCGCCGCTTCCATCGCACGCCGCTTGCAGGATCCGCTGGCAGAGTTTGTCAAAATCGATCCGAAATCCATCGGTGTCGGCCAGTATCAGCACGATATGAACCAGAAGAAGCTCGGCGAGGCGCTCGGCGGTGTCGTTGAGGACTGCGTGAATAAAGTCGGTGTCGATCTGAACACGGCATCCGCATCGCTGCTGGAATACATTTCCGGTGTCAGCAAGGTGATTGCAAAAAACATCGTGGCATACCGCGAGGAGAACGGCCGTTTCGAGAGCAGAAAAGAGCTCCTGAAAGTGGCAAAACTCGGACCGAAAGCGTTTGAGCAGTGTGCAGGCTTTATGCGCATTATCGGAGGCAAAAATCCGCTGGACGGCACAAGCGTGCACCCGGAGAGCTACGAGGCAGTCGAGAAGCTGTTTGCAAAGTTAAATATGAAGACAGAGCAGATCAGCGAGGGACCGACGGCGTTCTTCATCAAAGATTACAAGAAGATGGCAGAGGAGATCGGCGTCGGCGAGATTACGCTGCGCGATATCATCAAAGAGCTGCAGAAGCCTGGCCGTGACCCGCGTGATGAGATGCCGCGCCCGATCCTGCGCACCGACGTGCTCGATATGAAGGATCTGAAGGTCGGCATGATCTTGAAGGGAACCGTGCGCAACGTCATTGACTTCGGTGCATTCGTCGATATCGGCGTGCATCAGGACGGACTCGTCCACATTTCCCAGATGACGAAACGCTTCATCAAGCATCCGCTGGAGGCTGTGAGCGTCGGCGATATCGTGGAAGTGAAGGTCATCAGCCTTGATCTGGCGAAGAAGCGGATCGGGCTGTCGATGCTGCTGGATAAATAAAGTGTGATACGTGGGCTGCCCGAAAGAAAACAGGGGCAGCCCGCGGTGTATCAAAGGGGGATTACCATGAATGAGGAAGAAGTGCTGGTCGGACGGATTCAGGATCTGGCAGAGCAGTGTTATCACAGGGATGTTCCGTCACACACGGAGTTTCTGACGCTGGCGGAGCAGGATCTGTTCTACCGTACGGTAAATAAAATCCCGGGCGTGCGTTACGTGCTGTCCGGCGGATACGAGGCGGCAGAGCGGAAAGCGGCGCTGTTTCTGCCATCCTATGCAGAGGACGGTGATGCGTCGATGCTTCCGATCGCAGTCGTGCGCATCAGCCCGCTGAATGAAAAATTTGCGGATGCGCTGTCACACCGTGATTTCTTAGGATCACTGATGAATCTCGGCGTGGAGCGGTATAAGCTGGGAGACATTCTGATCGATGGAAACCAGGCGTATCTGATCTGTATGGCGGATATGGCGGACTACATCTGTGCGGAGCTGAAAAAAGTGCGCCATACGAGCGTGTACTGTGAAGTCGAGGCGGGACTGCCGGAGGAGCTGACGGAGCCGAAAACCGAGCGGAAAGAAGGCTCCGTCGCTTCCGTGCGGCTCGATGCGGTGCTGTCGCTGGCGTTCAGCAGTTCGCGGAGCAAAATGGTGCCGCTGATCGAGGGCGGCCAGGTGTTTATCAACGGAAAGCTGGTGACATCGCCGAGCGCGTCATTAAAAGAGGACGATCTCGTGACCGTGCGCCATATGGGAAAATTCCGCTATGTGGGCGTGCAGAACCAGACGAAAAAGGGAAGGCTGTACGTGGCTGTTGAACGATTTGTCTCATAATAGATATTTTGAGGGATTTTACAGGAAAAGACCATTGACAGTGTTTGTAAAAAGACGGTATTATAGAGGGTATGTAGAAGGTCCGCAGTTATGAGAATTTTCATGAAATTTTTCATACAGAAGCGGACTGCGAAGATTACGTATCAGGAAGGCAGGAAGAAAAAATGGGAAAAATTATACTGACCGGCGACCGACCGACCGGCAAGCTGCATGTAGGACATTACGTTGGTTCACTGCGCCGCCGCGTGGAGCTGCAGAACTCCGGTGAATTCGATAAAATTTACATCATGATTGCAGACGCACAGGCGCTGACCGACAATGCGGACAACCCGGAGAAGGTGCGCCAGAACATTCTGGAGGTAGCACTGGATTACCTTTCCTGCGGACTTGATCCGGAAAAGAGCACCATCTTTATCCAGTCTCAGATTCCGGAACTGTGCGAGCTTTCTTTCTATTATATGAATCTCGTTACGGTTTCCAGACTGCAGAGAAACCCAACCGTAAAATCGGAGATCCAGATGAGAAACTTTGAGGCGAGCATCCCGGTTGGATTCTTCACCTACCCGATCAGCCAGGCAGCCGACATCACTGCATTCAAGGCAACGACCGTTCCGGTTGGAGAGGATCAGATGCCGATGATCGAGCAGACACAGGAGATCGTCCACAAATTCAATACGGTTTATGGCGAGGCACTTGTGCAGCCGAAGATTATGCTGCCGGAGAATGATTCCTGCAGACGTCTGCCGGGTATCGATGGAAAAGCGAAGATGAGCAAATCGCTCGGAAACTGCATTTACCTGTCCGAGGAGCCGGATGAGATCAAGAAAAAAGTCATGAGCATGTACACCGACCCGGATCACATCAAGATCACCGACCCGGGCAAGATCGAGGGAAATACCGTATTTACTTATCTCGATGCATTCTGCCATCCGGAGCACTTCGAGCGCTATCTGCCGGATTACGCAAATCTCGACGAGCTGAAAGCACATTACCAGAGAGGCGGCCTTGGCGATGTCAAAGTGAAGAAGTTCCTGAACAATGTACTGCAGGAGACCTTAGAGCCGATCCGCAATCGCAGAAAAGAGCTGGAAAAAGACATTCCGGCGATCTATGAGATGCTGAAAAAAGGCAGCGAAGAGGCAGAAAAAGTTGCCGCTCAGACACTGGCGGATGTCAAAGCAGCCATGAAAATCAACTATTTTGATGATCTGGACCTGATCCGTTCCCAGGCAGAGCGTTACGGCAAATAATTACCAATAGAAGATGAATGGAAAAAGCGGACATTATGGTTCCGCTTTTTCTGTTGCAGGGCGGACGAAAGTTCGAAGTCCTGCGGTCGGAGAGGATAGCATATGGTCATACATGGATTTCAAAAGCTGACGCTGCTGGATTACCCGGGCAAGGTGGCGTGCACATTGTTTTCGGGCGGATGTAATTTCCGCTGCCCGTTCTGCCAGAACGGAAATCTCGTGCAGCATCCCGAATGGGAGCCGGTGATTCCGGAGGAGGAGATTTTTGCAGTGCTCGAAAAGCGGCGCGGCGTGCTGGACGGCGTCTGCGTGACGGGCGGTGAGCCGACGCTGGATCCGGATCTGGAGCGGTTCGTGACGAAAATTAAGGAACTGGGATATCTTGTGAAGCTCGATACGAATGGATACCGGCCGGAGATTTTGAAAAAGCTAGTGGAAGAGAAGAAAATCGACTACGTCGCCATGGACATCAAAAACGCGCCGTCCCGGTACGGCGAGACGGCGGGCGTGAAAAAGATCGATGTGATGCGGATCAATGAGTCGGTCGAGTTTTTAAAGAGCGGCGTGGTGGACTATGAGTTCCGGACAACGCTCTGCAAAGAGCTGCATGGAAGGGAAGAGATCGAAGCGATCGGAAAGTGGCTTTCCGGGGCAAAACGGTACTTCCTGCAGAATTATCGGGAATCGGATTATGTGATTGATCCGAGGTTCTCGGGGTATGCGAGGGAACAGCTCGAACAGTTCTGCGAGATCCTGCGCGGAAAGATTGAGACGGTGGAGATCCGCGGCGTGGATTAAAAAACGCTTTAAAGCGTGCGGTACCAGTAGCCGAAGCGGGCATCGGGCGCGAGCTCGGAGGGGCGCATCGCCTGCTTGAAGTGGAAAAAGCCGAAGAGGCTTGCCATGAACTGCTCATTCGGCGTGTAGACGCCGGGGACGCCGAAATACCAGAGTTCCTGCTGGTCGCGGTTCCGGGCGAGGAGCAGATGGCGATAGGACGAGGAGCCATGGAGGACGAAGCGGTTCGCATCCACCGAAAGACCGGCGGCGCGGAGCTGTGGAAGATCGTCGAGTGAGAGGCGCAGGCAGTCGGTCAGATCATCATCTGGGAACGGATGGAACTCCGGGAACTGGTCCTGAAGCTGGAGATAGAGAGCAGCCCGGGACGGCGGCACGGCTGCTGCGGCGGGAAAATCGGCGGAAGTCATATGTAGCGGCTGGGCGGCAGAATCCGGGATGGGCTGCGGCGGTTCCGGGTTGGCAGAGGGATAGCTTTCTGCGGTTTTCACAGATTCCGCGGATGCGGGATGGAGTGTGTTGGCGGATGATTGCGTGATCCTGTCTGCAGGAACGGTGTTTACCGTGTCAGTTGATGTGGATTCTGTGGAGACGGTGGATTCCGGGCTGGAATTTTGTGGATAAGGTTCGGAATTGCTGCTGAATTCTGTGGAAAGTTCATCGAACTGTGCTTTGGAAGCGTCTGATGATGGCAGGGACTGCGCAGGTACGGCGGGATCCAGAGGTTCGGGTGTTTCGGCAGTTTTCTCTTCGGTCGGTCTGGTACCATTGTCTTCGGAGGTTTTGGGCTCCTGCGGGAGCGTGGGAGCGAAAAACTCCGGCTGAATCGGAAGATCGTCCCACTGGGTGGCGATGACGCCGGTCTGGCGGCAGAGCAGGATCAGACCGCCAAGCTCGTCGAGCGTGACATCCGTCTGCCCAATGGCATCGGAGTGCGTGAAGAGTTTTCCGCTCGTAGAAGAGCGCCCCGCAAGGAGATTTCCGAGCGGAATGCCGTACATCCGCCCTGACCGGCGGATAAATCCGTAGACCGTGACCGAGGTCTCCGGCGGAAGAGACGGCGATTTGATCTGGAAGTCCATGCGGCAGAAGCCGTTCTGCGACTCCACGCGGACAAAGCCGCAGCATCCGCGCTTGCGGTTGTTCGGGTATTCGTATAGATAGGCAATGAAACGCCGGTAATCAGACATAAAAACCTCCTGCATAGAAGTAAAAAGAGTAGAAAAAGATACTGCGCTACAGTTCACGATATGCGGGAAGGACAGAAAATATACGCAGAGAAGAAAGGAAGTGCACAATGGAAGAAGAAACAAAGCTGGAAACGCCGGAGGAAAAAACGCACCGGAAAGAACGGGAACGCTTCATGCGCCAGGCGATTACGCAGGCGAAGAAAGCGGAAAAGCTGATGGAAGTGCCGATCGGCTGTGTGATTGTGTACGAGGGAAAGGTGATTGCGCGGGGCTATAACCGCAGAAATACGGATAAAAACACGCTGTCCCACGCGGAACTGAATGCGATCCGGAAAGCCAGCAAAAAGCTCGGCGACTGGCGGCTGGAGGGCTGTACGTTGTATGTCACCCTGGAACCGTGCCAGATGTGCGCCGGTGCGATCGTACAGGCGAGAGTCAGCGAAGTCGTCATCGGCAGCATGAACCCGAAGGCGGGCTGCGCGGGATCGATCTTAAATATGCTGGAAATGCACGAGTTTAACCATCAGGTGAAGGTCGAGCGCGGCGTGCTGAAAGAAGAGTGCTCGGAGATGCTGAGTGCGTTTTTCCGGAGACTGCGGGTGGTGAAAAAGAAGAAAAAAGAAGAGAGGAAGAGGGCGGAAGAAGGGAAAGAATAAAAGAAGAGGCAGCATCGGGATGGGATGCTGCCTGAGGAAGATTATTTGTTTGAGTAAGTTGCACTTTCGAATATTTCCGTAAAAAATACAATCCCCGTATTTCCATCGGAAACCAATGAAAAAATCATTGACGAATCCCGAAAAAAGCACTATAATATATGATGTATTTGACAAAATACGGAGAAGTACCCAAGAGGCTGAAGGGTCTGGCTTCGAACACCAGTAGGTCGGAAACGGCGCAAGGGTTCAAATCCCTTCTTCTCCGCTATGCAAAAAAGAGACAGCAAAAAGATTGAAAAATCGAAAAAGCTGTCTCTTTTTCTGTGAGAAATTATGAAATAGATGCAAAACAAAAGAAACAAAGACAGAAAAAGCATCGCCAGTTCACGAAAAGGGACCGATGCACAACAAAGCAAAATAAAAAGGAGAGACAATACATGGCGCAGTTACCACAGGAATTTCTGACCCGCATGCAGGACATGCTGGGCGATGAATTTGATGCATTTTTAACTTCCTACGACGCACCCCGCACAGCCGGGCTGCGTGTGAATACAAAAAAATGCCGGACCGAAGATTTCCCGCCGCTTGTTCCGGGAACGTGGAAGAAAATTCCGTGGATTCCAAACGGCTATTTCGTGCCGGACGGCATGCGCATGGGCCAGTCTCCGCTGTATGCGGCAGGCGTCTTCTATCTGCAGGAGCCAAGCGCCATGACCCCGGCGTCCCGCCTCCCGATCAAACCGGGTGAGCGTGTGCTCGATCTCTGCGCCGCACCGGGCGGCAAAGCGACGGAGCTGAATGCGCGCCTGAAAGGAACCGGCCTTCTCGTCGCCAATGACATCAGCAACGCCCGCGCCAAAGCACTGCTGCGCAATCTGGAGCTGTTCGGAAGTGAAAACGTGCTTGTCACCAATGAGACACCGGCAGGCCTTGCAGACGTCTTCCCGGGCTTCTTCGATAAAATCCTCGTGGATGCACCGTGCTCCGGCGAGGGCATGTTCCGGAAAGATGAGGCAGTCATCGGCACCTGGACCCCGGAGCGGCCGGATTTCTTTGCGGAGCTGCAGCGCGAGATCACCTCGGATGCTGTCAAAATGCTGCGTCCGGGCGGCCTCATGATGTATTCGACGTGTACCTTCGCCCCGCAGGAGGACGAGGGAACCGTTTCTTTTCTTCTGGAAAACTTCCCGGAAATGGAACTGATCGAGATGGAAGGCTACGAAGGTTTTTCAAAAGGCAATCCAGTCTGGGGAAACGGCGATCCGGAGATCGAAAAGACCGTGCGCATCTGGCCGCATAAAATGAACGGCGAGGGCCATTACCTTGCCCTGTTCCGCAAAAAAGGCGAAGCCATTCCTTATGAGACAGAAGAAAAACCGATCGAAAAGAAAAACAAAAAACAGAAAAACCGGAAAAAAGACCGCGGAACGGAAGCACCGGGTCCGTCGAAAGCAGAAAAACAGATCCTTTCCGATTTCCTGTCCCGGATGACAGCACCGATCCCGGTGGAGGAACTGGAAGTCCGCGCCGGAAAAGTATACCATTCCCCGTCCCTGCCGGATGGCGTGCGGAATCTTCATTTCCTGCGGAACGGTCTGTATCTCGGTGAACTGAAAAAAGACCGTTTCGAGCCGTCACAGCCGTTTGCCGTGACACTCTCCGCGGACAAGTTCAAAGATTACATGAATTTAAAGGCAGATGACGAGCGTACCGAAAAATATCTCCACGGTGAGACAATTTCCGTAGAGCCGGGAGAGACCGCATCGCCGTCGGGCTGGAAGCTGGTCTGCGTCGATGGATTCGGCCTTGGATGGGGCAAACTGGTCAATGGAACCTTGAAAAATAAGTACCCTGTTGGATGGAGAAAGTAGAAAAATCATGCCAGTTTTTGCAGGAAAAACGTCGAAATATTACAAAGTTATTAACAGAAATTAAAAAAGACTTTCATTTCAGACATACTTGTGTTATAATGGCAAAGTACGGCGGGAAAAAAGGCCCATTTTCCGCAGTAACTTGGAGTGACAATCAGCAACAGAACGTAATAAGTATGAGGTGTACGACATGAAAAAAAAGAAATTATTCAGCCTGGTTTTGGCCACAGTGCTTACGGCAGCAACCGTTCTGCCATGCTATGGTGCCAGTACAAAGGAGAAAATTTCAAATGCTCAGGCAGAACAGGCTGCCGCACAGTCTCAGCTTGACAGCATACAGAGCAGGATTGACGAACTCAATTCCAAAAAGGGACAATCAGAAGAATATCTTTCCGAACTGAACCAGCAGCTGGACGATCTGCAGAACCGTCTGCAGGAGCTTCAGGATCAGTATGATGCGAAGCAGAACGAACTGGTACAGATTCAGGCAGATCTGGAAGATGCAAAAGCAAAAGAAGAAGAGCAGTACGAGGCGATGAAGCTCCGTATCCAGTATATGTATGAAAATTCTTCCGGAAATGGATACATGGCAATGCTCTTTTCTTCCAAAAGCATTTCAGAGCTGATCAGCCGGGCAGAATACATACAGAAAATTTCCGATTTCGACCGCGATCTTATGCAGGAGTATGAAGACACGGTAGACCAGGTAAAAGAAAAAGAAACACAGGTGCAGGAAGAGCAGGCAGCGATCGTAGAACTGCAGCAGCAGAGCAGCGATCAGCAGGAAGCCATCCAGGAGCTGTATGCAGCAGCTTATCAGGAACTCCGTACCTACTCCGCAGAGCTGGACGATGCAAAATCCAGCGAGAGTGCACTGGTAGATGAAATCAACAGCAAAGCAGATGCAATCAACGACCTGATCCGTCAGGCGAAAGAAGAGGAGATTGCAGCGCAGAAGAAAGCAGAAGAGGAAGCAGCCGCAGCAGCCGCCGCACAGCAGGCTGCCGCAGAAGCTGAGGCAGAGGCCGCCAGAAAACAGGCAGCCGAGGCCGCAAGAGTCGCAGCCGCAGAAGCAGCAAATGCCGCAGCGAAAGCAGATACCGATACAAGCAGCAGCTCCGGAAGCAGTTCTTCGGACAGCAGCGCATCCTCCACGACAACGGGGAGTCCATCCGCGTCAGATACTTCCAGCAGCTCCTCCAGCGGAACATACCTTGGAAGATTTAAACTGACAGGCTATTGCTCCTGTTCCATCTGTACCGGACAGTGGTCCGGCGGATCCACCGCGAGCGGAACCACACCGACCGCAGGAAGAACGATTGCCATGGGCGGTGTACCATTCGGAACGAAACTGATGATCAACGGCCAGGTTTACACGGTAGAAGACCGCGGAACCGCTTACGGCCACGTAGACATCTTCTGCAGCAGCCATTCCGAGGCGCTGAGCTTCGGCGTGCAGTATGCAGATGTATATCAGCTGAGCTGAGAAACAAAGATAAGAGATATGCCGGAACAGAACTTCCGGCATATCTCTTTTTTTGACTTTCTCAGAAACTGTCATTCTAAAAGAACACCAAAAAGGCCGCAAACCCGTGTGAAATGTACCTTTTGAAGCAATAATAAAAAAAATTAAAAAAATTTCAAAAAAGGTGTTGACATTCCTATAGACATCATATATAATAGCTATTGTTGACGGACGAGAGTTCAGAAAACAAATAAAATCGAAGCGTGGCTCAGTTTGGTAGAGCGCTGCGTTCGGGACGCAGAGGTCGTGGGTTCGAATCCCGTCGCTTCGACTGGAATGAAAATGCCGAAAGCCTTGACAATCAAGAGCTTCGGCATTTTTTCGTATGTCAGAAAGAGAACAGGAAACAGTACACGAGGAGGAAATTTTTGTGAAAGCATTATTTTTTGATATTGATGGAACGTTACTGAGTGAGATTACAAAAGAAATTCCGCAGAGCGCGCTCGATGCATTGAAAAAGACAGCGGAAAAAGGAAATCTTACGTTTATTAATACCGGCCGCACCTGGTCGGAGCTGCCCGAGGAGCTGAAAAAGCTTCCGTTTTCCGGATTTCTGTGCGGCTGCGGGACCTATCTGCGCCGGGACGGCGAAATCCTGATGCATCAGACGATTCCGAAAAAACGCTGTGAGGAAATCCCGGTTATTTTAAAGGAGTGCAGGATCGGCATGATTCTGGAGGGAACGGATAATGTTTATTTTTCGTCGGAGGTATCCCGTTTTCGGGAGGTCGAGCAGACCCGTGCCTATTTCGCTGCTGTCGGAATCGGACTCGCGGAGACAGCGGAGACAAAAGGAATCATTTACGATAAATTTTGTATCGTAACCGATGCACAGTCTGATATAGAACGTATGTACCGTGAATTTGAGCAGGAGTTTGATATCATGGATCGCCGCGGCGGTGTATACGAAATCGTTCCGCACGGCTGCAGCAAAGGAACAGCTGTGGACTATGCGCTGAAACAGTTTCAGCTGGAGAAAGAAGATGCATACGTATTTGGCGACAGCAGCAACGACCTTACCATGTTCCGGTGCGGCGCACACACCATTGCGCTTGGAAAACATGATGAGATTCTGGATCCGTACACAGAGTACGTAACCGATACCGTCGAGCGGGACGGCGTGGCAAAGGCGATGGAGCATTACGGATTGATCTGACAGAAAAAAAGAAAGCGAAGGGGCGCATTTGAAAAGAAATTTTCAGGTGCGCCCCTTTGGTTGCAATTTTCTGAAAAAGGAAACAAGAAAAGCAGCGTCTGAAAAGGTATGTGCATTGCAAAGTAAAAAATTTCATGGTAATATAAAAATGAGTTTTTATGTATATTTGTAATGATACCAGGAGGTGAGCGTTCAGAAGTTCCATGGAAACAGAAAAAAATCAGATAAATAAAAAAAGCCTCAGATACCGTTTTACAGCAGGAACGATCGGAGTAAGTGTCTGGCAGCAGGAATGAATGCTCACTTGGCAAAGCCTATAAAAATTGAAAACATAAAGAGAATTTTGTGTGAATATTGTGTGTAGTGGCTGCAACTTCTCAAATCCGTATACCTGTTTTTCACGTTTTGTAGGATATTATAACGTAAATGTAAAACTGGCAGGGACAGGTTCTCTGTATACAGATAAAAGCAGGATAATGAAGCATAAAACAGAGAGAGGATTTTTATAAAATGGAAAAGTATGAAGACAAAATATATTCTTTAGGTGAGGCTGTAACGGGACAGACACAGGCTATGTCACAGGCCGTACAGAAAACACTGGAAAATAACGGCGGGGTAGGTATAATGACAGGATCTTATGACCAAAACCTGTCTATTTTGTCTGTGAATAATCTGCTGTTGCATAGTACAGGATATACATTCGATACTTTCATGGAACAGACAAAAGGCTCATTGAGAAACTTCTTTTATGACGAGGAAGATAGACTGGAGCGAGACCGTTTTTTGCAGCTTCACGGAACAGGGGAAGCACAGATCCTTACAGCAGACGGTACAGTGAAAAATGTACGGCTTTGTAAAGAGGATGCGACAGATGAGGCGGGCAGACAGATCTGGGTTATGTCCGTACAAGTCAACTGGGATCATGTAAATTTGACACTGCTCAATGAGGCTATCTGTTCCGGCTTCTGGTATTTTGACTGTGACGAAAACAGTGAGATTGTGAATGCAAACTGGAGTCATGAATTCCGAAAAATGCTTGGCTATCATGACACTCTGGACTTTCCGAATAAACTGGAATCCTGGTCAGATCTTCTGCATCCACAGGATAAAGAAAGAGTAATGGTGCAGCTTCAGGCGGCAATTAAGGATAAGACGAACCAGATAAAATACCAGGTAGAGTATCGTATGAGAATGAAGGATAATCAATACCAGTGGTTTCGGGCATCGGCAGAAGTAATACGCCGTCTGGATGGTTCTGCCAGCAGGATTGCCGGGATTTTTATTAATATTGATGCGGAAAAAAAAGAGGCCATGCAGGCACAAAAATCTGCTGCTTTCCACCGGGCTTTTACGAAAGCAGACCTGTGTGAGTATTATGTAAATCTGGAAGCGAATACTTTTGATACCTTTAAGGTTGAACCGTCCCTGATGACAGTCTTTGAACAGAGTCATACATGGGATGAACTGATCCGTCATTTTGTGGATTCCTATGTTGTGGAGACAGATAAGAAGGCGGTATCCTCTTTTTACGACCGTGGTTATATTGCAGAAAGGCTGAAGGGTCTGGAAACCGAATTGGCTTTAGAGTGCCGTATCACTCTGAATGGAGAAGAACGATGGGTCCGCAATGTGGTCATACGTGGCGAAATAGAGGATTCAGAATATGCCATGATCTTTCTGCGTGATATCACAGAGACAAAGGTAGAGAGCGCACGGCATCTGCAGATGGCGGCGGATAATGCTTCCATGGAGCAGATAATTCAGAGTATTGTGCGTCTGGTTGACCGCTTTGTTGTCTGTGATCTGGAAAATGACAGATATGAATTCTATAACCTGAATGGACAGATGATATATAAACCTCTGGGATTCTATCATGATTTTCAGATGCAGGTTCTTGAAAAATATAAGACACTGGAACCATTGGAAACTATGGACATCCTGATCGCACCGGAAAATATCCGGAAGAATCTGAAAAGTGAAAATGATATTTATAAGTTTGAGTATTGCAGCCTGGATGAAAAGACTTATAAAATCGCTTCTTATATTCCTTTGGAATGGAAGAATGGAAAGCTGGAAAAGGTATTGCTGGCATCCATGGATGTGACACAGGAGAAGAAAGCAGAGATTGAATCCCGTCAGGCACTGAAAGAGGCTTACCGGTCTGCAGAAAATGCAAACCGTGCGAAAACAGAATTCCTTTCCAATATGTCCCACGATATCCGGACACCGATGAATGCCATTGTCGGCCTGACAGCAATTGCAGGAGCAAATATTGAGAGCCAGGACAGAGTCATTGAATGTCTCAGCAAAATTACAAAATCAAGCCGTCATCTGCTGGGGCTGATTAATGAAGTGCTGGATATGGCACGTATTGAAAGTGGAAAAATGACGCTGGCACAGGAGGATTTCAATCTGCCAGATCTGGTGGATAATCTTATAACACTCACAAAACCGGTGATTGATGAACATAAACACAATTTAGATATACACATTAATCACATTGAACATGAGAGTGTCTGTGGTGACAGCCTGAGAATCCAGCAGGTATTTGTGAATCTGATGAGTAATGCGGTCAAGTATACACCGGATGGTGGGAATATTACTTTTTCCATAGAGGAAAAGCCAAATGGATTTTCGGAACTTGGATGCTATGAATTTACGATTGAGGATAATGGGATCGGTATGTCACCGGAATTCCAGAAAATCATGTTTGATCCTTTCAGCCGCGCAGATGACCATCGGACAACCAGAGTCCAGGGAACAGGTCTGGGAATGGCAATCAGCAGAAATATTGTGAACCTGATGAATGGTAATATTAAAGTGGAAAGCACCTTACATAAGGGAACTAAAATTACAGTAACAATTTATCTGGAACTTCAGGAAAAAGAAAAAGAACAGGACAGAAATCTGATGAATCTACCTGTTCTGGTTGTGGATGATGATAAGACATGTTGTGAAAGTACAGTTGCCACATTGAAGGAGATTGGGATTACAGGCGAATGGGTTCTCTCCGGCAGAGAAGCCGTTGAGCGCTGTTATGCACATCATGAGCTAAAAAATGATTACTTTGCTGTTATTTTAGATTGGAAAATGCCGGATATGGACGGAATTGAAACAGCCAGACAGATCCGGAAACGGATAGGGAAAGAGATTACCATTATTGTACTGACATCTTATGAATTCAGCGAGATCGAAGAAGAAGCAAAGGCTGCAGGCGTAGATGCTTTTATTGCAAAACCGCTGTTCCGTTCCCGTTTGGCGGCTACATTGCGGCAGTTTACTTCTGGCAGAAAAGAAAAAACAGCAAGAAATTATCTGGATGAGCTGTCTGAAGCAGATTACACAGGAAAAAGAATTCTGCTGGTCGAGGATAATGAGTTAAACAGAGAAATTGCTGTTGAAATTCTGCAGATGACAGGGGCGGAAGTGGAAACGGCAGAAAATGGAAAAATTGCAGTTGAAAAAGTAGAAGCTTCACCGAAAGGCTTGTATGACCTTATTTTTATGGATATCCAAATGCCTGTCATGAATGGTTATGAGGCAACCGCAGCAATCAGGAGCCTTCCGGGTGAACAGGGAAAACTACCGATTGTTGCCATGACAGCAAATGCTTTTGCAGAAGATGTACAGCTGGCAAAAAATACAGGCATGAATGGACATATCGCGAAACCGCTGGATATGAATAAGCTGAATGATGTTCTGGAAAACTGGCTGTAATTGTTTCCCAATTATTGAATTAATGATTTTATCAGGAAAGAATGAGGAAAATACGAGGATGAAAAAGGCAAAACAATGTCTGATAGCATTACTGTCAGGTGTGCTTTTAGCAATTACTGTTTTGTCTGGCTGTGGACAATCTCAAAAAGCAGTATCTAAAAATGACGATCACCTTACCGTGTATCTGTGGGAAAATCGTTTAATGAAAAATATTGTACCCTATATCCATGAGCAGTTTCCAGATCAGGATATTGAGTTTATTACCGGTAACAATGATACCGATTTATATAGCTATTTTGAGGAACATGGTGAACTGCCGGATATCATAACCGTACGTCGATTTTCTGGAAAAGATGCACAGGATCTGGAGCCATATCTAATGGATTTTGCTTCTTATGATGTGGTTTCCAGGTATTACTCCTATGCATTGCAATATTATAAAAATTCAAAAAATGAGATTCAGTGGCTTCCTATCTGCGGTATACCGCAGACGATTATTGCCAACAAGACATTGTTTGAACAGTATGGAATCAAGATACCGAAAAACTATAAGGAATATGCACAGGCATGCCAGCAATTTTATGATAATGGTATAAAACCGTATTCCCTGGATCTTGCAGAAGACTGGTCCGCTCATGAGGTGATTCAGACAGGTGCAATTGGTGAATTCATGAGTCTGGATGGAATCGAATGGAGAAGCTCAGCTGAAAGTGCATCAGGGGATATCGCATTTGATGATGCGTTATGGAAACGTATTTTTTCAGAAACCAATACATTCTTGAAGGACTCACATTTTACAAGTGATGATATCAGTGTCGATATTAATACTGCAACGCAGATGTTCCTTGAGGGAAAAGCAGCAATGTTTCATGGTTATCCGGCACTTATGCAGGAATTTCAGGAACAGATGGATGCAGAATTAACTCGTATACCGTTTTTTTCACAGATTTCGGATGAAGCTTTTATAAATATGACCCCTTCTCTGAATATTGCATTTAACAAAGAACTGGAAAAAGATCAGGAAAAACTGGACCTGGCATTCGATGTCCTGGAGTGTATGATTTCAAAAGAAGGACAAACATTGATCGCAGATGGAAAGGGTGTAATTTCATTAAATGTAGATGTTCCAAACATGATGGAAGATGTACCTGGACTGGAAGATGAAATTAATAATAATTCTGTTTATATCCGATATTCTGCTCAAAAATCATTTTATGCCAGTCTTGAGGCTGTTCACGGATTATTGTCAGGGGAAATGGATGAAACACAGGCTTATGATGCTTTTCGCAGCACAATGAACAGTAAGGATTCAAAAGAAGAAACCACAGTTAATTTTGAAAATGAATATTCCATTTCGCTAAATGATAAAAACGGTCGTGATGCGGCATCTTCTATTTTAACTACGATTAGAGAAGAAAAGGATGCTCAGCTGGCTTTGGCACCATATTATTATTTTACTTCCTCCATTTACAAAGGGGAGTGTACCTGCAGCCGGGTTGGTCTGATGACAGCAAAGAGTTCAGATACACCATTATACCTGGCAAAAATCAATGGCAAAGAGATTTATGAACTTGCGGAGAAATATCTTGCTGATTCTGATGAGAAATTCCATATAACCAATAAATATGAATTACCAATTGCATCCGGTATGAAAATAATCGTCAGGCAGGAGGAAAACGGATTCTCATTAAAGGACATAGAAGTAAATAAGAAAAAAATCGACAAAGAAAAGGAGTACTCTATTCTTCTTACAGACACTACAATGTCTGTTTTGAAAAAAATAAATCCGGAATGTGAGATCAGGCGGCTTGGTAACACAACATTATCAAGTGCATGGACCGCAGCAATGGAAAACGGACAGCAGCCGTCAGCACCGGAAGATTATATAGAGGTTGAAAAATAAAAGTGGGAACAGAACAGGCGAAAACAAAAAGAAAAAAGATGATAGTACCATTGTTCTTTTTAATTCTTATCTTTTTAAACTTAATTTTTGTAAAGCTCCTTTTGAACAGGATGAACAGCTATATCGCAGAAAACGGGAAAAGCAGTATGGGAGCAGTTGTTGAACAGATACAGCAGACCTATGATCTGCAGGTGAATGGATACTACAGTCGGCTGCATATGCTTGAGGATTTTCTTACTCAAGAGGGAGTGAGATCTATTGAACTGGATAGAAACAAGAAGTTCTTTGAGGCATGGCAGAAAGAATCTGAAAGTACACTTATATTTCTCCAGGAAAATGGAAAGGCAATAACCACTGATGGAACAAAACTTCGGGTTGACATGCCAAGTAAACTTTTGTTGGATTTGAGGAACGGATATAATATTGGAAAATTGGTTTCTCTTGATTACAACCAGAAGAAAAAAGATGGTTATCTGGTTGCAATTCCATGTCAGGAATATACGATTAAGGGGGAAACTTATACGGCAATTGGAACCTTGTATGATCATTCAAAATTAGATTCCATGTTAAGTGTGAAAAGCTATAACGGGAATGCGTATCTGTTTATGCTGGATAACGACGGAAATATTACTTATACAAATCAGAAAGAAGATAAATTTTTCAGGAACTATTTCTTGTTAAAGCATTTAAAAGGAGATCAGGCTATCACTGAGGAAGAGGCTGATTCTCTTCAAAAAAAGCTGGATGGCAGAGAACAGGGGGTAGAACTTGTGGAAAGTGAAAAACCTTACTATCTGGGATACTGTCCGATAGAAAATAATAACACCATGCTGATTTGTATTGTAGAAAAAAGTGTTGTAGATAATGTACTAAGAGACTATCAGAAAACAATAGTGTTTGAAACAATACTCATGGCAGGTTTTATACTTTTGCTTTTTGCCGGATTATTCTACAGTATTTCCAGACGCAGTCTTGCTGAGCAAAAAGCTGAATACGAAAAAAGAAATAATGAGATTCAGACGCAGGCAATGAAGGATATGGAGGAGTCCAATAAAAAACTGAAAAAAGCAAAGGACATTACAACGGAAGCCTTGCAGACCGCTGAAAATGCAAATAAGGCGAAAACGGATTTCCTGTCCAATATGTCACATGATATTCGTACACCAATGAATGCAATTATCGGCATGACATCATTGATCAGACATGATGCCGGTAATAAAGCGAAAGTAATAGAGTATGCAGATAAAATAGACATTTCATCACAGCATCTGTTAGGAATCATTAATAATGTTCTGGATATGAGCAAAATTGAGGCAGGAAAAACAGTTTTTAAGTATACCGATTTTTCCATCTTGGATTTTATTACAGAACTCAATACCATATTCCATTCACAGATAGACGAAAAAAATCAGACTCTTACAATCATAAAAGAAAACATCCGGCACGAGTGGGTGAACGGAGATCAGGTTCATCTGATGCAGATTTTCAGCAACTTGGTTTCTAATGCAGTGAAGTACACGCAGGAAGGTGGAAAAATTCAGTTTCTGGTAGAAGAATGTGAGACAAAGTCATCTGTCTACGCAAAGTACCGTTTCTTGGTCAGCGATAATGGCATGGGAATGTCGGCAGATTTCAAAGATACAATTTTTGATGCTTTTACTCGTGCTGAAAGTTCTATGACGAATAAGATACAGGGAACTGGTCTTGGAATGGCTATTACCAAAAATCTGGTTGAAGCAATGGGAGGCACCATTGATGTGGAGAGTGAACTGGGCCAGGGAAGCTGTTTTGAGGTTCTTATAGATCTGAGAATAGCAGAAGATAGATTTGTTTCTTCAGCAGAACAGGCAGAAAAGGATGAACCGGCTGGCAATGTCCTGAAAGGAATGAGGTTTCTGTGTGCAGAGGACAATGAGCTGAATGCAGAAATCCTGATGGAATTGTTAAAGATTGAGGGTGCAGAGTGTACAATCTGTGAAAATGGTAAAAGGGTCTTAGAGGCATTTGAGCAGTCTGCTCCGGGGGATTATGACATGATCCTGATGGATGTGCAGATGCCGGTTATGAATGGTTATGAGGCAACAAAAGCAATCCGAAGAAGCTCCCATGAACTGGCAAAGACAATTCCAATCATTGCTATGACCGCCAATGCGTTTTCTGAGGATATTCAGCATTCTCTGGCAGCCGGTATGAATGCCCATGTTTCAAAACCGGTTGAGATGAAGGTACTGGAAAAGACGATCAGAAGCATAAAATCCGGCGGGGGGCACCGAAATGCAGCTCATTGAACAGTGACAAATGGATATGGAAAAGAGCTGATGAAAGAATCTCGCATTGCCAGAACTTTCAATCAGCTCTTTTTTATCATCAGTTCCCTCTTGACATTTTTTCATTTCCTGCTATACTTATCAAAGATAATTACTAAAGATAACTAAATTTCAAGAAGAAAGGACCATTTTCCATGACACAGGAAAAATTAAAGCAGTTCCTGGATGCGTGTTTTGATGCAAAGCGTCTGATCGAGAAGCTCCCGGACCTGCCGGACGGTATGAAGCCGCGGCAAGTGCATGTGCTGGATGCGGTGAATGAGATTCAGAAAAAGCAGGGCTTCTGCCGCGTCAGCGACATCAGCAGCTATATGAACACAACGCTGCCGAGCATCACCAAGCTGGTGCAGGAACTGGAGGAGAGAAATCTTCTCGTGAAACAGGCGGATGAAAAAGATAAGCGCGTGATCAACCTGACACTGACCGAAGAGGGAAAAGAGTTTGTGGAACTCCGCGTGACGCACTTTCACGGGGAATGGGCATCCCGCCTGCCAGATCTGGACGACGCGGTGGTGGACGAATTTGTGCATGCAATCACACGGATGCAGGAAACGATGCCGGGAATAAAAGGAGTGAAAAACAATGGCAAAAGAAAATAAGAAAGAAATATCGTTTGTAGAGGGACCGATTTTCCAGTCCCTGATCCGCTTTGCGCTGCCGGTGCTCGGCGCGCTGATTCTGCAGGCGGCTTACGGTGCGGTCGACCTTCTCGTGGTCGGCTGGTTCGGCGATGCGTCGAGTATTTCCGCTGTCGGAACCGGAAGCAACTTCATGCAGATGGTAACACTTATCATCACCAGCCTTGCGATGGGTTCGACCGTTATGATCGGCCAGCACATCGGCGAGGGCAAGCCGGATAAGGCCGGCAAAACCGTGGGAACCTCGATTGTTCTGTTCGCCATCATCGGTATCGCCATGACGGTGATTCTGGAGCTGTTCGCAGGTCCGATTGCCAATATTTTACAGGTCCCGGCGGAGTCTTTTGACAAAACCGTCCTCTACCTGCGGATCTGTTCCGGCGGTATTCTGATCATCATCGCGTACAACGTCATCAGCAGCGTGCTTCGCGGAATCGGTAATGCAAATCTGCCGCTTTTATTCGTCGGCATCGCCTGCGCAGCCAATATTGCCGGAGATCTGTTCTTCGTCGGTGTGCTGAAACTGGACGTTGCGGGAGCAGCGCTTGCGACGGTTCTGGCGCAGCTGATTTCTGTCATCGCCTCCATGGGTGTGTTGAAAAAAGGCAATCTGCCGATTGAATTCAAAAAAGAAGACTGCCGCATCGACCATGACGAGCTGAAGAAAGTCCTGAACGTCGGTGTGCCGATCGCGCTGCAGGAGACGACCGTACAGATTTCCTTCCTTGTGATCAACTCGATCATCAACGGCATGGGCCTTATGCCGTCCGCCGGATACGGTGTGGCGCAGAAGCTGACCTCATTCATCATGCTGATCCCGTCCTCTGTGATGCAGTCTGTGTCAGCATTCGTGGCACAGAACACCGGAGCCGGAAAGAAAGACCGCGCGTGGAAGGGCTTCCTCACCGCAATCGCAACGGGCTGCTCTCTTGGAGTTGTGATTTTCTGCATCGGTTTCTTCGGTGGAAGTGTCATCTCCAGAATCTTCACGAGCGATCCGGCCGTTATCGAGCAGAGCGCCGCTTACCTGCGCGGTTTCGCACCGGAATGTATTCTGACCTGTGTGCTGTTCAGCAGCATCGGATACTTCAACGGCCGCGGCATCAGCATCCCGGTTATGATCCAGGGAATCACCTCCGCCTGCCTGATCCGTATTCCGCTGGCGCTGTTCTTCTCACACCTGCCGAATACGAACCTGACCTTCGTCGGCATGTCCACCCCGATCACAACCGTATACGGCATCTGCTTTTTCATGATCTGTTTTACACGGTTAAAGAAAAAAGGGCAGATGTAATTGAATCAAACATAACAGAACTGCCTAGGAAACGGCACGGAGCGATCCGCCGTTTCCCAGGCAGTTTTTGGTATTGTTTGTCTGGAACTTTTTTGATACAATACAGACAGAAAGAGCGGAACCCTGTTCAGAAGGGACAGAACAGACGGAAAGGGGAAGAGGAGTGGATAACAGAGAAATCATCAATGAGACACTGGTCCATCTGTTTCACGAGATACAAAAACTGGAAGAAGAGGCGATCATCACCGAGGATTTCAAGGATCTGACGAACAACGATATGCACATCATAGAAGCCGTCGGCCTGGAGGGCGGCAATATGTCATCAATCGCGGCAAAGCTCGACATCACGGTCGGATCGCTGACAACGTCGATGAACAGTCTGGTGAAAAAAGGCTACACCGAGCGGGAGCGCAGCGAGAAGGACCGCCGGATCGTCTACATCCACCTGACCGGAAAGGGACGGCAGGCATTCCATCATCACGCAAAATTCCACGAGCAGATGACGGATGCCGTGATGGCGGAACTCGGAGAAGAGGAAGTGCAGGTGCTCGGGAAAACGCTGAAAGCGCTGACGGACTTCTTTCGGTCGTATAAAAAATAGAAACAAAAAGGCTTTTGCAGCCGGGACAGAATCAGAAAAATCTGTCCGGTATGCAAAAGCCTTTTTCGCATGGAAACGCATAGAAAAATGCTATTTTTCTACGCCGTTCTTCTCACAGATATCCGCGAGCACACACCGTTCACAGTGCGGTGTCGTCCGCGCAGTACAGACCTCGCGTCCGTGCTCCACAAACCGGTGGCAGAGCGAGCTTCCTTCTTCCGGCGGCACAATTTTCCAGAGTGCCATCTCCACCTTCTTCGGATCCTTGCAGTCATGCACGAGCCCGATGCGGTTGCACAGTCGGATGCAGTGCGTATCCGTCACAATCGCAGGCTTTTTGAATACATCGCCCATAATCAGGTTCGCACTTTTCCGTCCCACGCCCGGGAGCTTCAAAAGTGCGTTAAAGTCATCCGGCACCTGGCTGTGGTACTCGTCGCGCAGCATGCGCATGCAGGCGTTGATGTCGCGTGCCTTGCTCTTTCCAAGACCGCACGGCCGCACAATTTCCTCGATTTCCTCCGGTGTCGCGTTTGCCAGCGCATCGATATCAGGATACTTTGCGTAGAGATCCTCCACCACAACATTGACCCGCGCATCGGTGCACTGTGCGGCCAGGCGGACACTGACGAGCAGCTTCCACGCCTGGTCATAGTCAAGCGTACAGTCGGCGTCAGGATATTCTTGTTTCAAACGTTCAATGACGGCAAGCGCCAGTTTTTCTTTTGTCATCGTGTTAAACTCCCATTCTCAAAGATATTAAAACAGCGAAAGCTATCAGGATCCTTTCTCGCGTGCTGCCTTCCGAAGCTGCAGCGGCGTCGTGTGAAACCGCTCGCGGAAGAGGCGGTGAAATAGCTTATCGTTTGTAAAACCATGCTTTTCCGCGAGCGTGCCGACCGGCAGATCCGTGGCGATCAGGTCGCGGTAGATGCGGGAAAGACGGTAGGAATTCAAGTATTCCAGATACGTCGTTTCCATGTTCTGGCGGAAGAACCGGCAGAAATATTCCGGCTGCAGCGAGACAACATCGGCAGCCTCCTTCAGCGTAATCGGCCGCTGGTAATTTTCCTGCGTGTACGTCAGAATCGTATCGAGCCGTGTCTGCGTCCGGGAGCTCATCGGGTGGTGCGCAAGCGGGCTCTTCTCGGAAAATTTCGTGTAGAGCAGATCGAGAAACGTAAAAAGCTCCCGCTGGAACGTCAGCAGATAGCCGTCGGGCATTTCGTCATGAAGCTGCATCATCGAAAGCAGAAGACGCCGGAGCTGGCTGATATTTTTCTGCACTTCCGGATTCGTACTGTCGTAGTCAATCGAGAACCAGAGCTGTGACGGATCAGGCAGATAGTTCGCAAGGAACGCATCCGGAATCTGCATCAGAATCGAGCGGTTTCCCGTGGACGGACAGCGCGCCGTGTGGATACGCCCGGAATTGATCAGCAGAAATTGACCCGGAAGGACGGTCTTTGTGCGGTCCGAGAGCGTGACAATGGAGGAACCCTCCAGAATATAAATAATTTCCAGCGCGTCGTGCCAGTGCGGCGGCGAAAAACTGCCGAAATCGTCGGTTACACGAAATTCGATGCTGCGGTTCGGCTGCAGCGTGATGTGTTCCTGGCGTGTCTGGCGCGGCAGATGATCTTTGCGTGGCATAAAAAACTCCTTTTTTGTTCAACTTAGTGTATCACTATCTTATCACGAAACCCCCGAATTGGGTATAGCAATTTTTGTATGAAGTTGTTATAATAAATGAACACAAAGCCACGTCACATACGGCTTCGTGCAAACTCAATCTAAAGAAAAGTGAAGGAAGAAAACGTATGTATCAAGTATGGAGTAATTTTTTAAATCCCGGCCAGATCGCCATGCTGGGAATCGTGGTCACCTTTCTGCTGACCTTTCTGGCGTTAAAGCATCCATTTTCCTTTCTGCCGAGCGATCACGGCAGAGAATTTGCCGTAAACGGCGGCCTCTCCCGCGGAAAACTGCGCGGCGTCGGCCTCGTGATCGTCATCTGTTTCCTGATCGGAAGCGTATTGTTCCTGCCTCTTGGCGCCGAGTATGTGATCTACGCGATCCTGCTCGTCTGCATCATGCTGAGCGGCTACCTCGATGATGCATCCGAAACCCCGTGGAGCGATTACAAAAAAGGCGCGATTGACCTCGTCATCTCCATTGTGACCGTCATCACCTTTGTGAATTACAATTCCACCACGATCTACTTCGGAAGCATGTCCCTTACCATTCCGAAAGTGGTCTACATAATCCTCGGCATCATCCTGATCTGGATTTCGATCAACGTTACAAACTGTTCCGACGGTGTCGACGGACTCTGCGCGAGCCTTTCCTGCGTGGTCATCTTCGCGTTCAGTATGATTTTCCACGATGTCCTTGGAAGCTTCACCGTAGCCAATTACCTGTTCGTGGCAGCGCTTCTCGCGTACCTGTATTTCAATACCTCGCCGAGCAGCATGCTGATGGGCGACGCCGGTTCGAGAGCACTTGGCTTCTACATCGCCATCCTTGCCATGCAGTCCCGCCATCCGTTCTTATATCTGCTGATGGCAGGCGTGATGATCGTCGACGGAGGAATCGGCCTTGTCAAAGTATTTTTACTCCGTTTCCTGAAAATCGCGATCCTCAAAAATACAAGAACACCGCTGCATGACCATGTCCGCCTGAAATACAAATGGTCCGACAGTCAGGTTGTGATCCGCTTTGTGATCCTGCAGATCCTGCTGGCAGTTGTTGCCTATCTGATTGTGGCATAAAGAAAAAACAAAAGAAGAAAGATGGGAGTGTGTCCCGGCAAAAGTAATTGGAAATGCAACAGGATACTTTTGCGGGACACACTCCCGTTTTGCATATTGGAACCAGAAAAAGGTTCAAACCGGAAAAAAGATAATATCGCCGTATTTTTTCACAGAATCCTCCCTGTTTTCGACAGGAAAAGTGTGGTAGGATAAAATTACCAAAAAACGTCAGCCTGAAACAGGAATTCTGTAAAAAATGATGAAAAGAGAGTGCTTTTCATCCTCTGTTTCGGGCGCATCAAATCAGGAGGTAATGAAAAGATGAAATTCACAGAAGGTTACTGGCTTCCGAGTGAAAAAGCAAATGCATCCCATGCAATGCAGGCTTATGAAGTAGAGCAGATTCCAGGCGGTATGCGTATCCTGGCTACCACACGTCCGATCGAGCACAGAGGCATGACCCTGAACCTGCCGACCATCACCGTTGAGTTCGTAGCACATACACCGGACACCATCTCCATGGAGGCATGGCACTACGAAGCCTACGACAACAAAGTTCCGTCCTTCGACAAAACAGAGAGCGTATACGAGGACGTAACTGTAACGATCAACGAGGATGAGGCAGTTCTTGATACCGGAAGCGTACAGGTCCGCGTACAGAGAAAAGGTGTCTTTGCTTACACCTTCGAGGCAGATGGAAAAGTTCTGACCGGAAGCGGCTTCCGCAACCTTTCCTATATCAGATGGGACCGTCAGCAGAGCACCATGCTGCCAGCCCAGAATTACATGACCGAAAAATATCAGCCATATATGGTAAGCGAGCTCTCCCTTGGCGTCGGCGAGTGCGTATACGGCCTTGGCGAGAGATTTACTCCATTCGTAAAAAACGGACAGGTTGTAGACACCTGGAACGAGGACGGCGGTACGGCATCCGAAATCGGCTACAAATGCGTACCGTTCTACATGACAAACAACGGCTACGGTATTCTCGTTGACAGTACCGACAACGTTTCTTTCGAAGTAGCAAGTGAAAAAGTAGAGTATGTCGGCTTCTCCGTACCGGGCGAAAGAATCAAATACTATCTGTTCCACGGACCGTCACCGAAGAAGATCATGAACGAGTACACCGCGCTGACCGGACGCCCGGCACTTCCTCCGGCGTGGTCCTTTGGTCTGTGGCTGTCCACATCCTTTACCACAAACTACGACGAAGAGACTACCACATCCTTCATCGAGGGAATGGAAAAGAGAAATATTCCGCTGAGCGTTTTCCACTTCGACTGCTTCTGGATGCACGAATTCCACTGGTGCGATTTTGAGTGGGACAAGAAATGCTTCCCGGATATTCGCGCAACCTTAAAGAAATATCACGACAAAGGTCTTCACATCTGTGCATGGATCAACCCGTATATTGCACAGGGAACCGCATTCTTCAAAGAAGGCGCTGCAAACGGCTATCTGCTGCAGAGAGCAGACGGAAAAGGCGTATGGCAGACCGACAACTGGCAGGCAGGTATGGGCCTTGTGGACTTTACCAACCCGGATGCGGTTAAATGGTATACCGATAAACTGAGAACTGTTCTGGACTGCGGCGTAGACTGCTTTAAGACCGACTTCGGCGAGAGAATCCCGGTTGACGTTGTTTACCACGACGGAAGCGATCCGCAGGCAATGCACAACTACTATACATACCTGTACAACCAGGCAGTATTCAGCCTGTTAAAAGAAGTAAAAGGTGAGAACGAGGCAGTTCTGTTTGCAAGAAGTGCAACAGCAGGAAGCCAGAAATTCCCGGTACACTGGGGCGGCGACTGCTCTGCAAACTATCCGTCCATGGCAGAAACGCTGCGCGGCGGCCTTTCCTTCGCCATGAGCGGCTTCTCCTTCTGGAGCCATGATATCTCCGGATTCGAGAGCACCGCAACACCGGATCTGTACAAGAGATGGTGCGCATTTGGACTGATGTCTACCCACAGCCGTCTGCACGGATCCACAAGCTACCGTGTGCCGTGGCTGTTCGACGAAGAGTCCTGCGACGTAGTAAAATTCTTCACCAACCTGAAATGCTCGCTGATGCCGTACATTTTCCAGAAATCTGTAGAGGCACACGAGGAAGGAACCCCGGTAATGCGCCCGATGGTATTCGAGTTCATGAACGACCCGGCCGTTCCGTATCTGGATCAGCAGTACATGTTAGGTGATGCCCTTATGGTTGCACCGGTATTCCGCGAGGATAAAGTTGCACAGTACTACCTGCCGGAAGGCACCTGGACTGAGCTTCTGACCGGCGAGACAAAAGAGGGCGGAAGATGGTATCAGGGAACCTACGACTACTTCTCCATGCCGCTGTATGTAAGAGAGAACAGCATCGTAGTAAGAGGAAACTGCGACACCAAACCGGATTACGACTACGCTGACCACGCAACTGTTTGCGTATATCAGTTAAAAGACGCAGCCGAGACAAAAGTTCCGGATATCCACGGAAACAATGTATTCACCGTAAAAGCAGTGAAAGACGGCGACACAGTGAAAGTATCCGTAGAAGGTGCACATACGGAACTCAAAGTAGAAGTATTCGTCGGAAACGAGAAGAAAGAAGCTGTACTCGCAGCAGATGCGAACGAAGTTGTTGTTGCATAAGCATCGGAATGTAAGAATATAGGGAGAGGCACGGAAAAGCAAATTGTTCTGTGACCTCTCTTTTCAAAAAAGGAGAATAAAACAATGCGTTTTCAGACAAAAAATGGTGTGTTAATTGCACAGGCAAACGGAGAAACACTGCGGATTGAGCCGTGGGGAAAAGATTCCTTACGTGTCCGCGCAACCATGCTTCCAGAATTTTCCGGAAAAGACTGGGCGCTGACCGAAGTGCCGGAAAAAACAGAGGCAAAAGCAGAGCAGTTTGAGGTCGATCATCTGGAAATCGACGGATCGATGGGAAAAAGAACCAGCGCATCCATCACCAATGGAAAAATCCGTGCTGTGGTCAACTTTGCAGGAGTTATCACCTTCTACAAAGAAGAACAGGAAATTTTAAGAGAATATCACCGTTGCTACGACGGAACGATCAGCAAAGAGAGCCGCTGCTTAAAAACGGTCAACCGTGAGTGGAAAGGTGTGATCGGCGGAAGCGAATACAGCCTGAACCTGAAATTTGAGAGCAACGACGAAGAGAAGATTTTCGGAATGGGCCAGTATCAGCAGAAATACATGGATCTGAAGGGATGCACCCTGGAGCTGGCGCAGCGGAACTCCCAGATCAGCGTACCATTCGCCGTATCCAGCTTAGGATATGGTATGCTGTGGAACAATCCGGCTGTCGGACAGGTAACCTTCGGAAAGAACTACACCGAATGGACTGCACGCTCGACCAAAGATATGGACTACTGGCTGACCGCAGCCGATACACCGAAAGAGATCCTGGAAAATTACACCGCAGTGACCGGCCGCGCGCCGAAATTCCCGGAGGACCGTATGGGCCTGTGGCAGTGCAAGCTGCGCTACCGTACGCAGGAGGAAGTGCTTGAAGTGGCACGCCGCTACCAGAAGGAAGGCATCAAAATCGATCAGATTGTCATCGATTTCTTCCACTGGACCGTACAGGGCGACTGGAAATTCGATGAAAAATACTGGCCGGATCCAAAAGCCATGGTGGACGAACTGCATTCCATGGGAATCAAAGTTATCGTTTCCGTATGGCCAAGCGTAGACCGGAAGAGCGAGAACTTCTGGCCGATGCTGGACCGCGGCCTGCTGATTAAAACAGAGCGCGGCGCCCTGCAGACGTATGATTTCCAGGGGGACTGCGTGGAAATCGATGTGTTCAACCCGGAAACCAGAAAATACGTCTGGGAAGTCTGCAAGAAAAACTATTATGATTTTGGAATCGATGCCTTCTGGCTGGACAACTCAGAACCGGATTTCGGCGTTTACGATTTCGATCATTACCGCTATATCGACGGACCGGCTCTTTCCTGCAGCAATATCTATCCGCAGCTGTACAGCCGTGTCTTCTATGACGGCATGAAAGCAGAAGGAGAAGAAAATATTGTAAACCTGCTTCGCTGCGCCTGGGCCGGAAGTCAGAAATACGGAAATGTTGTATGGTCCGGCGATGTGCCGAGTACCTTTGAAGCCTTCTATGATCAGCTCCAGGCCGGCCTTAATATGGGTCTTGCCGGCATTCCGTGGTGGACAACCGATATCGGCGGCTTTATGACAGATGATGTCAATGACCCGGATTTCCAGCAGCTTCTGATCCGATGGTATGAGTTTGCCGTTTACTCTGCTGTTCTCCGTATGCACGGCGACCGCGGACCGCACAACATTCCACCGCTCGATGACCGTGACTTTGGCGGCGGCTATCTGTATACCGGCCAGTCCAATGAATTGTGGAGCTATGGAGAAGAAAATTACCGGATCATGAAGAAATATTACGACATCCGCATCAGCATGCACGATTACATCAAACAGCTGTATGACGAGGCATCCGAAAACGGTTCTCCGCTGATCCGTACCATGTTCTATGAGTTCCCGGATGACAAAAAATGCTGGGAGCTGCAGGATCAGTATATGTTCGGAAGCGAATACCTGGTAGCGCCGATTTTCCATCTGAACGAGTTTGAGCGTGAAGTATATCTTCCGGAAGGACGCTGGGAAGACACCAGAGACGGAAAAGTGTACGAAGGCGGACAGACTATCCGTGCCGCTGCACCGATCGATTCGATTCCGGTATTTAAGAAAATGGCATAAGATCGTGTAAAAAGGTCAAAAAAGAAAACAGTACAGAAGACACACACAGCGTGGGGACTTTTCTGTACTGTTTTCTTTTCGACTCTAACTGCGCATCAGATATCCATATTTGCGCATCTGTCGGCGTATGATTTGCTCAACACGCTGGCGGATTTCCAGAGGGTAGTAATCGGCCAGAGAAGCCAGTTCCGTGCAGACATCTTTTGGCGTAAAGGAAAAGTGAAGCTGGATACCGTATAATTCCTCCGCAGCATCCAGCTGTGTATCAAAATCAGAGCTGAAAGGTTTGGCTTCGATGCGTTCTATACAGACATCCATCGGCAGATCCAGAGGATAGTCATTGCTAATGTCTGCAAACAGGCATAAACCCTGATCGAATAGAGGACTTGGAGAATATTGCTCTGTTTCTGTATCATATAGAACAGCGATGTTGTTGGTGTGCCGGTCTTCGTTTAGAAAGAAGGCATCAATTTCCAGCATAGCGGTCAGATATGCACCGAAATTCTGAATTCCCGTCATGTGTTCCATCTGATCTGCCAGAAAACGAATGCGTTCCGCCGGTTCTGAAAAAGCAGCAAGCGTGATTGCCAGACTGTCTCCGGTATTCTGGCGGTACAGTTTTTCCAATGGGATCAGCATCTGATTTGCTTTTAGAAAATCAGGACTGGAACAGCCACTGCGGAGAGTGCCGCGGTATGCAATCCGAACAGGCTGATACAGGACAAACGGATGGGAAAGAGTGCTTTTTTGCAGTAAATGAGACACCAGTGTCTCCGAGAGTCCCTCATATCCCATATAGTCGGATTTGTACCAGATATTACCGATTTTCCACTTGAGCTGGTCCCCTTTTGAGGTGTGATCTGTTTTTTTGACAGGCAGCTGATGATCAAGACGGATCTGTTCCATGGCGTGCCTCCTTATTTTTCAGAATCAGGAGCCATTGCTCGTCACCGGCCATTCGCCCATCTGTTTTTTCAATGATAAGCAGCGGATCATAAAAGGGAAGTCCCATTTCTTTTAAAATGTCTTTGGCATGATCGCGTGTTTTGGGAAAACAGCGGCTTTCCAGAAACCAGGTAAAATCATCCCAGGTCGGATGCTCCACAACGCCAAAGGCACGAAGCGGAATTTTTTTTGTGTAATTCTGGATTGCAATTTTCTCATGACGGAAGTCGATATCAATCGTTGTGCAAAGCTGATCGCGGTAAAGAAAACACATCCGCGTTTTGACATCGGGATCCGTGCTGAAACAGTGAGCACGGGCAATTTGATTGTATACCGTCTGCCTGCTGACCTGAAAGGTGCGCGCGATCTCGGCAATACTTTTTCCCTGCTGCTGCATGGCAGCCATCTGAATGATTTGTGGCAGCGAAAAAGCAGGTTTTCTTCCAGCTGCATGGCGCAGTGCTTCTTTTTTCGCTAACTGCTGGTATTGTTTCGCGTCTTTGGAAAGCTTGCGCAGCTCCTTTGGGTCCGTTGTTCCAAAGATCTCGTAAATCTGTTGCTCAAATGTGTTTTTCATGCAATCACCTCGTTTCTGCCATTACTGTATCACAGAGATCTGAAAGCGTCAAGAAATCATTTATTGACAAAAAACGAACTGATTGAGAAAAGTTACGGCTCGCAGATGTCTGAGAACAGCAATCATGGCGATGAAAGAACTTCCCTGCAGTGCAGGCAAAAGCTTGGCAGAAAAAAGCAAAGGCAGACCCCATTCTGCGTGAAAAACTGCTTCAGACAAGGGAAAATCCGAATCCAATCCACGCATTCTGCGAAATCTGCCATGCCTATGACGTTTCCATCTATGAAATGGATCTTGCCATGGCAGGTGAAGAATTTTACGCAGAAATCAAACGCAGCACCAATGGCGGCGGAGAAAATTCCCCGGCGCTTGAAGGGGAAGATGACTTCTATGAGCTGTTTCTGGCAGCGTTAGAAAATATATGATTTTTTGCGAAGAATGTAAGTATTGATGAGTGTGGAAAGCTGCATGGACAGTGCCTGATGAACCTGCGAAGGGCTTGCCATGTCGTAGACGACACCGTCAAAAACTTTGAAGCGTTTCTCTTCTGGAAGCATTTCATACTGTTCCAGCGTGACTTTTTCGAGCTGTGGTTGAAGAACTGGCGTCATAAAATACACATCTTTTCCCAAAAATGAAATGAAATCGCTTAAAATTCTTTCTTTAAATGTTCTGCGAGAATCGTATCGTAATCGCCTTCGATTTCCTCATCGCGCCCTGCATACCGCAGATTGGTCTCCACGCCGACCGGCTCCACATCGTCTGCAAATTCCCAGATATGATACCGCAGACCGCGGTGCTCAAAGTCGATGCTTCCGCAGTTGTCCTCTTCCGTATAGGAAAACGTGATTTTTTTCTCGTTTAAGACAGATTGAATTTGTGTCATATGCATAAAGCGTGATACCTCCGATTTTGTAGTTATCTGGAATAAAAAACAGCTACATTTGTTTACATTAGTATAGAACAGGGCGGGAGAAAATTCAATCGAAATTCTGGTCAGAATCATCGCAGCAGCTCTCACACGCGGTGTGCAGAGACAGCACGGGGTCGGAACGACCATCAAACATTACGCCTGCAACAATCAGGAAGAAAACCGCCGCGGCGTATCGAGCATCGTCTCCGAGCGCGCTCTGCGTGAGATCTATCTGAAGGGCTTCGAAATTGCAATCAAAGAATCCCAGCCAAAGGCGATCATGACCTCCTACAACAAGGTAAACGGTGTCCACACCGCCAACAGCTACGATCTGTGCACAACCGCTGCAAGAAAGGAATGGGGCTTTGCCGGCATCATCATGACAGACTGGACCACAACAAACGCCGACGGAGGCTCCTCTGCCGCAAAATGCATTGCTGCCGGAAACGATCTTGTGATGCCGGGAACCGAAACCGACCGCCGCGAAATCCTGGATGCGCTGAGTGCCGAAAATGACCAGTATCTCGAGGAAAAAGACCTGACCGCCTGTGCCCAGAGAATCCTGGAAATGATTTTTACTTCCAATTCATATGAATAATGCGGCGTTTTCAGGGATAAAATAACATCAGAAATAGCTGCCGCCTCTTCGCAAAGCAAAATTTTCCATGCGGGCTTTGAATGTTACAGTTCGCTGAGATGCAGTGAACTGTAACATTCAAATAGTTGGGCAATTTCACGATTGAAATTTCCCATAACATGTATTAGAATATAAATGATATCAATAAATACGAGGACGTGAAAAGAATGTCAGGATTAAGTAACACACAATATTTTAAAGTAAAAACAGAGCCGGAGATTCAGGTAAAAGAGGTACTCGAAACCGTTTACAACGCCATGGTAGAAAAAGGGTATAATCCAGTCAACCAGATCGTAGGCTATATCATGTCAGGCGACCCGACGTACATCACAAGCTTTAAGGGGGCCAGAAGCCTGATCATGAAAGTAGAGCGTGATGAACTGGTAGAGGAACTGTTAAAAGAGTACATCAAAAATGAATCCTGGAAGTGAGCGTAATTACTATGAGAATAATGGGATTAGATTACGGCTCAAAAACAGTAGGGGTGGCAGTCAGCGACGCCCTGGGTCTTACTGCGCAGGGAATCGAAATTGTCCGCAGAAAATCGGAGAATAAGCTGCGTCAGACGCTGGCCCGGATTGAAGAGATAGCAAAAGAGTACGGCGTGGAAAAAATCGTACTCGGCTTCCCGAAACATATGAACAACGACATCGGAGAGCGGGCCGAAAAATCTCTCGAGTTCAAAGAAATGCTGGAGAGACGGACAGGTCTGCCCGTTGTCATGTGGGACGAGCGGCTGACAACGGTCGAAGCAGACCGCACCATGATGGAAACCGGAATCCGCAGGGAAAACCGCAAGGAGTACGTAGATATGATTGCAGCTGTTTTTATCCTGCAGGGATATCTGGACTATCTTTCCCATCAGAAGGAATCACAGGAAAACTGAACAAAGGAATATTGTATGGAAAAAATAACATTTGTAACAGATGATGGCGGCAAAGAAGAATTTTACGTGGAGGAGCAGACCAGAATCAACGGAGTCAACTATATTCTGGTATCCGATTCGAAGGACGACGAGGCAAATGCCTATATTCTGAAGGATATCTCCACCGACACCGACGCAGAGGCAGAGTATGTTATGGTAGAAGACGACACCGAATTCGATGCCGTTTCCGGCGTATTTGCTTCCATGTTGGATGACGAGGCAGACATCACCTATTGAACCAGCCGTTTTGAAGCCATACCGGGACGCAGACGAAGCGGGACCGGGACAGCGCTTTAAAGGGCAAATCCTGCAGGTGCGGGATATGCTCCATCAGCCTGAAGTGACGCTCAGGGGATGCGTGCGTGAAGCCGTACCGGTAACGGAATCGTTTGGAAAACATGCGCGGAGGTGCTATTTGAAAAAGAATAATGGAAGTAAATTAAAAATTATACCGCTTGGCGGTCTGGAACAGATCGGTATGAACATCACCGTTTTCGAGTATGAGGACAGTATCATCGTCGTAGACTGCGGACTTGCATTCCCGGAAGACGACATGCTCGGTATCGACCTGGTCATCCCGGATGTAACATATCTGAAAGAAAACATCGACAAAGTCAAAGGCTTCGTCATCACCCACGGCCACGAGGACCATATCGGAGCCCTGCCTTACATCTTAAAAGAAGTGAATGTACCGGTCTACGCCACCAAACTGACGATTGGCCTGATCGAAAACAAATTAAAGGAGCACAACCTGCTCCGCACCACAAAACGGAAAATCATCAAACACGGACAGTCCATCAACCTGGGCGCATTCCGCATTGAGTTTATCAAAACAAACCACAGTATTGCAGATGCAGCAGCACTGGCAATCTACTCCCCGGCTGGCATCATCGTCCACACCGGAGACTTCAAAGTCGACTACACACCAGTCTTTGGTGATGTCATCGACCTGCAGAGATTCGCAGAGATCGGAAAGAAAGGCGTTCTGGCACTGATGTGCGACAGTACCAATGCAGAGCGGCCTGGCTTTACCATGTCCGAGCGGACCGTAGGAAAGACGATCGACGGCCTGTTTGCCGAGCATCAGAATTCCCGAATCATCATCGCAACCTTCGCATCGAACGTTGACCGTGTGCAGCAGATCATCAACTCTGCTTATAAATACGGCCGTAAAGTTGTCATCGAAGGCCGCAGTATGGTCAACATCATCTCCATCGCGCAGGAGCTTGGCTACATCAATATCCCGGAAAATACCCTGATCGATGTGGAGCAGATGAAAAACTACACCGGCGAGCAGCTTGTCCTGATCACCACCGGAAGCCAGGGCGAGTCCATGGCAGCACTGTCCCGTATGGCGGCACACCTGCACAAAAAGATCTCGATCCTGCCGGGCGACACCGTGATCTTCAGTTCCCACCCAATCCCGGGAAATGAAAAAGCCGTTTCAAACGTCATCAACGAACTGTCTGCACAGGGTGCCAACGTCGTATTCCAGGACGTTCACGTATCCGGACATGCCTGCCAGGAGGAAATCAAACTGATCTACTCCCTGGTAAAACCGAAATACGCCATTCCGGTACACGGCGAATACCGCCACTTAAAAGCACACGCAGAAGTAGCACAGAGCCTCGGCATCCCGAAAGAGAACATCTTTCTCATGTATTCCGGTGATGTCATGGAACTCGATGAGGACGGCGCAGCAGTAACTGGCAAAGTCCACACCGGAGCCATCATGGTCGACGGACTCGGCGTTGGTGATGTAGGAAATATCGTCCTGCGTGACCGCCAGCATCTGTCCGAGGACGGAATCATGGTCGTTGTACTGACTCTCGAAAAGAGAACGAACCAGCTTCTGGCCGGCCCGGACATCGTATCCCGCGGTTTCGTCTATGTACGCGAATCCGAGGATTTGATGGGCGAGGCAAGAGAAGTTGTAGAAGAGGCGCTGGATGGCTGCCTTTCCAAAAATATCTCCGACTGGGGCAAGATCAAATCCACGATCAAAGATGCCCTCGGCGATTATGTATGGAAGAAAACAAAGAGAAGACCGATGATCCTTCCGATCATCATGGAGGCATAAATACCATGGACAAAGTAACAGAATGTCTGGATGCGCTCATCGAAGAAATGAGGGAGAGCAGGGCATATCAGAATTACTTGTGGATGGAAGAGGAACTTGAAAAAGACCCGGACTTAAAAAGCCGGGTCGACGACTATCGAATCCGCAACTACCGACTGCAGCAGTCCGAAAACGTAGACCTTTACGATGCGGTAGATTCCCTGGAGCGGGATTCCTACGCACTCCGCAAAAGCGAGAAAGCAAACGCCTATCTTGAAGCGGAACTCGAGGTCTGTAAGATGGTACAGAAGGTGCAGGACTGCATTTCAGAGGCAATCCGCATCGGAGTACCGGAAATCTAAAACCGAAAATCAAAAGGAGAGCGCCCATGTCCGAAAAGAAAAGGGATGCCGGATACCGCGCAGCGCTGACAGGTGCGAAAGGAACCGTGCGCCTGCTCATTTACGTCTGCGTGATTCTTGTGATCATTCTGGCAGCGAAAACTTCATATCAGTTTGGACATGACGTGTTTGCCGAGGAGCCAGTCGCATCCAGAGGAAAAGGAAAGGAAGTCACCGTACAGGTGCGTTCCGGCATGGAGGCGAAAGAACTTGGCGAACTCCTGAAAGACAACGGACTGATCGACGAAAGCCTTCTGGTTTTCGAAGTCCAGTACCGCCTGTCCGGCTACTACGGCGGCATCAAGGACGGTTCCTACGTGCTGAACACCGCACAGACCGTCGATGAAATGCTGGAAATTCTGGCGGGCGTCAACACCGAAGGACAGCCGTCCGCGGAATAACGCACGTTTGCAAAACAAGAGGAATCTTACATGATAATAGACGAACGAATGGTAACCTACATCAATTCCCTGGACACCGGCCACACCCCGTTTCTGGAAAATCTGGAGCGGACGGCCAAACAGACAAAAGTGCCGATCATTCGCCGTGAAATGCAGAGCTTTTTAAAAGTATTCTTAAAGATGAAACAGCCAAAGAGAATCCTGGAGGTAGGAACTGCCGTAGGATTCTCTGCTGTTTTCATGGCACAGTACGGCGAACCGGACGCAGAGATTACCACAATAGAAAATTACGAAAAACGCATCCCGATCGCACGGGAGAACTTCGAAAAATCCGGCTTCGCCGACCGCATCACGCTGATCCCGGGAGACGCTGCAGAAGTCTTAAAAACCCTGGATGGTCCGTACGATTTTATCTTTATGGACGCCGCTAAGGGACAGTACATCCACTTCCTGCCGGAAGTCCTGCGTGTCCTTGATAAGAACGGCGTACTGATCACCGACAACGTGCTGCAGGACGGCGACGTCATCGAATCCCGCTTCGCCGTGGAACGCCGGAACCGCACGATCCACAAACGGATGCGGGAATACTTATTTGAACTGACACACAATGAAGGGCTGCTGACATCGGTCGTGCCGCTGGGAGATGGAATCGCGATCACGATGAAAAGCCATGAGAAGAGAGAGGAAACAACATGAGAAAACCGGAATTACTGGTTCCAGCCAGCAGTCTGGAAGTATTAAAAGTAGCAGTGATCTTCGGCGCAGATGCCGTATATATCGGCGGAGAAGTCTTCGGACTCCGCGCGAAGGCGAAGAACTTTTCGATGGAAGATATGAAAGAAGGCGTGGAGTTTGCGCATGCGCATGGAGTGAAAGTGTATGTCACCGCGAATATTCTGGCACATAATCAGGATCTGGAGGGTGTGCGGGCTTACTTTGCCGAATTGAAAGAGATTGGACCGGATGCACTCATTATTTCGGATCCGGGAGTGTATCGGATTGCGATGGAAGTGTGCCCGGAGATTGAGCGACATATCAGTACACAGGCGAATAATACGAACTATGGGACGTATCAGTTCTGGTATGAGCAGGGAGCGAAACGTGTCGTGACGGCAAGAGAACTGTCTCTGGCGGAGATCAAAGAGATTCGGGAGCATATTCCGGAGGAGATGGAGATCGAGACGTTTATTCATGGGGCGATGTGTATTTCGTACTCGGGTAGATGTCTGCTGTCCAATTATTTCACGGGAAGAGATGCGAACCAGGGGGCTTGTACACATCCGTGCCGGTGGAAGTATGCGGTCGTGGAAGAGTCCAGACCGGGGGAGTATCTGCCGGTGTATGAGAATGAGAGAGGGACGTATATCTTTAACTCGAAAGATCTTTGTATGATTGAGCATATCCCGGATTTGTTGGATGCGGGGATTGACAGTTATAAGATTGAAGGAAGAATGAAGACGGCGCTGTATGTGGCGACGGTGGCAAGGACGTATCGGAAGGCGATTGATGATTATCTGGAGAGCCCTAAGAAGTATGAGGAGAATATGGAGTGGTATCGGGATCAGATCTCGAACTGTACGTACAGGCAGTTTACTACGGGATTTTTCTATGGGAAGCCGGATCATGAGAGCCAGATTTATGATAGTAATACGTATGTGAAGGAGTATACGTATCTGGGGATTGTTGGGGAGAAAAATGAACAGGGACGGTATACGATTAATCAGAGAAATAAATTCTCCGTTGGGGAAGAAATCGAAGTGATGAAACCGAATGGGGAGAATGTTGTCGTGACCGTGAAAGGAATCTGGGATGACGAAGGAAATGCCATGGAGAGCGCGCCGCATCCGAAACAGAAACTTTGGATTGATCTTGGTGTGGAATTGGATAGGTTTGATATTTTGAGAAGGAAAGAAATGGAATAGGATAGGAAAATAAAAGGGGATTAGGAACGTGTCATTTTCGAAAGGTTGCTAATCCTTTTTTTTGTGCGAATAGAGATTATGTAAAATAATGGTAATGATAAAAGAAACAAATAGGAAAAAGTTCGACATTCTGTGAAAAAAGTTGCTTCATAATGTTTACAAACTGGAGCAAATAAGCTAGAATGTACATGATATTATTGGACCAAGGCTAAATGCTGTTTTAATAGGCCATAAGTCACAAAAATATGTTAAGTATCATTACAAACGGAATGTATATAACTGGCAATGTCTACTCAACAAACCATATTGACGTAGCATAGTCGAAAAGAACCTGTTTTGCACACTAATTGAGTTGCTGAAATTGGCTATATTTCACAGCTATATGAGCTATAAATGCTAGATACTCATACAAAACGCTGAACTTTTGACCCCTGTGGCACAAAATTGGCACATCCTTTTCAGAAGAATCATAGAAATGGCGGAAAACAGGAGAAAACAACAAAAATCCATGAGTTTATCATTAACGTCTGAAAATGCTGTTGAGTACACTATCTGACCCACTAATGACACCTACATCATTACGGTTTGTTGAGTCATGAAAAATAGAGAAAAACAGATGATTTCTACTTCATAAAACAGCTGTTGAGTAGAGCATAGATGGCGATGATAAATACATGTTTTGGGCGGTGAGAGTGCATGATTTATTCATAATGAACAATGAATGACGAAATTGGACTGGGTGATATATACGGTTTTAACAAAACTTATGCGCCGACAGGGTTCGATTCAACAATCCAACACTTAGAAAAAACATCATTGCAGGGTATACGGGGTTCGACTGTATAAAACAGCACTTCGGCTATAGAGAAATAGAGACGAGTGTACTCAACGGATGTTTTATGAAGTAGAAAACACGATTGCTGGGGTAATTGGATACGACAGCATAAGAAAACATTTAGCCGATTGTGTGGTGAACACAGCAGAAATTAGAGAGAAATACCATCCATATGGATGTGTACATAGATATTTTTAAAGATTAAAAGACGGAGGAATAGATGTTATGAAAGGCATTATTTTAGCAGGTGGATCGGGCACTCGTCTGTATCCATTAACGAAAGTGACGAGCAAGCAACTCTTACCTATTTTTGATAAACCGATGATTTATTATCCGATGTCCGTTCTGATGAACGCTGGCATCCGTGACATTTTGATCATCTCCACACCGCAGGATACACCTCGTTTCGAGAACCTACTGGGCGATGGACACCAGTTTGGTGTAAATTTGACTTATGCTGTTCAGCCGTCCCCGGATGGACTGGCACAGGCTTTTATCATTGGTGCTGATTTCATCGGAAACGATTCTGTGGCAATGGTTCTGGGCGATAACATTTTTGCCGGTCATGGATTAAAGAAAAGATTGACTGCCGCAGTAGAAAACGCTGAGAGCGGCAAGGGTGCAACGGTGTTTGGCTATTATGTGGACGATCCGGAGCGTTTCGGAATTGTTGAGTTTGACAAGAACGGTAAGGCCATTTCTATCGAGGAAAAACCGGAGCATCCGAAGAGCAACTATTGCGTAACCGGTCTGTATTTCTACGATAACCGTGTGGTCGAGTTTGCAAAGAACCTGAAACCTTCTGCGCGTGGTGAATTAGAAATTACCGATTTGAACCGTATTTATCTGGAAGATGGTACTCTGAATGTAGAACTGCTGGGTCAGGGCTTTACTTGGCTGGATACTGGTACACATGAGAGCCTTGTTGATGCTACCAACTTTGTGAAGACCGTGGAGCAGCATCAGCATCGCAAGATTGCCTGCTTGGAGGAGATTGCGTACCTGAATGGTTGGATCAGCAAGGATGAACTGATGGAAGTCTATGAGGTCATGAAGAAGAACCAGTATGGTCAGTACCTGAAGGACGTCATGGACGGCAAGTATCAGGAACATCTGTACTAATTAGAAACGAGTAAAAAATACATAGATAAGTGTAGAGGAGATTAAAATCATGAAAATTATTGTTACCGGTGGTGCTGGTTTTATTGGTAGTAACTTTGTGTTCCACATGCTGAAGAAGTATCCGGATTATCGGATTATCTGTCTGGACAAGCTGACCTATGCAGGAAATCTGTCCACACTGGCACCTGTTATGGATAATCCGAACTTCCGCTTTGTGAAGGCTGATATTTGTGACCGTGAAGCTGTGAATAAACTGTTTGAAGAAGAACATCCGGACATCGTGGTCAACTTTGCGGCAGAGTCTCATGTTGACCGTTCTATTGAAGATCCTGGCATCTTCCTTCAGACCAATATTATCGGCACTTCTGTGCTGATGGATGCTTGCCGCAAGTACGGTATTCAGCGTTATCATCAGGTTTCTACCGATGAGGTTTACGGTGACCTGCCGCTGGATCGTCCTGACCTGTTCTTCACTGAGGAGACTCCGATTCATACCAGCTCTCCGTACAGTAGCTCCAAAGCTGCTGCTGACCTGTTGGTTCTGGCTTACCACCGTACCTACGGCCTGCCTGTGACCATTTCTCGTTGCTCCAACAACTATGGCCCGTATCACTTCCCGGAGAAGCTGATTCCGCTGATGATCGCCAATGCACTGGCTGACAAGCCGCTGCCTGTTTATGGCGAAGGTCTGAATGTCCGTGACTGGCTGTATGTTGAAGATCACTGCAAGGCTATTGATCTGATTATCCACAAGGGTCGTGTGGGCGAAGTCTACAATGTCGGCGGCCACAACGAGAAGCAGAACATTGAGATCGTGAAGATTATCTGCAAGGAGCTGGGCAAGCCGGAGAGTCTGATTACCCATGTTGGTGATCGTAAGGGTCATGATATGCGTTATGCCATCGACCCGACCAAGATTCACAATGAGCTGGGCTGGTTGCCGGAGACCAAGTTTGAGGATGGCATCAAGAAGACTATTCAGTGGTATCTCGATAACCGTGAGTGGTGGGAGACCATTATCAGCGGTGAATACCAGAACTACTACGAGAAAATGTACAGCAACCGCTAACAGGAGGAAAGAACATGAAGTTTTTTGTAACAGGCGTTGGCGGTCAGCTGGGACATGATGTGATGAATGAGCTGCTAAAGCGCGGTCACGAAGGTGTGGGTTCTGATATTCAGGAAAACTACAGCGGCGTGTCAGACGGTTCTGCGGTAACAAAAGCACCGTATGTAGCACTGGACATTACTGATAAAGATGCCGTTGAAAAAGTTATTACAGAAGTAAATCCGGATGCCGTGATCCATTGTGCAGCATGGACTGCTGTGGATATGGCAGAGGACGACGATAAAGTGGCGAAAGTCCGTGCTATCAATGCAGGTGGCACTCAGAACATTGCAAATATCTGCAAGAAATTGGACTGCAAGATGACCTATATCAGCACGGATTATGTGTTTGACGGTCAGGGCACTGAGCCCTGGCAGCCGGACTGCAAGGATTACAAGCCACTGAATGTGTATGGCCAGACGAAGTTGGAAGGTGAACTGGCAGTCAGCCAGACGCTGGACAAGTATTTCATTGTCCGCATTGCATGGGTGTTTGGCTTGAATGGTAAGAACTTTATCAAGACCATGCTGAATGTCGGCAAGACCCACGATATTGTTCGTGTGGTTAATGACCAGATTGGCACACCGACCTATACATATGATTTAGCTCGACTGCTCGTCGATATGAATGAGACTGAGAAGTACGGCTATTACCATGCAACTAATGAGGGTGGCTATATCAGTTGGTATGATTTCACAAAGGAAATTTATCGTCAGGCTGGATATAAGACGGAAGTCCTGCCGGTGACCACGGCAGAGTATGGTCTGAGCAAGGCAGCTCGTCCGTTCAACAGTCGTTTAGATAAGAGCAAGCTGGTGGAAGCTGGCTTTACTCCGCTTCCGACTTGGCAAGATGCACTGAGCCGTTACCTGAAAGAGATCGAGCAGTAATAGAGGAGATAGAAGAAATGGGACAGATTAAAGTTGAGAAAAATGTAGGCGGCATTGAAGGACTTTGTGTTATTGAGCCTGCTGTTCACGGTGATGCCCGTGGCTATTTTATGGAAACCTACAACGAAAAAGATATGAAGGAAGCTGGCATCGACATTCATTTTGTACAGGATAACCAGTCTATGTCCACAAAGGGCGTGCTGCGTGGCCTGCATTTCCAGAAGCAGTATCCGCAGTGCAAGCTGGTACGTGCCGTGCGTGGCACTGTGTTTGATGTTGCGGTTGATCTTAGAAGCAACTCTGAAACCTATGGCAAGTGGTATGGCGTTACACTGTCCGCGGAGAATAAGAAACAGTTCCTCATTCCGGAAGGCTTTGCACATGGCTTCCTGGTTCTGAGTGATGAAGCAGAGTTCTGCTACAAGGTCAATGACTTCTGGCATCCGAATGATGAAGGTGGCATGGCTTGGAATGACCCGGAGATTGGCATTGAATGGCCGGAGTTGAAGGGCGAGTACAAGGGTAGTGCCAGCGCAGAAGGCTACACGCTGGAAGATGGTACTGTACTGAACTTGAGTGATAAGGACCAGAAGTGGCTTGGTCTGAAGGATACTTTTAAATTTTAAGAACACAGGGGTAGGAAGAATGCAGCGGGAAAACGAAGTACAGCACGTATTTCTGGTAGGAGCCAAGAGCTTAGGCGCATACGGTGGATATGAAACCTTTGTTTACAAGCTCACGGAGTACCATCAGAATAAGAAAAATATTAAATATCATGTGGCGTGTAAGGCTAACGGTGACGGCTGCATGGATGAAACAAAAGTGGAAGGTGTGACCAGAATTAATGATCACGAGTTCGAGTTCCACAATGCACATTGTTTCAAAATTGATATCCCTCAAATTGGTGCGGCGCAGGCCATTTATTATGATGTTGCAGCATTGAATGCTTGCTGCAAATACATAAAAGAACATAAGATCAAAAATCCGATTGTTTACATTATGGCTTGCCGCATTGGACCTTTTGCGGCTCATTTCTACAAAGAAATTCATAAGCTGGGCGGCACTGTGTACCTGAATCCGGACGGACACGAGTGGATGAGAGCGAAGTGGTCTGCACCGATTCGGAAATACTGGAAGATTTCTGAGCAGATGATGGTTAAATACTGCGACCTTGCTATCTGTGACTCAGTGAACATCGAGAAGTATATCCACGAGTGCTATGACGGAAAGGGCATTAAGGGTCGAAATCCGAAGACTACGTTTATTGCGTATGGTGCAGAGTTGACCCTTAGCAAGCTGTCCGATGATGATGAAAAGCTAGTGAACTGGTATAAAGAAAAAGGACTGACGAAGAAGGAATATTACCTTGTCGTCGGTCGCTTTGTACCGGAGAACTCTTTTGAAGTTATGATCCGAGAGTTCATGAAGAGCAAGAGCAAAAAAGACTTTGCCATTATCACAAATGTAAATGACAAATTCCTGAATGAGCTTGAGGAAAAACTTCATTTCAAGAGCGATAAGAGAATTAAGTTCGTTGGCACTGTTTATGATCAGGAATTGCTGAAGAAAATTCGAGAGAACGCCTATGCCTATTTCCATGGCCATACGGTTGGTGGTACAAACCCGTCGTTGATTGAGGCTCTTGGCAGCACGGATCTGAATCTGCTGGTTGATGTTGGCTTTAATAAAGAAGTCGCAGAGGATTGTGCTCTTTATTGGAGCCGTAAGCCGGGGAGCCTTGCAAAGCTGATAGATAAAGCAGATCAAATGAGTGCAGATGAAATTACAGAGATGGGACAGAGGGCAAAAAAACGAGTGGCAGAAGAGTACACGTGGAATAAGATCTGCGGACAGTATGAAGATGTATTTCTCAAATACAAAAAAAACTAAGCAAGGCGGGAATGATGATCGAATATTATGCAGTTGTTGTTTTATACAACAAAAAAATACAGGAATCGATTACGGTTTCGCATTTAATGCAGCTCAAGGAAGAGCAACTTCATATTATTGTATTAGATAATAGCACAGATGACTATGTGGTAGAAAACAAGGAATATTTCCCAATTGATTTGCTGACCTATCATAGTATGGGAGGAAACGTTGGATTATCAAAAGCATACAATTATGCACTTTCTATCCTAAAAGATAAGTCTGAGGATGATATTGTAATCTGGTTTGACGATGATACACCTGTAAAACAGGAATACTTTGATTGCTTGAAAAATAAAGTGGTGGATAAAACGTTTGATGTATTTGTGCCGGTGATATATGGGCAAAATGGCGTGATTTATTCGCCAAATGAGTCAGGTTGGCTGAAAGGAAAGTATATTAAATCCCCAGAACAACAAATTCCACAGAATAAATTCAATGCGATCAACAGTTGTCTTGCTGTAAGATTAAAAGCATACAAAGGGTATACCTATGACGAAGGGTTGTTTATGGATTGCGTTGACACAAAATTGTTTGATGATTTTCGGAAAAAAGAGTTGAAATTCTGCACGCTTCCGGTAAAAATATATCAAAATTTTTTTCAGCGTAGTGACAGCAGGAATGTTCAAAAATACTGGAATCGGTTCCGCATCAGAATAAATGATACGTTATATTATTCTAGCCTTAATGGTTTTAGCAGTAAGCTTTGTGGATATATTCGTATTTTGGGTTGGAGCTTGGTTTATGGCATAAAACTTAGATCGATTAAATTTAGTTTACTTTGTATTGCGCAGATGTTGAATCATGGGGGAGAAAAGTGATAACAAAATTTAAAAAGGATGAAATTTTATTTTATTTGTCCTACATTATACAGTATATATCATTGTTTATTGGCGATGTCTATAATATCGGTAGCATGGATATATTGGCGAGATATTTGCGTATAGGATCATATATATTGATTTTTATTTCTTGCATTAATATGAGATTGAGGAAGAAAGATTTTTTCCGGATGGTTGCTATTTTAATGGTGACATTGCTGTATGGAGTGAAAACCGGAGATTTATATTGGAGTGTTTTAATCTTACTTATTTATAATTCAAAAAAGGTTGATATAGAAAGGGTTTATAAAACAAGTTCAAGAATAATTGCAATCGGCATAATCAGTGTTTTGGTTCTTTGTATGTTTGGAGTGTTGCCAGATATTTTAACGTCTCGTAATACAGTAGAGCAAATTAACTATAACAGACATTCATTTGGATTCTACCATAGCAATGTTTTGCCATTGTTGATTTTTTATTTAGAAGTGTATTATATCTGTATTGTAAAAGAAAAAATACGAGATAACGTAATAGTTCTTTTTGTGTTACTTGCAGGAGCCACAAATACTTTCTGTCATTCGAGAAATGCATTAATTCTGTCATTAGCTTTATCATTATTTGTTGTTTTTGCAAAGCAAATGAAGAAAGATGAGCATAAAATATTGTATCGAACTACGGTTTTAAGTATACCTTGTATGTCAATCTTTTCATTTTCAATGATGTTTTTACTACTAAAAGGCGGAATTTGGAACACAATTGACACTTTCTTTTCAGGTAGATTTAGACTGGCGATATTTAAAATGAGAAGAATTGGTCTTCACCTTATAAATATTATGAGTAATGAATCGTTCGTGAAAGACAACACTACTTATGTTGATGGAAAAGATATAAGTTCGATTGTTTTGGATAATGGATATCTGTATGTAATATTGAGATATGGAATCTTAATTATACTTGTTTACTTTTTGATTGCCTATTGTTTGGCGAAAAAGAATAAGGAAAACGCATGTGTATTAGGAGCATTAATCGCAGTCTTTATAGCAAATTTTGTTGATAATGACTTGGTGGATTACTCGTTTCTTCCGTTTATTCTTTGGGCTTTTAATGATGTTAGAGTTGATAGTATCATTAAAAACGTGGAAAAGAAAGTCGACGAAATATATAAAGGAAATATAGAAAAAATATGAAAACAGTAATAGTTGTAATTTCTGCATATAATGGCGCAAAACATATTGAACGACAATTGGATTCAATTTTTGAACAGGTTGGTGTAGATGTTCAAGTCTTAGTGCGAGATGATTGCAGTAAAGATAATACGGTAGAAGTTGTACAAAAATATGCACAAAATCATCCACAAAACAAAATTGAAATTATTAAGGGAGAAAATGTTGGATTTGCAAAAAGCTTTTGGCTTGGTCTTTCGATGTGCAGGGATGCAGACTATTATGCATTTGCAGATCAGGATGATGTCTGGAAACCGAATAAATTGATTCGGTGTATTAATGTGATGCAGGAGGTAGATAAAGTTCCACAGCTGGCATATTGCAAAATGCAACGGAGTGACGTTCAGCTGAATCGCTTGGATGAACAGGTTGAAGTTTTGAAGCCTGAACAGCTGACAAAAAAACTTACGCTGATCAAAACATATAATTATGGTGCAGCGACGGTTATCAATAAAAGTGCAAAAGAGCTGGTTTGTCGAGTGTGGCCTGAAGTGGACGATTTGCCTCATGATATGTGGGTTGGAACATTATGCCACTGGTTTGGTAAGGTATACTTTGTGGATGAAGAACTTTATTATTGGATTCGGTATGATACCAGTGTTACGGGAGAAGGAACAAAAGGAACTGCAATTCAATATAGACTGAAAAAGACGCTACAAAAGAAATCGTATCCTAATATCAGTACAGCTATGTTAGAGGCTTATAGTGACCTTCTGCAGTCAGAGGATCGCGCTTTTCTGAAAAAGGCAAGCGATTACAAAAAAGTGTTCAAAGACAAAATATCACTTTTATTTGATCCAACTTTCAAAAGGCTGACATTCAGCGGAACACTTGCTCTAAAATTGGGGATTTTATTAAATTGGTATTGAGGGAAAGGAGGAAGAAAGGATGGAGCAGAAAGTATCAATTGTTGTTCCCGTGTATAATGTAGAAAAGTATCTGAAGAGATGCGTGAACTCGCTTATTGGACAAAGCTATTCTAATCTTGAAATCCTCTTGGTAGATGATGGATCAAAAGATAGTTCACTTTCAATCTGTAAGGAATATGAGCTGAAAGATTCTCGGATTCGAGTATTTCATAAAGAAAATGAAGGTCTTGGCTTGACACGAAATTATGGTATTGAAAGAGCTACTGGTGAGTATATTACATTTGTTGATTCGGATGATTATTTAACTTCGGATGCGATTACAGCCATGCTGGATCGAGCTATTGCGACAAACGCAGATGTGGTAATTGCGACTCACTATTATAAAAATGAAGTACAAGGAGTTGCAATACCAGAGCGTTTATATAGCGGAAATGAAATTAAGAAAGCACTTATGGTTCATATGATGGGCAACAACGGAAACAAACTTGATGCCCTATCTTATACGGCATGGGGGAAATTGTATAAAAAAGAACTGTTCACTAAAAACAATCTTGTCTTTCCATCTGAACGAAAACTTATCTGGGAAGACTTGGCGTTTAGTGTAGAGGCATATCCTCTGTGCGAAAAAGTATACGTTCTCCATAAACCTGTTTATTATTATTGCTTTAATGAGGGGTCTTTGACACATACGTACAAGCCGAATAAGTTAGAACTTGTTATGGAATTGTATCATTATATGGGCACAAAAATACAGGAATTAGGATTGCCGAAAGAGGCACAATATCGTTTGAATACGAATTTTATTGGGCATATTCGCACCTGCATTAAACTTGAAGTATTTTATGCTGATAAAAATGGTTTTGGAACGGCAATTCAAAATATCAGGAAAATATGTTCCAGAAAAGATGTCCAAATATTAATAGAAAATTATCCTAAAGCCTCTTTTAATAAGTCGCAGTATATATACAATTTTACAATGGAGCATAGGTGGATTTATGCTATTTATTTTCTGACATGGCTTCAGAATAAAAAAAAGAGAATCGAGTAAACCTTTGAAAATGGAGGATGTGGTATGGATACTCCTTTAATTTCTATCCTTATGAGTACCTACAATGAAACAACAAAAGAATTGGATGAGAGTATAAATTCCATTTTACACCAGACATATTCCAATTTTGAATTTTTGATTATCAATGATAATCCCAATAATTACGCACTGGAAAAAACATTGAAATCATATAAGGACAGTCGAATTAAAATTATACATAATGAAAAAAATTTAGGACTTGTAAAAAGCTTAAACAGCGGATTAAAATGTTGTAACGGTCAATATGTGGCAAGAATGGACGCTGATGATATAAGTTGTCCATCCAGAATACAGGATGAGTTACTGTATTTGCAAAACAATCATTTGGATATGGTTGGTAGCTATATTGAAACGATTGATGAAAATGGAAAAACGATAAAATCTTTGATGAGGTTTCCAATAAATCATAATCAAATTGTAAAATTTATGCGATGGGGAAGCTGTATTTGTCATCCTACGTGGCTTCTAAAACGAGAAGTTTGTTTTGAATTACAAGGATACCGCAAAACACCACATTGTGAAGATTATGATTTTATTCTTCGGGCAATAGCACATGGATATAAAGTTGGAAATATCCCTAAAGTTGAACTGAGTTATAGAATACGTCAAAGTGGCGTATCGAAATCACATGAGGCAGAGCAGTTCCTGCTCAGAGATTATCTTGCCAAAAATATGAAACAAATTGATTCGCTTACGGAAGATGCCATTACAAAATTTCTCAATTCCGAAAAGTTCAATTGGCAGCTTGAACAACTTTCGCACTATAAAAACGCAAAGCAACTGTTAAAAAATGGATCCGGGATTGAAAAACTAAAAAGCACTGTGCAAATTCCGATAAATCGATTTTTCTGGAGAGATATCGTTGAAAAAACAACACTGTTGCTAAGAGAGCATATATAACTGAAAGGATGGTTTAGGTGGAGAAGCTTTTACTTTTAATGCCCTCATTTATGGGATATGAGAAAAGCTTGCAAAATCAGTTGGGGAAAAAATATGAAGTAACATTGCTTAATTGCGACCAATATGATAAAGCGATTCTCGAAGAATATAAAAAATGCAGTAAACTTCGGTGGATGGTGCGAAATCTTTTTTCCGTAATTAAGGAACATGATCAAGAAAGAGCTGAAGCTAAGTATTTGATGCAAACGCTTAAAAAGATAAATTCAGCGAAGAATTACTATTCAGTGGTTTTTTGCATCAATGGATCTTTTTTGTCTGATAAATTCTATCAAGTAGTAAAGGAAAGAAATCCGCAAGCGCGGTTTATTTACTATGCGTGGGATGATGTGAAAAATTTGATAAAACAATCACATATCAAGTTCTTTAATGAGAAGTTTGCATATAATATTTCTGAATGTAAAAAGTACAATTTTTCGTATTGCCCGATGTTTGTCCAAAATGAAATAGTAGGGCATGATTCCAAAGATTTATATGACATTCTTTTTATCGGATCAGCGCACTCGGATCGACAGAAAATTGCGGATGAATTGTATTCAAAATACGGAAAAGAGTACAGGCTATTCATTTATTTGTATGATCCTACACATACAAATGGACAGTTTTGCCATGACCAGCCATTGACATATGAAAAATATATCGAATATATGCGAAAGTCAAAAGTTCTTATAGACGTACCGCAATCTACACAAGAAGGCCCTACTACACGTTCATTTGATGCATTGTTAACAAAAACGAAAGTGGTCACAGTAAATCCGTTCATAAAAGAATATCCAATTTATTCTGATAACATCTTGATTGTAGACAGGAACAACATAGTCATAGATGATGCGTTTATAAATAAGCCATATATTGAAACGGGGTATCAAGCATTGGCTATTCCAGAATGGTTAAAAAAATTTGATTTATAAGGATAAAGAAAAATGAAAATTCTAGTTATTAATTGTCATCCAGACAACCGTGGCGATGAAGCGGCTGTTCATGCGATGGTAGATGAAATAAGTGCTGCATATCCAGGAGTTGAAATTACATTAGCTATCCGTGGTGCGGGTACAAAGTACCCTAATATGCCATCAAATGTAAAAATGATACATCAGTTTATGCCAATTTCTTCTAAAGCTAAGGTTGCACATAGAATCGCTGTGCTGACAGATGGAAGGGTATCAATTTCTTCAAATGAAAAAACTTTGATTTCGGAGATTTCTAAAGCTGATATTGTTTTACATGCACCGGGTGGTCCAAGCATTGGAGATACATATTATAGTGATGAGCCAACTTATCTTGCAATTTATGATTTGCTGATTGCAATGCATAAACCATATATGTTTTATGCTCCGTCTATGGGACCGTTTCAGAGAGAAGAACGTAATTCATGGCGCAAAAAAGTACTGGAACATTCAGAGGCTATTGTGTTAAGAGATCCTATTTCAGAGAAATATGTACGAGATTTTGTTCCGGATAAAACAATTTCTTTGACCTTAGACTCAGCTTTTCAACACGATGTGAATATTGAGCAGAACAAAGAAAAGCTGAATCAATATATGGAATTAAAGAGATTTTTAGAAAAACATGAAAAATGTGTAGGTGTGACAATTACTGATTTACTGTGGCATCCGGTGTATTCTAAAAATCCTGCAATTTCAAAAAATATTCATGATGTATTCCACGAATTTCTTTCAAGTCTTACAAAGGCTGGTTATGGCGTGGTGTTTATTCCGCAATTATATGGAAACGGAAACGATTATGATTTGATGCGTACATTCTGTTGTGATACAAATGATTATTTTGTAGTAACAGCAAGTGATGAGCGATATGATACTTACTTTCAGCAGTATTTGATAGGTCAATTATACGCAGTTATTGGTATGCGATACCATAGTAATATTTTTTCTGCAAAGATGGGAACACCTTTCATTTCGATATCATATGAGCAAAAGATGAAAGGCTTTATGGAAAAAATGAATTTGGCAGAATATTGCATTGACCTTAAAAACTTATCAAAAGATACTATTGAAAATCGTTTTGAGCAGCTTGTAAATCATTATGATGAATACAAGAAGTATCTCTGTAATAAACATACCTTTATGAAGTCTGAAGCTCATAAAACAACAGATATTTTAGCAACGGTATTGGAAAGAAAAGAGAAGGCACAGTGATATGAACAGAACTCAAAACGCAACAAGAAATATAGTGTTTGGAGTCATTTTAAAGATTTACCAGATTTTATTGCCGTTTATAATGCGAACGGCAATGATTTATCTGATGGGTGTAGAATATCTGGGATTAAATAGTTTGTTTACATCCATTTTGCAAGTTTTGAATCTTGCAGAACTGGGAGTGGGTTCGGCGATGGTTTATAGTATGTATAAGCCAATTGCTGAGAATGACAAATCAACTATTTGCGCATTGTTAAAGTTATATAAAAAATACTATTTTTTTATTGGACTAATAATCGCTTGTGTAGGTGTTTTGCTGACCCCTTTGATTCCAAAACTAATTAGTGGAGATATTCCTGGACAATTAAATGTTTATATTTTATATCTGCTAAACTTAGCAGCTACAGTAATGACATATTGGCTGTTTGCCTATAAAAATTCTTTACTTCAAGCTTATCAACGAAGCGATATAGCGAGCAAGATAACGATTGTAACAACATCGCTCCAATATGCGACACAATTAATTGTCCTATGGTTGTTTCATAACTATTATCTTTACATTATCGTTATGCTTTTTACACAGGCAATGGCGAATGTTATTACTGCGATGGCAGCATCGCATCTGTATCCAGACATGGAACCAAAAGGAGACTTGCCTGATAGAACGGTCAAAACAATTAATCAAAGAATTAAAGACTTGTTTACCGCAAAACTTGGTGCAACGATTGTTAATTCGGCAGACACAATTGTTATATCAGCGTTTTTAGGTTTGACAATTCTTGCCATGTATCAAAACTATTATTTTATTATGTCCTCTGTTATGGGTATATTGACAGTAGTTTTTAGCTCCTGTTTAGCTGGAGTCGGTAATAGCATGGTGACGGAGAGTGCAGAAAAAAATTATAATGATTTTAGAGTTCTTACATTTTTAATAAATTGGATCGTTACTGTCTGTATGTGTTGCTTTGCAACAGTATACCAACCATTTATAGAACTTTGGGTAGGAAAAGATTATATTTTTGATGAAATAGTTGTTGCACTTTTTTGCGTTTATTTTTATCTTGTAACGATGCAGCAGGTAAATGGAATGTATAAGGATGCTGCGGGCGTATGGCATCAGGATAGATTTCGTCCGCTTATTGCGGCAATGGTCAATTTGTTTCTTAACATTGTATTAGTTCAATTTTGGGGTATTTACGCAATATTACTTTCAACCATCATTAGTTATGTTTTTATATCAATGCCATGGATGATTAGTAATGTTTTTAGGTATGTATTTCATAGAAGCTTGAAGCAATTCATGAAAGAGTTTGTGACATATTTCATTGCCGCATGCATTATTACATTTTTATGCTGTATTTTATGTAGAATAACAAGAGAGCTTTCCTTGTTAGGACAGGTTATAATAAATTTGATTTTTTCAGTTGTTTTGTCAAATATAGCAATGTTTGTTATATATAGAAAAAATAGCTATTATAATCAGATGGTTGAACTGGTTGATAGGATAACCAAGTTTAAATTTACACGAGTATTGAAAATAATAAAAAAATAGCAAGGAAACCTTTCTGCAAAAGCATATAGTAAAGGGGAAAATAAATTATGTATTCAAGTGAAAGAAATGTGCAAATGCTATTATCGCTATTAAAAGCGCATAAAATAAAAAAAATGGTATTAAGCCCAGGAAGTGCAAACGCGTCTTTTGTAGCAAGTGCACAATATGATGGAGATTTTGAATTGTATTCTTCTGTTGATGAGCGATCCGCAGCATATATTGCCTGTGGGCTAGCAGAAGAATCTCAAGAGCCTGTTGTGATTTGTTGCACTGGAGCTACAGCATCAAGAAATTATATGCCCGGATTGACAGAAGCATACTATAGAAAATTGCCTGTTATTGCGGTAACGGCAACGCGACCAATTGCATGGCTGGGGCAAAATCGTGATCAGCTAATTGATAGAACTGTTATACCAAAGGATATTGCAGTAAAAAGTGTACATCTTCCAGTAATAGAGAATGAGCAAGATGAATGGGAATGTAATTTAAAAATTAATGATGCTTTATTGGAACTTCGAAGAAATGGAGGCGGACCCGTACATATAAATTTGACTACATCCTACAGCCTTGATTTTTCTGTAAGCAAACTTCCAGAAGAACGTGTAATTCAAAGAGTTGATTTAGAAAGTAAATTACCTGAATTATCTAAGGGAAATATTGCAATATTTGTAGGAGCGCATTCGGTATGGAATGAGAAACTAAAAGCCTCGGTTGAATCATTCTGTGAAGAATATAATGCGTTTGTTTTTTATGATCAAACAAGCAATTATACCGGAAAGTATGGTATTCCTTGTGGCGTATTCGATATTGTAGGGTTTCCTAATTTAAAGATAAATCTTTTGATTCATTTGGGGAATATTTCAGCATCATGGCCAGCATCTGCCGAAGAAATCTGGAGAGTGAATCCTGATGGCGAGATTCGTGATACATATCAACATCTTACAAAAGTATTTGAAATGCAAGAAGAAGATTTCTTTAAGGCATATTGCGGAAACAATCCAAAAAGTCGGATTACACAATATGAAAAGTGGCATGCTGTATATCGTTCACAAATAGAGGCGATGCAGAACAGTAATAATGATATGGCATTTTCTTCTTTGTGGATTGCACAGAACATGTATAAAGAAATGCCAAAGAATTCCATTATTCATTTTGGAATTTTGAATTCTCTCCGTTGTTGGAATTGTTTTGAAATTGATCGTAGCATTCGCGGTTATTCGAATACAGGCGGTTTTGGAATTGATGGAGGTGTATCAAGTTTAATAGGCGCATCCCTTGTGAACTCTGATACCATATACTATGGTATTTTTGGAGATTTAGCATTTTTTTACGATATGAATAGCTTGGGAAACCGACATATTTCATCGAATGTACGTATTCTTGTTGCCAATAATGGATTGGGAGGAGAATTTAAAAATTCGTTGGGAAACGTTCAGAAAGCAGGCCTTGGTGACTCGGCAGATGCGTATATTTCTGCTTATGGGCATTATGGCGAGAAATCACAGGAACTTTTAAAGCATTATGCACAAGATTTGGGATTTCAGTATTTGTCGGCAAATGATAAAACAAGCTTTCTTGCGGCAATGAAAGAGTTTACCGCTACGGAACATAAGGAAAAGCCGATACTTTTTGAAGTGTTTATGGATGAACATGAGGATGTAAGTGCTCTTGATTTGATTCAGAGTCTAAGAGATTTTTCAGAAAATGACCAAAATGTTATGGCTAAAACAAAAAAACTAGCTAAAAATATTCTTGGCCGAAATGGAGTAAAAATGATTCAAAAAGTTATGCACAAAAATGACTGAGGTGTAAAAATGGGAGTGGGTTCAAAAATCCGAGAGTTGATAGATTATTATTACTCAAAAAAGAATGAAAAGAATGTAGTTCCAATCAATATTCCGAAAAACAAGAGTAATTTACTGGAAAATAAAGTTGCATTGATAGTTGGCGGAACTGGTGGTATTGGAGTAGCAATCGCAGAGTCATTTTTGGAAGCTGGTGCAAAAGTTATTATTTCAGGAACAAGCGAAGAAAAAGTAACAAAGACTGTTGAAAAACTTGGAAATGCTGCAAGAGGTATACAGATAGATTTAAACAATGTGACAGAATTTGATAATAAAGTCTCACAGTCTATTAGTTTGTTTCCTGAAAATAGGATTGATATTCTTGTGAATTGCGCAGGAGTACATGGCGATCAAAAATTTGGAATTGTTTCAGAAGCAACATATGATGCAGTTATGAATACGAATCTTAAAGGATTATTTTTTATGACGCAGATAGTGAGTAACTATATGAAAGAGAAAAAAATAAAAGGACATATTCTTAATGTTAGTTCGGCCGCTGCCTTAAAACCTGGTTATACTCCTTATGAAATATCAAAAAGTGGCGTTCGCTCGTTTACATTGGGAGCAGCAGCTGAATTGATCCCATATGGAATTGTTGTAAATGCAATTGCTCCAGGACCAGTTGCAACGGCAATGCTTGGGCGCAAGGAGGGAGATACTTTGTATACAGATTGTATTCCGGCAAAGCGTTTTGCAACACCTTCAGAGATTGGACAACTGGCAGTGATAATGGTTAGTGATATGTGTGATTTGGTAATAGGAGATACATTTTATATTAGTGGGGGATCTGGAACTATCCAATATTGATAATGTGAAATAGAAGGGGAAAATGTGAAAAGGAATTCTTCAATTGAAATGGTTCGCATTATAGCAATGATGTTTATTGTTGTGGGACATTTGGCGGGACATGGAATATTAAAAGTTACAACGACAGATTCTTTTGAAATGTGGCTGGGGGGCAACGCTCAATAAATTATTTGCCATCCTTTTAATTCCAGGCGGTAGGGTTGGAGTTGCTTTGTTTTTTTTAATATCGGGATATTTTCAAATATGCAAATCAACTGTTTCGGTGAAGAAAGTTGTAGGGGAAACAATTTTTTATTCCATATTTCTACAAGTAATTGCTTTAATTTTAAAAATAGGGTCATTAGGAAGCCTGATAAGAAGTTTTTTACCAATTGCTTCAGGTAACTGGTGGTATGTATCTAGTTATATTTTATTGATGCTCTGTTCGCCGGCAATAAATGAATATTTCTTGAAGTTGAATAAAAAACAGAAAAAAATCATGATTGCATTTGCGTGGGCATTTCTTTACACGTTGCCGTATCTTTTTTCTGTGCAGTATTATGGCTTGGAAAGAGGTGTCCTTTTTTATTTGCTGGGTGCTTATATTAGGACGGAAATAGATATTGATAAAATACGAACATTTAAGCAGCAGTTAATGATGGCATTTACTCTGATATGGATTATATATGTTCCTATTGGATATGTGTACTATTCTGGAGGGAATAACAGCAGACTGTTTAGTGCAATTGGTGATAGTATAATTTTTAATGGCTTAATTATTGTCAGTTGTGCTGTATCACTTTTTTTGATATTCGTCTCGGCAAATCCTTATAGTAACAAGACGATTAATATAATTGCTAAATCTACATTTGGAATATATTTATTGCACGACAATATGTATAGAGATTTCATTTGGAATGATTTGTTAAAAATTTCTACTAAGTTTCAATCTCCTTTATTCCCGATTATTGCAATAGGAATAGGAACAATGATTTTTATAAGCTGTACTTTGATTGATTGCATAAGAGAATGGCTTTTTGGTGCTACAATTTATCGATTGGATTCTTATCGTCAGAAGATGTCGCAGCAGTGAAAGACAGCTTCAAGAAGATGTTAGAAAAAGGCGTGTACAAGGCTGATTTATTTGCAGACTTGTGATATACTGGGAGCGGATGCTCCCTACGCTGCTCGAAATTTCACACACCTCTTCGTGGTGAGCAGCAGGCAACGGTCTTACGATCGGCGAAGATGTGAGAAAAGAAAATTAGATTGGGGGACAATAATATGTTTAGAATTAATCACAATGATGCGATTGAGTTGGAACATCAGGTTAGAAGACTTTATGGCTGTGATCGAGGCGGTGTTTCTGGTATGGCTGAAGCAGATTATTTTGAAGGTCATCCAATTCAGGCAGCAGTTTTGGTTGTTTCTTATATTCATGCTAATCATCGTGAGAGTGGTCCGTACCAGTTTGATGAGTTCCTCAATAAATATGAGACTATTTTTGAATATCCGGACGAGAATAATGCAGCCGATGAGGTAAGAAATTATATTGATGAGCTCAGCTCAATTGTCGAGCAGTACATTTAATACTCAATGGAAAATGAGTGCGTGTAAAAGAAAGGCTGAATGAATATGCCCAGAACAAAAGGCAGCAAAAACCGTCCCAAAACCAATGTCACCAAAGACTACGCAACTCAGATTGCGGAGAAGCAGGAAACTATTGCATCTCTGAATACTGAGATCGCATCCATCACCGCCAACATTGACACTTTGAAGGCTGACCTGAAAGAGAAGAAGACTGCTCTGAAGAAGGCCGAAAAAGAAGTGGCATTCCTGGAAGCAAAGAAGGCAAAGGCAGATGCTAAGGCTGCAGAAGAAGCAAAGAAAGCAGAAGCGGAGGCTGTGTTGAAGAAGCTACTGGCAAGCGGGATGAGCGCGGATGAGATCCTTGAAAAACTGAAATAAACAAGAGCCCAAGAAAAAATAAAATCCGTGTGAACAAACTGAACTCCAGGAGTTCACACGGTAATTTTTGAAGGTTGCTATATAGTTTATAACGGAAATAAAAGAAAAACATAATTAAAAGAAATGGAGTGTGAGAATAATGAACTTATCAAAAATACATCATATTGCAATCATCGTATCTGACTACGAAGCCGCAAAGGATTTTTATGTGAACAAGCTGGGCTTCTCTGTTATCAGAGAAAACTATCGCCCGGAGCGTAAGGACTGGAAACTGGATCTGCGTGTCAATGAATACACAGAGCTGGAGATTTTCGCTGAGGAAAACCCGCCGAAGCGTGTGAACCGCCCGGAGGCATGTGGTTTGCGTCACCTTGCGTTCTGCGTTGATAGCGTGGAGCAGACGGTGAACGAGCTGGCGGAGGTAGGAATTGAATGTGAGTCGGTTCGTGTAGATGATTATACCGGCAAGAAGATGACTTTCTTCCACGACCCGGATGGACTGCCGCTGGAACTGCACGAATAAAATGAAGAAAACAAGAAAACCCGGTGGCGGCCGGAAGAAGCTGAAGCCGGAGTACGATGCCGAGAAAAATCTGAAAGAGCAGATGAATGCTGCTGTGACGCTTTATGATTCTGAGATGTCCTTGCAGGCCATCGGCAATGCTCTGAACCTAAACCCTATCAAAGTAAGGAAGCTCCTTATCACGGCTGGTGTGTATGAATCTGAAGTGGCGGAAAAAGTAAAAAACACTTTTGAAGAATACCGAGAAACACAGGACTACAAAACCTCCATACTTTCAACATCCTCTACTCTTCAACTCTCCAAAGCCTCCATCACCTCGTACCTGCCATATCAGAAAGGTGTGTACTTCCCAAGTACAGCAGAAAAAGAGAAGATCAGTGTCGGAGCAGAGCGGCAGCAGAGATACAGGGCAATGAAGCGATGGAGGGCTGATCCGACAGAAGAAAACTTCTGGGGTGTGGTTCTGGTCTATGCCGGTGTGAAATTCAAAACCTACTCTGGGTTGCCATTCTCTTACGAAATAAAAAAAGGCAGGAATGGCGAGTACACGAAAGAACTGTGGATCGACAGACGGGAGAAGAGTAAAAGCCTGGCGTGGAGTTCTGTGCTACTGGCACTGGGAAATATTAAAGGGAAAGTAGTAGAGAGGCCAAAGGCTCTGGGCGATATCCGGGGAGTGACTTACATCTACGGAATGTTCTATCGGTTCGGATTGATCGATGTGCCGGATGAAGTGAAGGAGAAGATAGGGCATCCAAAAGACCACAAAAAATAGGTTGCTATGTGCAAAAGTCTACGGTAATATGTGCCGTAACTGAGGAGGTGAATCTCAGTTGGGAAGGACGGTAGCATTATAGAAAAATTGAAGGAAATGCTGGAGGAGTATTTGAAGAAAACAGAGCCGGAGTATTACCCGCCAGTGGAGAATCTGCTGGATCTGATCTACGAGCATTATACAGAGAAAAACCCAGTAGAGAAAAACACAGTTGCTGGGAGGGCAGCGAAGGCCAAGGAAAAGGAACTGTAAGAGTGGCTGCGTGGGCTAGATGGTGTGGATAGGCTGGTAGATGACTATGTCGGAGATAAGATTCCGCTCTGGGAAAAGATCATGGACCGGCAGGGGACGGTGTGTTGTGCATGGGAGAAGACTGCTTTTGAGGAAGGTCTGAAAGTCGGGATACGGCTTATGGTGGAAGCGTATAGTTTGTAATGGAAATAAAATGAACTCCTATCTTAAATTTCTGCTGGAGAACCGACCGAGTAAAAATATGACCGATGAACAGCTGGCGGAACTGGCACCTTGGAGTGAAAAACTCCAATCTATCAAAAATCGCATGTGAATTATAGTGAATTGCTCCAACTCGCAAAGGGCTGGAGTAATCTTGTATCTAACCGCATTATTATTTGGCGCTTACATTCGTACAAAGAGCTGGCAAGTCAGTCGGACTTCGATCGATTTTAAAGGTTCGACTTATTTTACTTGACTTTGCAGACTATCTGATTTATTATACTCGTAAAGAAGTAACTTACGAGTTACTAACTCACGAGTATAATTATTGGAGGTGAGCAGATGAGTCAATTCTATTGCCGTGAGGATGAGCTGCGGAAACTGAATAAACGGTATGCAGGTGATAAGTTTGAGTGCATTGTCATCTACGGCAGACGGCGTGTTGGTAAAACGGCACTGATCAACGAGTTCTGCAAAGATAAGCCTACCATTTTCTTTTCTGCATTGAACACGACAGGAAAGGAAAATCTGGAAGCTCTCTCAAAGTCGATTATGAGTTTTGAGCGGCCGGATATGGAGTCTGCACCGGAGTTCAGGTCCTATGATGCAGCTTTGGATGAGCTGACAGCACTTTCAAAGGAAAAGAGGATTGTCTTTGTCATTGATGAGTATCCTTATCTTGCAAAAGCAAAACCAGCTATTTCAGCGATGCTGCAGCACATCATCGACCACAAATGGACAGAGTCCAAGATGTACCTGATTCTTTGCGGCTCCTCTATGAGCTTCATGGAGAGTCAGGTGCTTGGAAAGGAAAGTCCGTTGTATGGCAGACGTACTGGCCAGTTTAAGATTGAGCCGCTAGACTATAAAGAAACCGCTGGGTTCCACCCAAATCTGTCTGCAGAAGACAATTCCCTGATTTATGGGATCACGGGAGGAGTTCCCCACTATATCAATAAGTTGGATGTGCGAGATAGTGTGGATGAAGCTCTGTTGGATAATTTCTTTGACCGCTCCAGCTATCTGTATGAGGAACCGGGGAACTTACTGAAGCAGGAACTCCGGGAGCCGGCCATTTATAATGCAATCATTAAAGCGATTGCAGAAGGCGCTTCCCGAATGAACGATATCAAGATGAAGGTCGGCGAGGAAAACTCGGTCGTATCGAAGTACCTGAAAACGCTGATCGACCTTGGCATTGCGAAGAAAGAAACACCGATTACAGAAGAACCGGGTAAGAAAACCATCTATCTGCTGGCTGATAACTTCTTCCGTTTCTGGTATCGGTTTGTGCCAATCAATATGAGTGCCATTGACTCTGGCAGAATTGCAAAGACCTATCCACACGCTGTAAAGCAGTATCTTCCTGATTACATGGGTCTAATTTATGAGAAGATGTGTCAGGATTATCTGCTCTATTATTCGGATAGCCTTCCTATTGAGCTGAGTGAAATCGGCCATTGGTGGGGGACAGACCCGAAGAAGAAAAAGCAGATACAGATTGATATCGTCGGAACTCCTGTTGAGGGCAAAGACTATATCATCGGTTCATGCAAATACCGTAATGAGAAAATCGGTGTGGATGAACTCGATTTGATTCGGAATTATGCCTCAGTTTTTGGAAAGGGCAACAACTATCACTACTATATCTTCTCGAAAGGCGGATTCACAGATGGACTTCTTCAGGCACAAGAGCGAGGTGAAGTTCGGCTGATAACGCTGGAAGACCTTTACAAGTAAAAATTCTAATCAACCCTGCTGGTGAAAGCTGGCAGGGTATTTTTATACCCATTTTTAGCCTGTCTGCTCGTAAGTAGGTAATCATCCGTATCTGTTTTTTTGTTTTTTATTCGTAAGCGCAAAATATTGCTACATTACTCATGAATTACGCTTGCACCAAAATG
>NZ_QUJZ01000018.1:0-84431 GCF_003480845.1 Blautia sp. TM10-2 | reverse complement strand
TATTTATTTTTTGAAGTTCTTTCGAACTTCTCTGCTGTTCTCTCGATCAGCAACTCGTTTATTTTATCAAACTCATTTGCTTTTGTCAAGAACTTTTTTCAAGTTTTTTTGAAGCAGTTCTTGTAACCCGCGGCAGCCACCCGGCTCCGAACTAGGTTTTTCTGTTTCAAAAGAACTCATTCACTGTAGCTCTCGCTGACAGCTTAGTTATAATAACACCGCCCAAAGCAAAAGTCAACACCTTTTTTCGAATTTTCTTATTTTTAGAAAAATATAGTTAATTCTGTATATTCATTCTTTTATCTAACTACTTGTTAAATGCAAAAAATCAACAGAAAACACTTTCTGTGACATCCTCCACCACCTGTAGAGGTGGGGGCTTCCCTAACCTCGGTAGGTTTGGTTCTCGTTCGATAGCACCAATGTGCTAAGCATAGGCGAGCTATCCCCGTGTGTCCCACGGTTTTATTATATTACGTTACGGTCATGCCACTACCAGCCGCATTCCCTCATTTCTGATATTAACAGCCGCATTTACATCTCTGTCGTGATGGGTTCCGCACTGCGGACAATCCCACTCTCTGACCGCAAGTTTTCTTGTCTCTGCGTTCCTGTAACCACAAACTGAACAAATCTGACTGCTGGCGAAAAATTTGTCCACCTTCACAAGTTTTTTACCCTGTTCCTCAAGTTTGTATTTCAAGAACCCTGTGAACATTCCCCACCCGTTATCTGAAACAGATTTTCCAAAGTTCAGCATCTGTGACATTGCTTTCATATCTAGGGATTCTATACATACACAATCATAAGCATTTGCTAGCTGCCTTGACAGCTTATGCAGAAAATCCTTTCGTTGACTGGAAACCTTTTCGTGGAGTTTTGCCACCTTGATTCTCTGCTTGCTACGGTTGTTCGAACCTTTCTGCATTTTGGAAAGTCTGCGCTGCTCCCTCACTAATTTTTCCTCTACATTCCTGTAATACTTCGGATATGCAGGTTCATTCCCGTTGCTGTCACGATATAATTCATGCATGGAAAAATCTAACCCCAGAAAACTCTGCATCTCTTTTTCCTGTACTTGATTTTCATACTCAAAAAGAATACTTGCATAATATTTTCCGCCTGGTGTCTGGCTTACTGTTACAGATTTTAATTTGTATTCTTTCGGAACAGCTCTGTGTTGTTTTAACCGGACTTGGCCGGCTTTCGGCAATTTCAAATATCCATTCAATATGGCAATGTTTCCGTTGATACAGATCGTTGAATAGCTCTTTTTATTCTGTTTTTTAGATTTAAACTTTGGAAAACCTGTCTTCGGCTGTTTGAAAAAATTCTGAAATGCCGTATCAAGATGCCGAAGCGATTGTTGTAATGCGACACTGTCTACTTCCCTCAAAAATGCGTATGCTTCTGTTTTCTTCATTTCAGCCATTTCTTTTGCACAAACCGTGTAAGTTACCGCGGTTTTGTCCTCCTCATACTGCCTGATTTTTCTGGCAAGCCAATGGTTGTACACCATTCGGACACAGCCGAACGTTCTGGCAAACAAAACTTTCTGCACATCGTCGGGGTATATTCTGAATTTATATGCTTTGTTTGCCATGTTGGTCACTTCCTTTTTCGATCCGTTTGTCCCTGACTTTCAATGTATTTTTTGATTACTTCCATCGGGGCACCGCCCGTTGTGAGCAGGCAAAAACTCTGGCTCCAGAAATGTTCTTTCCATAATTTTTGCTTTATCTGTGGAAATTCTTTTTTCAGAAGTCTGCTGCTTGCACTTTTATATGCGTTTATGAACTTGCTTATTTCTGTATTTGGATGCGCCTTGAAAAGTATATGCACATGGTCTTTATCGTGATTCCATTCTTCAAGGGTGATATTGTAATTTGGAGCAATATACGCAAAGATCTCTTTTGCCCTGCCGGAAATTGCGTCATCAAAAACCTGTCTGCGGTACTTAACCACAAGAACAAGATGATAGTGCAGCAAAAACACTGAATGTGCATTATTATCCAAATCCATTGTATTTCGACCCCTTTCTGCCATTCGACTGATTCTATTATACCATGATTAGAACCCACTATCAAGAAGGTAACGGACGCAATTCATCTCCCACCTTAGAGGTCGGAGTCTTCTTGCTGAAAGAGGATAAAAGTCCGTTTTCTGCTGACTTTTCTTCTTATTATTAGTCAAGCGGATATTCGCAATCCGTTTCGCTACTTGCTCATAACCGAATAACTGCTTCGCAGCTTATCAGGAGTGACTTGTACCACTCCTGATACAAACAAGTCCCAACCCACTGCTTATTGCTCCACGCAATGGAAGCAGGGGACTTGCTTGATTCGATTAAATCACTTTCGTCGTCCACTCCGAGCAGTCCCATACGCTGGTTGCCAGGCCATCATAAAATTCCGGCTCATGGCAGACCATAAGAACAGTTCCTTTGTACTCTTTCAGTGCGTTTTTTAACTCCTCTTTTGCGTCTACATCGAGATGGTTGGTCGGCTCATCGAGGACAAGAAGATTGGTTTCGCGATTGATCAGTTTACAGAGGCGAACTTTTGCCTGTTCTCCTCCTGAGAGCACACGCACCAGGCTTTCAATGTGCTGTGTGGTAAGACCGCATTTGGCAAGCGCTGCACGGACTTCATACTGAGTATAGGATGGAAATTCTTCCCAGATTTCCTGGATACAGCTGTTGGTGTTGCCTTTTGGCATTTCCTGCTCGAAATATCCGATTTCCAGATAATCGCCAAGCTCCACGTCTCCGCCAAGGGACGGGATCAAACCGAGGATACTCTTTAAGAGCGTTGTTTTTCCAATTCCGTTGGCACCGGTGAGCACGATCTTTTCGCCACGCTCGATCGCAAAGGTCAGCGGTCTGGAGAGCGGTTCTTCATAGCCGATCACAAGTTCTTTTGCAGTCACAACGAAGCGGCCCGAAGTGCGCGCAGTGCGGAAATGAAATTCCGGCTTTGGTTTTTCTTTCGCAAGCTCGATCACATCCATCTTATCCAGCTTCTTCTGCCGTGACATAGCCATATTTCTGGTTGCCACACGGGCTTTGTTTCGTGCCACGAAATCCTTCAGTTCACTGATCTCCTGCTGCTGACGGTTATAGGCAGCTTCCTTCTGCGCTTTTTTGACCGCATAAACCTCCTGGAAGTGATCGTAATCACCAACATAACGATTCAGCTCTTTGTTTTCCATATGATAGATCAGATTGACAACACTGTTCAGGAATGGAATATCGTGAGAGATCAGAATGAAGGCATTTTCATACTCTTCAAGGTATCGTTTCAGCCAAGTGATATGTTCCACATCCAGGTAGTTGGTCGGCTCATCCAAAAGAAGGATGTCCGGTTTTTCCAAAAGTAATTTTGCCAGAAGTACCTTCGTTCTCTGTCCGCCGGAAAGTTCGGTGACATCGCGTTCGAGACCGATCTCTTCAAGACCAAGCGCACGGCCAATCTCTTCTATTCTGGAATCCAGAATATAAAAATCATGTGCATCCATCATCTCCTGGATCACGCCGAGTTCTTCCATCATTGCATTCAGCTCGTCCTCGGAGGCATCGCCCATGGAATCGCAGATCGTGTTCATCCGCTCTTCCATCTCGTACAACCAGGAAAAAGCACTTTTTAACACATCACGGATCGTCATACCTTTTTCCAGAACGGTATGCTGGTCCAGATAGCCGACACGGACGTTTTTTGCCCACTCAACCTTTCCCTCATCCGGCATCAGCTTTCCGGTGATGATGTTCATAAAGGTTGATTTTCCCTCGCCATTTGCACCTACCAGACCGATGTGCTCCCCCTTTAGCAGGCGGAACGATACATCTTCAAAAATCGCACGGTCGCCGAAGCCGTGGGACAGATGTTCTACATTTAAAATACTCATGCATAAATTCTCCTTCTTCTGTTGTATTGGAATTTTCCGATCTCCTGACCGTTTTCTTTTTCATATTATAGTCTGAATCATTATATAGGGAAATTCCCTCTTTTGGCAAGCTTTTTCTATACCGTCCCAGGCTTTTATCCCGTATCCGGAAAGTATCCTTTTCCGCAACAAAAAAGAAGAACTCCTTCGGAAAAAGGTTCTCCTCTCAGAATTCTTCTTTTTGTTTTTTTGTTCCAAAACCATAACCATTTCGGAATTTTAAGAACACTTCTTCTTTTGTCCATACACCCACTCCGCATACATTTCTTTTACGGATGGATACACATACTCCACAAGATACTGCGAGTTCTGCATTTCTTCACGCGTAGATTCACCGGAAAGCACAAGTGCTGCAGAAATGCCCGCCATGTTGGCGCACGCAATGTCCGTATAGAGACGATCTCCCACAAGAACAGCCTCATCGCGCGTTCTGCCTGTCATATCAAGTGCCATCTCAACCATCCGTATGCCTGGTTTTCCGATATAAGTCGGCATACGATGGATCGCATGACCGATCATCTCGCAGATGGAACCGCAATCCGGCACGTAGCCGAATTCAATCGGACAAGCATAGTCCGGGTTCGTTGCAGCGTAATCGAGCTCCGGGCGCTCTATCAACAGCCGACAGATATCCGTCAGTTTTTGATACGTCAGTTCATTGTCATAGCTTGCAAGCACACACGCAATTCCTTCTTTCTCCGGATCGCGGGTGGTACACACACCGAAGCTCTCCAATTCCCGGATCAGAGAGTCCGTTCCCAGCACATAGACGGGACGGGATCCATATTTCTGCTTCAGATAATGCGCTGTTGCAACAGAAGCCGTCAGAAAGTTCGCGCTTGTTGTCGGGATGCCCAGCTTTGCAAATTTTTTCCGGTAATCTGCTACGCTCATCGTCGTATTATTTGTGATAAACACATAATCTCCGCCGTACTCGGACAGTCCGTTTAAAAACCGGTCTGCTCCCGGAATCAGACGGTTCCCCACGCAGATGGTTCCGTCGATATCCAAAAGGAACAGCTTTTTTTCTCCAATCGGTATCACTTCGCGTTGCGGCAGGAAACGGCCACATCCGGATAATTAGTGATGACTGCGTCAACACCGGCCTCCATCAGACGCTCGATCTCCGCCTTATCATTGACCGTCCACACATGCACCGCAAGATCGCTTTCCACATACCGCTGAAGAAAGTCTGCCATCTGCACATGAAAGGTTGCCGGATGAAGAGCTCCTGTTCCGATTTTTTTCGCATAATTCACGACATCATAAATAATATCTGCGTAGAGGATGCCGGTGCTGGCTTTCGGATCCAGTTCCAGAATTTTTGCAATGCTGTAATGGTTAAAGGAAGAATAAATCACGCGATCTTCCATCTCCATCTCTTTTGTCAGCTCGAGTACCTTTTTTTCCAGGTCTTTATACCAGAAAATACCGGTTTTCAGCTCGACATTGATCGTCATTCCCGTTGGTTTTAATGCTTCATATACTTCGCGAAGCGTCGGAATTTTTACATCCTGATACTCCGGATGTGTCTTATTAAAGTTCAGGATCTTTAATTCCGCAAGCGTATAATCTTTGACAAATCCGCTTCCGTCACTGACCCGGTCGATTTCCTCATCGTGGACAACAACCATCTCGCCATCTTTTGTCAGCTGTACATCCAGTTCCACACCGTCTGCTCCCTGCTCTGCTGCAAGAAGAAACGCTTCCAGTGTATTTTCCGGTGCATATGCACTGGCTCCTCTGTGTGCCCATACTTTTGTTTTCATCTCGTATCTGTCCTCCATTTTCCGTTCCCATTTCCAAACCTGCACTCTTTTCTATCTTTTTTCCCGGCTGCAGCTTTTTTCTTTTATCGTAAACCCTGAAAATAAGTCAAGCGGATATTCGCAATCCGCTTTGCTACTTGCTCATAACCGAATAACTGCTCCGCAGTTTATCAGAAGGAGCTTGCACTCCTCCTGATACAAGCAAGTCCCCACCCACTGCTTATTGCTTCACGCAATGGAAGCAGGGGACTTACTTGATTCGGTTAAAAAAAGCGGTACTGACTCTTTTGCATTATTTGGCGGCTTACTATAAATCCGGAAACACGCCGGATTTTTGTCTCCGACGCATTTCCAGTCATATCTGAAAAATCATTTCCGTAACTCGGATCTTCCCCTTCATAGAAACCGTTCAAACACGCTTTGGGAACTCGTTTTTCTTCACTATAGGACGAAATCTTATTTTTGTAAAGCCTGTCTCTTATTCATTTACCAGATTATAGTCCTCGATGGAGCTGTTGATCTGGGAAGCCATTGATTCTACTGCTTTCTCCGGAGTCTCGTTTCCGTTGATCATATTCTCGATTTCTGTTTCCACAATCTGTCTTGCCTCCGGGAATACAGAGAGAAGTGCGCCGGCGTACTGCGGCTTGGAATCGTGCAGCTGGTCGATTGCGGTCTGGAACTGCGGATACTGTTCTACATTATCTTTAAAGGTCTGCTCCTCATCAGCAGCTGTTGTTACTGGGAAGTAACCCGTCTCGGCATTCCAGTATGCCTGAGATTCCGGGGAAATCAGGAATTTAATAAATTTCCAGGTAGCTGCTGCTTTTGCATCATCGTTGTTGTTCAATGCCCAGAGAGATGCTCCTCCGATGGAAACACCGCCCTCATCGCCGTCCTTGATTGTCGGGAAATATGCGGTTCCAACTTCGAAGCTTCCATTGACATCCTGTAAAATCTGCTTCAGAGATGCGGTAGAGCCAAGGGTGATCGCTGCTTTTCCGGAAGTAAAGTCTGTCGTTGCGGTATCACTTCCGGCACGGCCTACGTTTGGTGCAACGTCGGCATCGTTCAGGGCTTTCCACTCATTTAAGATGTTGAGCGCTCCGCCGTTGGAATCAAATTCAACTGCAGTAGCAGCGGCATCACGGCCATTTCCATTATCCGCATAGGAAAGTCCCTGTTTACAGAGCCACTGTTCGAAATACCATCCATAGATGGAGAGTGCCAGCGGTTCACCGGCTCCGCCCTTTGTTTTCAGATCATCACCGATAGCAAGAATTCCTTCCAGGCTTGTCGGAACCTCAGTGATCCCTGCTTTTTCAAACATATCTTTGTTGTAATACAGAATCGGTGTGGACGAATTGAATGGCATCGAGTACAGCTCATTGTTTACCGTATAATAAGCAGCGATATTCGGCTCGATCTGGGAAATGTCATAGCCATCTGCATTAATCAGCTCCTGCATCGGAATGACCCAGCCGGAATCAATCATAAAGCGTGTTCCGATATCATAAATCTGTACCAGGTCTGCTCCCATATTTCCGATCTGTGCACTTTTCAGTTTGTTAATCGTATCATCATATTCTCCCTGATAAACCGCCTCAACGGTAATGCCATCGGTATTCTCTTCATTGAATTTATTGACAAGATAATCCATTGCCTCGCCATTGACACCGCCCATGGAATGCCAGAAGGTAATCGTGGTTCCCTTCGTATCCTGGTTTAAATCCGGTGCTTCTGCGCCATCTGCCGTACTTCCTGCCTCTGTGCTGGCTGTGGTTTCATCTGTTGTCGCACTCTGTGCCTCACTCGTTGTTTTTCCGCCTCCGCATCCGGTAAGCGCCATAGCTGCCATAGAAGCCGCAAGAATTGATGCAATCACTTTTTTCTTCATTTTTTTCTCCTCGTTTTTCATACAGTTTTCTATTCTTTTTTCTGTCACAGGAATCAGCCCTTGACTGCTCCCGAAAACATTCCTTTGATTAAGGCCTTCTGGCCCACGATAAAGATGGAAATGGATGGAATGATAATCATTACCACGCCCGCCAGCATCAGGGTAATCGACTGTGCGTCGACGCTGTTCAGCATACTGATACCAATCTGTACGGTACGCTTGCTGTCCGAACCTGTAACCAGCAGCGGCCACATGTACATATTCCATGCATTGATAAAGGTGTAAACCGCCATTGCTCCCATTGCTGACTTTGTCAGCGGCATCAGGATTTTTACGATAAACCGCAGATTCCCGCAGCCGTCCAGCTTCGCCGATTCATAAAGAGAAACCGGAAAAGTCATGTAGAACTGGCGGAACAGGAAAATTCCCATTGCAGAGGTAAGAGAAGGCAGAATCAGAACAATATAGGTATCGAGCAGTCCGAGACTTCCTACCGTCAGATAATTGGAAATAATGGTTGCCTCACCCGGCACCATCATGGTCGCCATTACCAGCATAAACAGAATATTTTTCCCTTTGAAATCCAGGAAAGAGAAGGCAAATGCCGCAAGAGAACACGTTACAATCTGACCCAGCGTAATGCTGCCCGCAACCAAAAATGAGTTCAGGACAAAGCGTACCAGCGGAATTTTATGAAATGCTTCCACGAAATTTTCCAGCGTCGGATGTTTTGGCACGATGTTCATTGCCATTGTGTAAAGCTCGCCGGACGGCATAAACGCTACACTGATGGTATAAAGCAGCGGAAACAGCATAAACAGACAAACGATCAGGTTCATGGTAACCAACGCTGTTTTCTGAAGCATTTTCTTTCTTTTTGCTTTTGCATTCATTGCCAGATGCAGTGCCTGCAGCTCCTCTGCAGAATAAGTTTTTGGTCCGGCAATCGTAGTTGCTATTGTAGACATCAGTATTTTACTCCTCTCTTTTCCATGCGGAACATAACCAGGGTAAGCGCCATGACAATCAGAAACAAAACAACGGACTGTGCGGCTGCGCTTCCAAACCGGTAATTAAAAAACGCATCACGGTATATCGAATATACAATCAGGTTCGTGGATTCTCCCGGTCCTCCCTGTGTCAGGATTTTCACCTGTCCGAATGACTGGAATGCCTGAATAATGTTAACAACCAGTGTGTAGAACATGATCGGAGAAAGCCCCGGCAGTGTCAGCTTAAAAAATTTCTGTACTGCATTCGCTCCATCTACAGAAGCACGCTCATAAATCGAATCATCAATGTTTCCAAGTCCCGCCGAAAAATACAGGAAATTGATGCCACTGTTCAGCCATGCCGTAAGGACAGCCACACAGATCAGCGCATATTTCGGATCACTGACCCAGTTAATGCTCACATGCAGCAATTTGTTTACGATACCGATCGTGGGATTTAAAATAATCTTGAAAATCATGGCGCCTGAGCTCGATGCTACTGCCATTGGGAGTGCATAGGAAGTACTGAATACCCGGATTCCCGGGAAAGCCTTGCTGCAAAGAACTGCTCCCAGAAGGCCAAGCGCCATACTTCCGACTACAACAATCGCCACAAATTCCAGTGTAACCCAGAGACTGTTGTAAAAGGATGGATTCGATAATAAGCTTTTATAGTTATCCAGTCCCACATACAATTTCGCTTCTCCAAGCTTGTTTGTCTTATACAGGCTCAGATAAATGGTTTTAAAAAACGGATAAAACAGAAAGATGCTAAAGATCACCATACTCGGGATTAGATACATATAAACTTCTGCTTTTTTACACTTTTCGATTACTTTTTTCACTTCTTGCTCCTTCTTATGCTGTTGCACGTTCTTCTTTTTCAACCGGCAGAGATAAAATATTTTCTTCTGTAAACGGATCAAAGATCTGTGCTTTCTCCATATCTGCATACAATGTAATGCTTTCCTTTACAGTAACCGGCACCTCGGAAGGCACTCTTGCTGTAATCAGATTTTTTCCGGTATTCATATGCAGATACGCTTCTGCACCGATCATCTCCCGCAGGTCAACAAATGCCTTCAACTGATTCTCTTCGTAACAGATCCGATGTGCGGAAGCGGTTGTTTCGTCCTGTAAATCCTCCGGTCTCAGACCTAAGATCACCATTTTTCCGAGATAAGCGCGACGAAGCACCATTTCGTTCTCTCCTTTTGCACGAAGGGTAACTCCTCCGTCTGCCTCCAGATAAACCGCTCCGTTTCTTTCCATCACCATCGTTTCCATAAAATTCATACTCGGAGCTCCGATAAAACCAGCCACAAATTTGTTTGTCGGATGGCGGTAAATCCGCTCCGGTGCATCCGCCTGCTGCACAACACCGTCTTTCATAACAATAATTTTTGTACCAAGCGTCATCGCCTCCGTCTGATCATGGGTAACATAAATCACCGTCGTTTTCAGTTCCTTATGTAATTTTGCCAGCTCCACCCGCATCTGTGCCCGCAGCTTCGCATCCAGATTTGAAAGCGGCTCATCCATTAAAAATGCTTTCGGCCGTCTCATAATTGCGCTTCCAATCGCAACTCTTTGTTTCTGACCACCGGAAAGTGCTGCCGGTCTCCGGTCAAGTAAATGCTCAATTCCAAGCATTTTAGCTGCCTCATGTACCTTTTTATCAACTTCATCCTTGGGCTGTTTCCGGATTTTCAGAGAAAACGCCATGTTTTCATATACCGTCATATTCGGATAAAGCGCGTAGTTCTGAAATACCATCGAAAGATCGCGATCCTTTGCTTCTACATAATTACAAAGCTGTCCATCAATCCAGAGCTCCCCGCTCGTAATCTCCTCAAGACCGGCAATCATCCGAAGCGTCGTCGATTTTCCGCAGCCGGAAGGTCCAACAAAAATCACAAACTCCCGATCCGGTATTTCAAGCGAAAAATCCTGAACCGCATAATGTTCCTTATCATAAGATTTACAGACATTCTTCAACACAATATTTGACATTCGTTTTTCTTCCTCCTCGTCTTGTCGAGACTCATTATACCTTTCCTTCCGTAAAGCCCACTACCACCGCTTTGTAAAATATCCGTTAATAAAATAACCGGTTACTTTACAAAAAATGTCCACATTTTCCCTTATCTCCATCCCCTTCTTTTCCAGCCACTCTTCCAGATCACTCTTTGTAAAATCCCCGAAAATCACCCGCAAAACCAATTTTCAAAACAAATTCTGAATAGCCATTCCTTTTCCCAATACCCAACAGATTATTTTTGACACAAAAAAACGCCGCAACTCTCAAAGCTGCAGCTCTTTCTCATCACAACATACCATATTCTTCTTTCATGTCAACGCAGTGGGCGCTCCCGCTCCCACATCCGTGTCCGTCCTTCACACAGCCCCTTAACGCACACAAGGGTGATGCGCATTTGCAGGGAGCGTGTAATTCTTAGGTTCTGGCATTTTGCGTTATGCGCCAAAAATCAACTGTCTGAGCGACAGCGAGTTTTGATTTTTGGCGCATGGTTTTAGCAAAATGACAGAGCCTTAGAATTACTAGCTCCCGAAACCGCGCATCACCCTTGTGTGCGTTACGGGGCGTCCGTCCAAACCTATTCCACCGGTTCCGCCGGCACAAACACCCTGCTGTTTTCCTGTTCTTTTGGTTTTTCCGCTCTTTCCGTTGCCTCCCTGCAGAAATACTCCTGTGAATTCACCAGCATCTTTCCGCGCTTATCCGGCTTTGTATACGTTCCGTCTGCCTGTAAAATACTGGCTTTCACATTATCCTTCATCTGGATATCAAGAATATGCATTACTTCTTTCTTGATCTGCTCATCCTCAACCGGGAACACAATCTCCACCCGTTTTTCCAGATTTCGCGGCATCCAGTCCGCGCTTCCCATAAACACCTCTTCATTTCCACCACTGTAGAAGTAGAAAATCCGCGCATGTTCCAGGAAATTGCCGACAATCGAGCGAACGGTAATATTCTCGCTGACACCCGGGATTCCAACCTTCAGACAACAGATTCCCCGGATAATCAGGTCAATCTTTACTCCGGCTGCCGAAGCACTGTAAAGCGCCGCAATAATATCGCGGTCGCATAACGAGTTCATCTTCGCAATAATATGCGCTTTCTGTCCCTTCTTCGCGTGTTCCTCCTCCATAGCAATCAGATGCAGGAATCTGTCTTTCATCCAGAGTGGCGCAACCACCAGTTTGTTCCAGTGATCCGGCTCCGAATAGCCCGAAAGCATGTTAAATACTGCTGTTGCATCCTCACCGATCTTTGCATTGCATGTCAACAGGCCACAGTCCGTATACAGCTTTGCCGTAGAATCGTTATAGTTTCCCGTGCCAAGATGTACATATCTGCGAATGCCTGTCTCCTCGCGCCGAACCACCAGTGTAATCTTACTGTGTGTTTTCAGTCCCAGAAGACCATAAATCACATGGCATCCCGCCTTTTCCAGCATCTTCGCCCAGACAATATTGTTTTCTTCGTCGAACCGTGCCTTTAATTCCACCAGTACGGAAACCTGCTTGCCGTTTTCCGCCGCCTGCGCCAGTGCCGCGATAATCGGAGAATTGCCGCTCACACGGTACAGCGTCTGTTTGATTGCCAGTACATCCGGATCCTTTGCTGCCTGTTGTACAAATTGCACGACCGGATCAAACGTCATATAAGGATGATGCAGTAAGATGTCTCCTTTTCGGATGTTTGTAAAAATGTCATCCTCATTCATCAGCGCCGGAACTGCTGCTGGAATGTATTTTGGAATTTTATACTCATCAAAGCCGTCGAGCCCATACATTTTCATTAAAAACGTCAGATCGAGCGGTCCCGGAATCCGGAACAGGTCGTCTTCATCGATGTCAAACTCTTTTTCCAGCATCTTCAGGAGCCGCTTATCCATCTTATCTTCCACTTCCAGACGGATCACTTCGCCCCACTGACGTTTTTTAAGCTGCTTCTGGATCTCTTTTAACAGGTCGGAAGCCTCATCCTCATCGATCGAAAGATCTGCATTTCGCATAACACGGTACGGATGCGCGCAGACCACATCGTAGCTTAAGAACAGCTTTCCAATGTTCCGCTCGATGATCTCCTCCAGAAGAATCACATACCGCTGTCCCGTCTTTTCATCCTGCGGAAGCAGAATAAAACGCGGCAGTACCGAAGGAACCTGAACCGTCGCAAATTCCAGTTCTTTCTCCTTTTCCTTCTCCTTGCCTTTCTTCTCTTTCTTATCCTCCGCACGGCTCAGAAGCGAATCCTCTTTCTTCTGCACCAGTGCACCGATATTCAATGTTTTGTTCCGGATCAACGGGAACGGGCGGGCCGAATCCATGGCCATCGGGGTCAGAACCGGGTAAATGTTTTCCTCAAAATAGGAATCCACATACTCCGCCTGCTCCTTCGTCAGCTTCTCGTGCTCACTGATAATCGTAAGGCCAACGTGCTCCAGAGACGGAACCGCCGAGCGATTGTACGTATTGTACTGCAGCTGCACTAGCTCATGCGTCCGTTTGCTGATCTCGGTAAGCTGCTCCTTCGCATCCATGCCGGACAGATCCTTTTTCGTATAGTTTGCATGCACCTGGTCTTTTAGTGAAGCCACACGAACCATATAAAACTCATCCAGGTTGGAGGAGGTAATGCTGATAAATTTCAGACGTTCAAACAGCGGAATACTCTTATCCCGCGCCTCGTTTAAAACACGCTCGTCGAAGCTGATCCAGCTCAATTCCCGGTTTCGAAAATATTCCGGTTTCTTATATGGTGTTATATCCATCTTGTTCGCCTCCTTACATCTGCCGTTTCATCTTAATAATCGGCTGTATGCTGAATACCTCATTGAAAAAATCTAATTTATCCTGGCACAGTCCCTGCTCCAGTGTGAAATCACGGTCAACCGTCAGAGACAGATGCAGTTCTCTCTCCTTTAAGGCAGCGCGGATCGACTGGATTTTCTGCAGGTGACTCCGATCTAGTGCATTCGCCAGACGGACGATTGCTGTCAGCTCCGATACGGTCAGATACTGTTCTGCACTAAGCGACGATTCCATCACCAGCTCATCGTAGGATGGAAGCACTGCCGTATTGTATTTTGCAATCAGTGCGACCATCTCCCGTTCAATATGGGACAGTCCGATGATTTCGTTTGACATGATAATATTATAGGAAGAATCCGCTACATTATTAAGGCTGATGTATTTTCCGACATCGTGCAGCATCACCGCCATCCGAAGCAGCAGCCGCTCGCGTTCTTTCATGCCGTGCATCTTTTTCGTCGCATCAAACATGGCAAGGGCCGTCATCTCCAGGTTCTGGACGTGCGGGCGATTCACCGCGTACCGTTTTCCGATATTTTTTGCCGCCATCAGAATATCATTTTCGAAATTATGACCGCCTTTCAGCAGTTTCATCTGCTCCGCATACTCGTATGCAATACCACGTGTCATATGCACGCCCGGAATCCAGATATGCTCCGCACCCATCATATCAATCAGACATTTATAAATCACAGCAGACGGGTACATCAGTGAAGCGTTTTCCAGCGGAATACCAAGTTTTACAGCAAGCTCCATCGGTGACTGACGGATAATTTTCTCATACCAGGTATTAAAGTTTTCACGGGAAATGATTTTTGTCGTTTTTTCTTCGATATTCTGATAAACACTGTCGGTGAAAACATCGCCGATCAGCATAATGTTTTCGATTTTACGGTCTTTCAGATACATCTTTTTAAAGCTCGATACTTCATTCCAAATCAGCTCTTCGACCATCTCTTCGTAATGTTCCGTCTCACTCTGAATTCCGGCAAGACGCTCGCGGATGCGAAGACTTCCCATGCGGATGTTCTGTGTTGTGACAAGTGCATCCTTGTCGAACAGGGAAATCTGAAAACTGCCACCGTCAAGATCGAGAATCGCAGTTCCCTTTTCAATGATCTTGTTAAAATTGTCCTCCATCGCCGCGAGCGCTTTATAGCTAAGAAAACGCTGCTCCGAGTTGGAGAGAACAGTGACAGAAAAACCGGTCAGCTGATGAATTTTTCCAAGGACATAGAGACTGTTCGACGCCTCACTGATCGCACTGGATGCCGTTGCACGGTAATCGTCCACGCGATAGCCTTCCATAATCCGCACAAAATCTGCGAGTACACGGCACAGCTCTTCTTCCATTTCAGGGCGAATTTTTCCCAACGTGTACGTATCTTTTCCAAGCTCCATCCGATGACAGATCTTATCCACGCTTCGGATTCCCTGTTTTTTGGAGATCTCGAAAATCTCCAGAATGACGTCGTAGCTGCCGATATCAATGGCAGCAAATGTGGAATACTGCATATATGCTTTTCCTCCTTCTTTTTCAAAGGATATCCCAAAAAGCCCGCTCCCAATACCAAGCGGACTTTTTGACCTTTTTCTTTTTACTGTTTTCCGAGCAGATAATCGATAAACTGCTGTGCGGTACGGCCGGACAGACCGCCGTGGGACAGTTCCCATTTGTTCGCTTCTGCCAAAAGCTCTTCCTCACGCAGCGTCACGCCGTATCGTTCGGCCAGTGTGGAAACAATCTTCTGGAATTCTTTCTTATCCGGTGCACCAAAATAGATGCTGACGCCGAAACGGTATACCAAGGATAGTTTCTCCTGTACGGTGTCGGAAGTATGCATATCCTGTCTTGTTCCTTCTTTATCACTGTAATCCTCTTTAATCAGATGGCGACGATTGGAGGTTGCATAAATAAGAATATTGTCCGGACGTTTTTCCAGGCCTCCCTCAATGACAGCTTTCAGGTATTTGTACTCAATCTCAAACTCTTCAAAGGAAAGGTCATCCATGTAAATAATGAATTTATAATTTCTGTTTTTGATCTGTGCAATCAGCTCATTTAGATCCTGAAACTGATGCTTGTAAACCTCGATCATTCGCAGTCCCTGATCGTAATATTCATTCAGGATGCCCTTGATGCTGGAGGATTTTCCGGTTCCGGCATCACCAAAAAGCAGACAGTTGTTTGCTTTCTTGCCCTCGACAAACGCTTTCGTGTTGTCGATCAGCTTCTGCTTTGGAATTTCGTAGCCGACAAGATCAGAAAGGCGCACATCCGGAATGTTGGTAATCGGGATAATCTCAACGTTCTCTCCTGTATGCGCAATACGAAATGCCTTGTGAAGTCCCAGTTTTCCCACTCCGAAATCTTTGTAAAACTGAACCATATCAGCCATAAATTCATCTGCGGATGCAGCCTTTGCCAGACGGATGGCCAGCTCACAGATACGATCCCGGACTTCTTTGTTGAATAGTTTATTCGGGCTGTCCGTGTTCTCATAGGAACTGATGACAGAGGCATCGCCGGACTCAAAAATCTCATCAAAAACACAGATATCGAAATCGAACAGCTCTTTGAAACGGACAAAATCATGTTTTGCCATCTGGTTGATGCTTCCCTCGACTTTTCCGACAATCTCGCAGGAGGTAGAAAATGCATTTTCTTTGTTGACCAGAAGATATGTCAGATAATCGTGCCAGAGATTTCCGGAGAAGCCGTAGCGGTTTGCCATCTCGACAAGGCGGTTCAGTGCCTCATAAAACTGCGGCTCATATGCGCTCATATTCTCACGGAACCGGCGGTCCTTCAGGGAAATCTGAGCATTGACCAGTTTTTTGTAGGTCTCCACCAGTATCGTCATATCGCGCAGTACCTCCCCCTCTGCGAAATCGCGGTAGAGGATACATTCTTCTATTCTAATCATCTTTTGTCTCTTCCTTCCTGTCATTTTTCATTTTATTTATGCGAAAAGGCCGCTTGGTACGGCCCTCTCTTCTGGATTAATAATTTCCGAAAATCCGGAATTTCGCGGATTCTGCCTGCAATCCGCGCAGTGCGTTTTTGACTGCCGGATCGCTTAAGTTCCCCTCGAAATCCACGAAGAAACGGTACTCCCATTTCCGCTGCGGAATCGGGCGGGACTCGATTTTGGTCATGTTCAGATCGTTGTAAATAAAATGTGCCAGTGCGTTGTAAAGAGAACCGCTCTGATGCGGCAGTTCCATGCATACGCTGATTTTCTGTGCATCTTTTACAAAGCGTTTCTGCCCAGAAATGATAACAAAGCGTGTCGTATTTCCCTGGGCATCAAAAATACCTTCTTTTAAGATCTGCAGTCCGAAATGCTCTGCAGCGTACGGACTTCCGACGGCTGCCATCGTAAGATCACCGCTCTCGGATACTTCTTTTGCAGCGGCGGCTGTATTGAGACGCTCTTCCGTCTTCCAGTTTTCATTGGAATCCAGGAAACGGCGGCACTGCGCCAGCGCCTGCGGATGGGAAATCACGGTGCGGATCTCCTCAGCCTTTGCTCCCGGCAGTGCCATCAGCACATGCTCCACCGGCAATTCCTGCTCACCGACGATGTAGTGCGGATATTCCACCAGAAGATCATAAATATCGGATACAATGCCTGCTGTGGAGTTCTCGATCGGAAGCACGGCATAATCGGCTTCGCCCCTCGTAATCGCCTCCATCGCCTCTTTCCAGGTATCTACGTGAAAGCTTGTAATCGTATCATCGAAAAATTCTTTCATCGCACCGAAACTGTAGGCGCCCTCCACACCCTGGAAAACAACTCTTTTGCCGTGTGTCGGGAGGTGGTCAACCTGCGTGTAATCGGTCATCTCCTCGCCGCCGTTTTCTGTCAGCAGCTGATACTGACGCTTCCGGCTGATCGACATGATCTGCTGGAACAGCTCCTGGATGCCTTTTATATTGAATGCATTTGTTCCCTCGCCTGTCAGCTTTTCCAGCTTCTGGCGCTCACGTTCCGCATCAAAAACGGCTTTTCCTGTCTCTATCTTGTACTGCGCAACCTCCGCCGTCAGCGCCATCCGGTGCTGGAACAGGCGGACGATCTCGTCATCGGTGGCATCGATCTCGTCGCGGATTTTTCCTAAGTCTAGCATATCTGGTCCTCCTGATACTCTGCATTTGTTGCAGATATCAATATTTTACTCCATCTCCGTTTAATTTACAAGAAAAGATCTTCCGAAATTCGGCTTTTGTACAATCTTTTTCCTTTTTGACTGCTATTTCACTTTATTTTTTCACATTTCATATTACTCTGCTTTTCGACCTTTTTCCTGCCATTTTTTATCTTGCATTTATCCTGTTTTTGTGTTAAGGTGGAACACAGAAAAAATAAGTTACTGTTCACTCAGCAGGGAAACACCTGCTGTTTCGCTGCGTAAGAAAGTGATTCAGGCGTGAGCAGCCCTCCTTTTGCGAAGCAAAACTTTAAATGAGGGCTGCGAATGTTACCGTTCGCAGGGAACCTGTGAACGGTAACAAAAATAAGGATCTTCATAGGAGGTAATATATGCGACACTTAATGAGTCCCCTTGATTTCTCGGTCGAAGAACTGGATCAGTTAATGGATCTGGCGAACGATATTGAAAAGAACCCGGAGAAATATGCACATGCCTGCGATGGCAAAAGACTTGCTACTTTATTTTATGAACCAAGCACACGCACCCGTCTCAGCTTTGAGGCTGCCATGATGAATCTTGGCGGTACTGTTCTTGGTTTTTCTTCTGCCAATTCTTCTTCCGCTTCCAAAGGTGAAAGCGTAGCCGACACCATCCGCGTGGTATCCTGCTTTGCAAATATTTGTGCCATGCGTCATCCGAAAGAAGGCGCTCCGCTCGTTGCATCGATGTACTCCCGTATTCCTGTGATCAACGCAGGTGATGGCGGACATCAGCATCCGACGCAGACTCTTACCGATCTTCTCACCATCCGTTCTTTAAAGGGTCGCCTGAACAATCTTACCATCGGCTTCTGCGGTGATCTTAAATTCGGCAGAACGGTTCATTCCCTGATTGAAGCGCTGGTTCGTTATACCGGCATTAAAATTGTATTAATCTCCCCGGAGGAGCTTCGTCTCCCGGATTACATCCGTGATGATGTGCTGCGGGCGAACAATGTTCCATTTGAGGAAGTTATTAAAATGGAAGATGTTCTCCCGAAGCTGGATGTTCTTTATATGACCCGTGTCCAGAAAGAACGTTTCTTCAACGAGGATGATTACATCCGCATGAAGGATTTCTATATTCTGGATCAGTCCAAAATGGATCTTGCTTCTCCGGAAATGCTGGTTCTGCATCCGCTGCCGCGTGTCAATGAGATCTCCGTTGACGTGGATAATGACCCGCGCGCTGCTTACTTTAAACAGGTTCAGTACGGTGTTTATGCACGTATGGCCCTGATTCTGACGCTGCTGAACATCAAAGTCGATTAAGAAAGGAGCATCTTTCGCTATGCTGAACGTAGGACGTATTGAAGAGGGCTTCGTGCTCGACCATATTAAAGCAGGAAAGGCTATGACCATTTACCATGATCTGGGACTGGACAAGCTGGACTGTACCGTAGCCATTATTAAAAATGCCAAAAGTGAAAAAATGGGAAAAAAGGACATTCTGAAAGTTGAGTGTTCGGTTGATAAGATGGATCTTGACATCTTAGGCTTTATCGATCACAATATCACTGTCAATGTCATTAAAGACGGCGAGATTACGGAGAAAAAAGAACTTCATCTGCCGAAACAGGTGGTTGATGTGATTAAATGTAAAAACCCGCGCTGTATCACCTCTATTGAGCAGGGATTAAAACATGTCTTTATCCTGGCTGACCCGGAAAAAGAGGTTTACCGTTGCAAATACTGTGATGAGAAGTATACAGGAAACAGAAATAAATAAGAGCTGTACGGCAAAGCGCCCGGAACCACGTTCGGTTTCGGGCGCTTTCTTTTATCTTTCCTATGCAGTTTTTGCTTCTTTCGAACCGAGGCACACAATCAGCCAGCCGATGAAGGCCGCAAGAGATGCGCAGATCAGCATCGCGCCAACACCGGCTGCATCGATAAGCCAGCCGCCAAACAGGGAGCTCATTACATTTCCTGCGGTGATGGTCATCGCCATATATGCCTGTCCTTTAATCGAATCCTGCGGCTCCATGATGCCGTCCACGTAATAGACGCAGGCGACGTTGATCAGCGCCCAGCCGAACATCTGGAACGGCTGAACAGCGTAGTATGTCGGAATATTAAAGGCCAGGAAGGTTCCTATGCTTTTCAGGACAAAAAACAGGCCGGAGAGACGGAGCCAGAAAACACTGCTCTTCTTTTTCAGCAGATAGCCGAACAGAAACATCGTTGGCAGCTCGGAAACTGCAGAGATGGTCATCGCATTTCCCATCTCACCGCTGCCACCACCTTTTGCCATTGCAATCTGATAATTGAAGCTGTTAATCAGGCTATGTGACATAAAGATCAGAATGCAGCCAAGCAGTACTACCACGAAGGACGGATACCGTTTCAGAAAATCGACCGGACCGGCTGCTCCTGTCTCTTCTTTTTCTGCTTCTGCTTTTTTCCTGTCCTTTTTAAACGGAAAGCGAAATACACAGATGAGGAAAAGAATGGTCAGTGCGATAGCCCAGATCGGAATCATGTCTGCTCCAAAGGATGCGGTCAGCCGGCCGAGCAGCCATGATGCAATCGCATATGCAACGGAACCCATGCCGCGCCCGATTCCGTAATCAAGTTCCTCTCCCTGGCGGATCGTCTCCATACCAAGAGAATTAACGAACGGAATCATCAGCATCAGCATCGTAATGCTTGCGCCGTACAGCAGTGTCCTTACCACCATAGAACTGCTTTCTGCCGTTGCAGCAAGGGAAATGATAAGAACAAGCTGAATCAGGTTCGCTCCAAGGAGCATTGTTCGTACGGACGGGCTTTCCGGCCGATCTGCGTAGGATGCCAGCGCAGGCTGCAGAACCGCTGACACGATACAGCCAACTGCCGTCAGAAGGCCGATTTGTGTGTTTGTGAAGCCTTTTTCAAGAAGATAAACGCTGGCATACCCCATCAGTGCCGCGTATCCCATCCAGTAGCAGCCCTGAATCGTGCCGTAGCGCACGGACAGGTGTTTTTTCATGTTTTTGTCCCCCTTTTTCTACAACTTTTCCCTTATCGTAGCGTATTCTGCAGAAAATAGCAACTCAAAATCAACAATAAAACTATTTGGAATTTTTTCGAAATGCTTATTGACTTTTCGCTTTCCATGTGATAAAAAGTATTTAGATGAATTTCTAATTAATTTGCATTCATACTGCCGGAAAGGAGGTTTCCATGGCATTCGCAGAAACGTTTAAAGCTCTCTCCGATCCTGTCCGGCGAAGGATTCTGGAGCTTCTGAAAAACGAAAGACTTTCTGCCGGGGAGATCGGATCGCACTTTGATATGGCAGGTGCAACCATCTCCTACCATCTCGGTATTCTGAAAAAAGCAGACCTTGTGCTGGAATCCCGGGAGAAAAATTTTATTTATTATGAACTCAACACTTCCGTCCTGGAAGAAATCATGCTCTGGATTTCAGAGCTCAAAGGAGGCACTTCTGATGTGGAAAAAATATAAAACAACACTGATTCTGACAACACTCATTTCTCTTTTTCCGATGGTGATCGGACTTCTGCTCTGGAATCGCATGCCGGACACCATTGCCACCCATTTTGGCACAAACAATGTTCCAAACGGCTGGAGCAGCAAAACGATGGCAGTGATCGGTATTCCTCTGTTTCTTGCCGCTCTGCAGATTTTTACCGCTGTTCTCACTTTTTCTGATCCGAAGCGGCAGAACATCGGCCCGAAGATGATCCGTCTTGTTCTGTGGATCATACCTGTAACCTCTCTGATCGTCTGCTGCTCCATCTACGCAAACGCAGTCGGCATCGCAGTTGATATCGGTTTTGTTAGCAATGGGATTGTCGGCCTTCTCTTTATTCTCATCGGCAATTACATGCCAAAATGCAAACAGAACTACACAACCGGCATCAAGGTTCCATGGACCCTTCACAGTCAGGAAAACTGGAACCGCACTCACCGCCTCGCCGGCTGGGTTTGGATCATCGGCGGCGTTGCCATGATCGTAAACAGCTTTCTGCAGCTTGAATGGATTTTATTTCTCACGATCGCAGCGCTGGTTTTGATTCCGATCGGATATTCCTTTCTCCTGTTTAAAAAAGGAATCTAAACCCGGAGAATTTTTTATAAGAAAATTCAACGAAGTTTCCTGTTTAAAAAAGCTTCTGTTCTTCCCTTTTTCCGGGAGGAACAGAAGCTTTTTTATTTCGCGATTTTTATATCTATAAGGAAATGATTCCTATTTTTATACTTATTCTATTGGATGCAGATTTTTCAATGATACATCAAGAATCGGTGCAGAATGCGTCAGTGCACCGCTGGAAACATAGTCTACGCCGGTGTCGAGGATAGTGGCGATATTTTCTTTTGTCACATTTCCGGAGCACTCGGTTTTTGCTCTGCCGTTGATGACGGCTACCGCCTCTTTCATCTGCGCCGGAGTCATATTGTCGAGCATGATAATGTCGGCACCTGCATCTGCTGCTTCGCGGACCATATCGAGGTTTTCACACTCGACTTCAATCTTACGCACAAACGGAGCATAATCGCGTGCCATCTCGATCGCTTTTGTGACACTGCCTGCAGCTCCAATATGGTTGTCCTTTAACAGAACGCCGTCGGACAGATTGTAGCGGTGATTCTGGCCGCCACCGATTTTGACTGCATATTTTTCAAAAATACGCATATTCGGGGTCGTTTTTCTGGTATCGAGAAGGGTCGTTTTGGAACCTTCGAGCAGCTTCGCAACGCTTCTCGTATACGTTGCGATTCCGCTCATCCGCTGCAGATAATTGAGCGCGGTTCTCTCACCGGACAGCAGAACACGGATATCGCCGTTTACGGTTGCGAGCAGATCGCCTTTTTTGACTTCATCGCCGTCTTTCACATACGGAATAATCTCGGTTTTCTCATCGAGCAGCGTAAATACTCTTGCAAATACTTCCATACCGGCAATGACGCCGTCCTGTTTGCAGAGAAGCTGTACCGTTCCCTGGCAGGCTTCTGGCATGACAGCATTCGTGGTTACATCTTCACTGGAGATATCTTCCTGCAGCGCCAACAGCAGCAGATTATCCACATTTAGTGTTCTTGTGATTGGATTCATATTTGTCTTCCTTTCTGATCGCATCCCAGATGCTCTCTTTGCAGCGTTCTGCATATTCTTCCATATCCTGGTAATCTTCTTTTCTAATATCGTACCGTTTTGCAAGGAGCTTCCATTCATCTTCCTTCGGCTCCGTTGCCGTTTCTTTGCGGTCTGCGTTCTCTACAAGACCCTCTGCGGCCCATTCGGCAGCCATCTTCTTTGCCGCGCGCTCTGCGAATACAAGGCTCTCCAGCAGAGAATTGCTTGCCAGACGGTTTGCACCGTGCACGCCGTTGCAGCTCGTCTCACCTGCTGCATACAGATGATCCATCGTCGTTTCGCTATTGCTGTCTACCTTGACGCCGCCCATAAAGTAATGCTGTGCCGGTACAACCGGAATCGGTTCTTTCGTGATATCGTATCCCTCTTCCAGGCATTTCTGGTAAATATTCGGGAACCGTTCTTTTACATCGAGCGGAATCGTTTTCAGGGAAAGCCATACGTGCTTCGTGTGGTCCTTTTCCATCTGACGGTGGATCTCACGGGATACCATGTCACGCGGCTGCAGTTCATCGGTGAAACGCTCGCCATTTTTATCGAGCAGTACAGCGCCCTCTCCGCGGACAGATTCGGAAATCAGGAAACGGCGGCCTTTCTTTTGGGAATACAGCGTTGTTGGGTGAATCTGTACGTAATTGACATTTTTCAGTGCTACGTTCCTGTGGATCGCAATTGCAAGTGCATCTCCTGTCAGATGCGGGAAGTTCGTAGAATTGTCATAAATTCCGCCAATACCGCCGCACGCCCAGATCACATCCCTGGCATAAACCGGAACCAGCTTTCCTTCTTCATCCCGGATCAGAACACCCTCGCAGCCATTTTTGCCGGAAAGAATATCACACATTTCCGTGTGCGCAAGAAGCGTCACGTTCGGCAGCTTTTTTACCTGCGCGAGAAGCTTGCTCGTAATCTCCTTTCCGGTTACATCGTCGTGGAACAGGATGCGGTTGGTAGAATGTGCGCCTTCTTTCGTATAGCAGAGTTCTCCGTTCTCATCGCGACGGAAATCCACACCCCAGGCAATGAGCTGATTGATAACATTTCGGGAAGAACGGATCATAATGTCGACGGATTCCGGCGTATTTTCATAGTGCCCGGCATGCATCGTATCTTCATAGAACGCATCGTAATCGCTCTCGTTTTTCAGAACACAAATACCGCCCTGTGCGAGGAAGGAGTCGCTGTCCTCGGTATCTGCTTTTGTTATCATCAGAATATCGGCTTCCTGGGGCAGATGAAGTGCCGTAAAGCATCCTGCCACACCGCATCCTACAATCACTGCATCATAATACTTTTTCATTTCGTTTCCTCTTTTCCGCTTCTGCGTTCTGCTTATTTTGTTACTTTGCAAGCTCGAGCATTCTTAACAGCGGCGCATGTGCGTCTGAAATTTCCTGTTCGCTTAACAGAACTTCATTCTCCTCGTTTTCCAGTGCTTCTATTAATTTGTCCAATGTTACTTTTTTCATATTTGGGCAGATCTGCGTATTTCCCACTGCATAAAACTTCTTATCCGGGCAGCGCTTTTTCAGCTCCGCGAAAACACCAAGCTCGGTTGCAACGAGAAACTCGGTATCTTTACTTGCCTCGGCATATTTGATGATGCCTGCGGTGCTTCCGACATAATCGGCAAGTGCAACGACTTCACTTCTGCACTCCGGGTGAACGAGAAGCTTTGCCTGCGGGCGCGCTTCCTTTGCAGCCTTTGCGGCTTCCGGGCGGATGGCAGCATGTACGTGGCAGAAACCGTCATTTAAGATGATATGTTTCTCCGGCACCTGCTCAGCCACATAGGTACCAAGATGCTCATCAGGGATAAAGAAGATGTCGTGGTTCGGCAGTTCTTTTACAATTTTTACTGCGTTGGAGGAGGTGACACAGACGTCGGAATGACTTTTTAATTCCGCGGTGGAATTGACATAGCATACGACAGCCACATCCGGGTACTCTTGCCGGACTTCCTTGATTTTTTCAATCGCTGCCATGTGAGCCATCGGACAGTCGGCATGCAGATCTGGGAGCAGTACTTTTTTGCCCGGGTTTAAGATTTTGGCGCTCTCACCCATGAAACGAACGCCGCAGAGAACGATGACACTGGCGTCCACTTTCGTCGCCATGTCGCTTAAGTAATACGAATCCCCGATGTAATCGGCAATTTCCTGCACCTCATCCGGCACGTAATAGTGTGCCATGATGACAGCGTTTTTTTCTTTCTTTAATGCTTCCAGCTTTTCTCTTCTGGTATCCATTGGTTTTGTTTCCTTCCTATTTTTACTATAACGATTCAGAACCCTGAATCGTGATATTTTTTTAACACTTTAGCGCTTAGTATACCACAACTTTTGTCATGTGACAAGACAGTTGTAATATCCATTGTACATTTTTTTCTTTCCTGCCTTTCCCTTCCCTGTAGTCTATCATAGGAAGTACTTGTCTAAGATACAAAAATCTGTGACGCAGTAATTCACGTTCTGCAGTGCTGAAGTTTTGCATTATTTTCTGGGACTGCTATAAAAAACACCCGGAAGTTTGACGGTTGAATAATGATCTACAAAAAAAAACGGCCACAATACCCATATTTACTGGGTTTGTAACCGTTTTATCACCATACAGCTGTCAAAGACGGGATTCTATCATTTCACCTCTGGTATCTCACTATTTACCATTTCTTCCGCCGTATCTTCTTCTATTTCTGTCTTTGTCACCTGTTTGATATGCTTTTTTTTCAGATGCAGATATACGAATTCCCGAAAAATAGTATAGAACACGGAAAGCAACGGAATAAAAACAAGCATACCTATAATTCCCATAAGATTTCCGCCGATCGTAACTGCTGCAAGAACCCAAATCGATGGAAGCCCTACAGACTCACCCACAACATGAGGATAGATCAGATTTCCCTCGATCTGCTGCAGCACCAGAAATACTATAATAAATAAAATTGCCTGTTTCGGATTTACCATAAAGATCAAAAAGCTTCCCACTGCACACCCGATGAAGGCTCCGAAAATCGGGATCAATGCCGTAAACGCAATTAAAACTCCAATCAAAAGTGCATATGGCATCCTCAAAATGCTCAATATCACAACAAACATACAGCCAAGGATCACGGCTTCCAGACACTGACCTGTAAGAAAATTTGCAAATGTCTGATAAGTCAGAGAGCAGACTTTAAGAAAAGCATCTGCTTTTTCCTTTGGAAGAAAAGCGAAAAATACTTTTCGAATCTGCACCTGCAGCGTTTCCTTCTGAAAAAGGACATAGCAGGCAAAGGAAAATGCAACAAAAAAGGCTGCCAATCCACTAACTATGGAACCCACTGCTGACATTGTGATATTCATCATATTTCCTGCACCATTTCCAAGTAGGCTTATCCCCCACTTGATCGCCTGATCCGGATTAAACTGTACCTGATCTACAAGCTTCATGATTTCCTGGTTATTATGGGAAAACTCCCGGATCCAGCTTTGCATCTGCGGAATAAAATCAGCGATACTCATCATCAGGGTTCCTATTGTCCGCGTAAGCTGCGGAATCACACCAAACATCACCAGTACAATCACGCCAACCGCAAATACGATCGTGAGGAACAGGCTTATCGGTCTTGCCAGTTTTTCGACTATCTTATTTTCTTTTTTTGCCCTTCCAAAAATTTTCTTTTCCAAAAAGCTCATTGGCACGTTGGTCACAAATGCGATCGCTCCGCCAAGTACAAATGGAAATACGATCCCCCATATTGCTTTCAACACATCGAGTACCACATTAAACTTCCACAGTGCGACCACAAGAAATGCTGTAAACACAATAAGTTCCCGGATTTTTTTTACAGATTTTTTACTTATATCCACTATCATTCTCCTCTTTTTCTTAATTTCATGCGTATCCATTTAAGTAGCTGAATAATCGGAAAACTTGCAAACGCAAATTTTCAAACTCAAATTACTCCCCTTTATTAGACCTAATCGTATAACAGAATCGGTACCTCTGTCAAGATTTTTGAAATTATATTTAAAGTATAATAAGATATAGTCGCTATTTTCTTTCTTGCCTTTTCCCTTCCCTATGGTCTATAATAGAAAGTACTTGTCTAAGATACGAAATTGCTGATAAAGGAGCATTCTATATGAACAAAAAGGAAATTGCCGAAATTAAAAAACTGTTTACCCCATCCCACTGTGCGATCACGCGAATCTGCGGATGCTATGTGGATGCGGAAAAGAATATTAAGACAAAATTAAAAGAAGCGTTTCTCTCTCTCGAAGAGGAAGAAATGTTTAAGTATTTTAAGATTTTTAAAAGCACCCTCTCCGGTACCATCGGAAAGAATCTGCTGAATATGGAGTTCCCGCTCTCCCAGGAAAGTGAGGGCGGCACACAGGAGTTTCTCTTAAAACTCCGCAACAGTGAGCTGAAGGACGAAGCGCTGATTGATGAATTTTATGAAAAGGTGATGGCGGATTATCTCTATCCGGAAAACTACTATATTATTCTGATCCATGGTGCATACGATGTACCGGGACGCGCTTCTGATAATCTGGATATGGACGATGCTTCCGATTACGTCTATGAATTTATCCTCTGCAGCATCTGCCCGGTAAAACTCGACAAACCGGGTCTCTGCTACAATGTGTCCCACAATACGATTGAAAACCGCGTGCAGGACTGGGTGGTCGGCGCACCGGAAAACGGTTTTCTCTTCCCGGCCTTCACAGACCGCAACACGGATATCCACAATCTGCTGTATTTCACGAAAAACGCAGAGATGGATCAGCCGGACTTTCTCGACCACTTCCTGGGCTGTCAGGCGCCGCTTTCCGCGAAATCTCAGAAAGAAACGTTTCAGTCTATTATAGAAGAAACTCTCGATTCCGCCTGTGATTTTTCTACTGTTATGACCATTCAGGAGAACTTAAATACCATGATTGAAGAGCGGAAAGACGATCCGGAACCGGTGGTGCTCGATAAACACGAGGTAAAACGTCTGCTCGCCAGCAGCGGCGTACCGAATGAACAGCTTGACGAGTTCGACGAGAAGTACGAATCCATTGCGGATGAGAAAGCAAGCTTCGTTGCCTCGAACGTGGCCAGTACACGGAACTACGAGATCCGCACCCCGGATGTTATCATCAAAGTCAGCCCGGAAAAGGCCCAGCTCATCGAAACCCGTACGATCGACGGAACACCGTATATTCTGATCGAGGCAGCCGATGAAGTGGAAATCAACGGAATTCTTTTAAAACCGTCACGGCCATCCGATGCGGATGATACCGAATTTTAACAGCCAAATGACAGCGAGTCTTTCTCATTGTCCGAAAAAAAAAGCGGCAGTCCCAGACAAAAGGGCTGCCGCTTTTTCTTCCTTTTATTTATGCTTAGCAGAGTGCTTTTCCAAGTGCAATGCATGCTGCCTCAGCTTCATCATCTGGCGCGTCTGCGCAGATCACGCTGTCGCATACCAGCTCGGCGCCATCATTTTTGCAGCTTTCTTCCCAGGTGCGCATCCACTCGCCGTCTCCCCATCCATAGGAACCGAACAGAGCGATTTTCTTTCCGGAGAGTTTGGATTCACATGCGGAGAACATTGGCTCGAACTCGGTATCTTCCAGCTCTTCTGCCCCCATAGCCGGGCATCCGAAAGCGATTGCATCGTATGCATCTACATCATCCGCAGAGAAATCTGCGCAAGTCAGAACAGAAACTTCTGCGCCTGCCTCTTTTGCTCCCTCTGCTACTTTCTGTGCCATCATTTCTGTGTTGCCGGTTCCACTCCAATAAACTACTGCTACTTTGCTCATGTTTCAAATCCTTCTTTCTTTATTTTCTGATTCCGGGGGATTTTTCTTTCCCCGATCCTACTGCCCTTTTTATGGTATGCAGGATTTTATGTTAAACAGCTACGGTGAGCTGTAAAACGCTTCTTCCCTGCTTCCAGAGACGCAGATACACGTTTCTGCATTTCTGATAGCGCTGAAATGTTTTCTGTGTTTCGCACTCATTGCAATAGACCTTCCAGCATCCCTTGCATTTATAATTGTGGCCTTTGTTCTCAATAAAACCGATCACATCACCGAGCGGATAGTTGAGAAACACACCGATCTCATGCGGAAATCCTTCTTTACACTCTGCTACCCGGGTTTTCAGGCGATTCAGTGCATAGGCAATGTCTGTATTTTCATATCCATAGGATTTTAAAAACGCTGCATTCTCCGGATTTTCCAGCTCCTTCTGGAGAAGCCCTTCACGGTACACATAGACCAGTGCTCTCGTCTCATGCTCCCGCAATACAAAGATGTGAATTCCTTTTGGTTCCAGACAGGCACTCCAGTATGAAATCTGATCTTCCAGTTCTTCTTTGGATGAAAATGTCATATTACATAAATTTGCGGCTTTGATGGAAGCCAGCGTTGCCGAACAGTGTTCGATCAGAAATCTCTCAATCATGCCTTTTACGTCTCCTTCTTACATTGCTGCTGCGCAGTGCTCATCTAATACCGAGCGAAGTGCGGTGGCACTGCTGGTATGGATTCTTGCGATCGGAATATTGTTTTTCTTTGCTTCCTGGGAAGCAGTGATGACCATTTTGTGGGATACGGTGTTGGTAAAGAGAATCATCAGATCCGGATTCCCAATTTTTTTCTTAACGGAGCCATGCTCTTTCGGGAACACCTTTGCTTTACATCCATAGTCTTTACAGATATCTGTATATTGACACACCATTCTTTCATTTCCACCGATAATTACGACACTCATCTTCTCTACCTGCCTTTCTGTTGTTATCTTATGCTACTTGAAATTAGTTTATTCTAACTCCTGTGTTTTAAGAAAGAATCCCTCTACCGGGATCCCGTATGATTTTTGGTTTTATCCGTTGTACTTTAGTTAGCTACATCTAACTGTTGGGTATATCATACCGTTTTTGTCGGATTTTGTCAAGGATATCCTGCAAATTTTTCCGGCTTTTCTTGAGAAAATTGTATCATTTTCTTTTTCACATCACGCTGGTGAAAGAATATTCGCAATGGAAGCAGAGACTTTCCCTGCTTTTGTTAAAAAGCCGCTGGAATCTTAAGAAGAAGACTCCGGCGGCTTTCCCGTTGCTATTCTGTTCTGTTTTTTATACCGGCTCGTCCAGCAGGTTACCCATACTCTTTAAGCCAATGTAAAGAGTAGATGTATTGTGAAGCAGTGCGGAAGTGGTTGGCTGTAAAATACCGCCCACGCCGAGCAGAATCAGTCCGGCATTGAACGTAACGATAAAGCGGTAATTCTTATGAATCCGTTTCATCAGACGGTTGCTCAGCATACGAAGCACCAGAATTTCTGCCAGATCGTCTGCGGCAACGGTGATATCCGCGATCTCACGCGCAATCTCTGCGCCCTCGCTGATGGCGATTCCAACGTCTGCGGCAGAAAGTGCCGGTGAATCGTTAATACCGTCACCGATCATAATGACTTTACGTCCCTCTGCTTTTTCTTTCTCCACAAAGTTTGCCTTATCCTCCGGCAGTACCTCAGCATAGTACTCGTCCACGCCGACCTTCTTCGCGATCGCTTTTGCCGTGCGCTCGCTGTCTCCGGTCATCATGACGATCTTTTTCAGACCTGCTTTTTTCAGCTGACGGATAATTTCGGCCGCCTCCGGACGAAGCGGATCCTCAATGCAGATAACTGCTGCAAGTACACCTTCTAAGGCAAGATAGAGATGAGAATACTCCTCCGGCAGATGACGGAACTTCTCTTCCATTCCTTCCAGAATGATACTGTTCTCATCCTCAAATACGAAGTGATAACTTCCAATAATCGCTTTTTCGCCATTGATCGTTGTAGAAATACCGTGTGCAACGATATATTCTACTTTGGAGTGCATCTCCTCGTGATCCAGATGTTTCTCTTTTGCCGCGTCTACTACGGCTTTTGCCATGGAATGCGGAAAATGCTCTTCCAGGCAGGCTGCGATGCGCAGAAGCTCATCCGGGCTCTTTGTTTCGCTGAAGGATACCACCTCTGCTACGGTCGGCTGCGCTTTTGTCAGTGTTCCGGTCTTATCGAAAACGATCGTATCCGCTTCCGCCACAGCCTCCAGGAATTTACCGCCCTTTACGGTGATCTTGTGCTGGTTTGCCTCGCGGATTGCAGAGAGAACGGAAATCGGCATGGCAAGTTTTAACGCACAGGAGAAGTCTACCATCAGAATAGAGAGTGCTTTCGTTGCATTTCTGGTCAGAAGATACGTCAACGCCGTTCCGCCAAGGGAATACGGTACAAGACGGTCTGCCAGATGCTCTGCCTTGCTCTCCAGTCCGGATTTCAGTTTCTCGGACTCTTCGATCATCGCGGTAATCTTCTCGTAACGGCTGGATCCGCCGGTCTGCTTCACAAGAATGGTAAGCTCGCCCTCCTCAAGAACCGTTCCCGCATAGACAACGGAACCTAAGGTACGGCGTACCGGAACAGATTCTCCGGTCAGAGAAGCCTGGTTTACCATACCCTCGCCGTTGGATACCTCGCCGTCGAATGGAATCAGATTTCCCATATGTACGACAATCTCGTCGCCCGCAACAATTTTTTCAGACGGAACGAGAATTTCCTGGCCGTCTTTTTTCAGCCATACCTTTCCGACGTTCAGCGACATGCTGCGTGCCAGATCTCCGACGGATTTTTTATGCGTCCATTCCTCAAGCAGCTCTCCTACGCCGAGCAGGAACATGACAGAGCCTGCGGTTCCATAGTCGCCGCGGAGCATCGAAACACCGATTGCGGTTGCATCAAGAACCGGAACTTCGATCTTTCCCTGTGCCAGTGTCTGGATTCCTTTCCAGATATATTTTACGGAAACAACCGTAGTATAGATGGCACGGATCGGTGCCGGAAGAAGCCATTTTCTTCCAAAGTGGTAAATCACTTTGCTGATCAGCTTTTCCTGATATTCGTTGTTTAACGCTCTGCCGGAGCTCTCAAGCAGTCCGGTCGGCAGCTCTACTTCCTCGTAGTGGAAGAGCTGTATCATCCGAATCACAGCGGCTCGTTCTCCCTCGTAACAGATCACGGCATCGCCGGTTCTGTCATATACCTTCGCGAAAGATACCTGGTTCTGATTCTGCAGATAGTACAGCAGTGTCTCTGCCTGTACGGAGGACATGCGCTTCTGTGCCAGATGGATTCGGATTCTGCCTCTGCTTTCGTGTTTAATATAAAATTTCAAATCTTATGCCTCCTAGAAAAACACCTGCAGAGAATTCTGCAGGCGTTTTGTTTTTTCCGTATGAATACGACGTAAATCAGATGTTGCTGTGTACAGCTTATGCCTCAACCGTATCCTCTGCTTCTGCTTCAACAGCTTCCTCTGCTGTCTCTTCAGCTACATCCTCTACTGCCTCTTCTGCTGCTTCACGCTCTTCGTTGATCTGTTTTGCGTCAGCATAGATGTCCTCCGCATTCTCCTGGATGGTCGTTACCGTATCCATAACAACTTTCTTTGCACGAAGAACAGCTGCGGTGCAGTTGGTGTAAAGTTTTTTCGCATCCTTGCTGGACAGTGCTTTGATACCTGCTGTTCCGAATAATACTCCTGCTGCGAAAAGTCCTGGATGTTTTAAATCTTTGATTGTCATATTACATTTCCTCCTGTTATTAAAATAAATTTTTTCTGAATTTTACATTTTCCCCCGCTGTGGTTCACAGTATAGCACTCACCTGCTCGGTTAGACAATACGTACAGTTCTTTTTGATAATTATTTTCATTAAAACAGGGAAAACGGAAGGAATTTTCACCCGTTTTCCCCGTTTTTCAGCCTTCCACCGCTGAAACAATCACATTTTCAATATCCTGATTCTGAATATAGCCCTTTGCCTTCAGTCCGGATTTCATCACGTCCATCCACATCTCTCCGCTTAAGCGGCAGATGGTATGATCGCTCAGTTCTACGGTACAGCCCTGATCTTTGAAGCATTCTTCTCCACAGGCAATCTTGTAAAAATTTTTGCGGCTGATTGCACCGATGCTCTCCAGTGTATTCACCATGCGATACACCGTAGCAGGCCCGATGCTGCTGTCTTTCTGCAGAGCTTTATAGTAAATTTCTTTACAGCAGGAGCACTCCTCTTCCAGGATAATATCGAGCAGAATCCGTCTCTGTCTGGTTATTCTGCATCCCTGTTCCCGGAGCTTCTGAATAATCAGTTCTCGCTTCATCTGTGTTCTGTGATAATTTCTGGCTTCATGCTTTGTCTGTTCCTGCGGCATACGTTCTACCTCCTGATGATGATTCCTGTCCTGTCAGTCGCAATGTCCCTTGCACTGCCCGCAGTTACCACCACAGCTTCCCTTGCCGCTTTTTTTATCTTTAATCATACTGCGTACTGCAAGTCCTACCAGACCAACAACGACTACAAGTGTGATAAAAGTTCCCATAGAAACAACTCCTTTCTTTTCAAAAGAGTCCGCATCCTGCAGCGGATGCCGGATACGGACTCTTCATCAGATACATGTTCTCTATCTGTCACAGCAATTATTTGCTGAACATTTTGTTGGTGGAAACGCTCAGAGTTGCGCTCTCTTTGTAAGGTCTTACCAGCAGATATACAAATCCGATGATGAGCAGAACAGCAACTACCGTTCCGATTCCAAAACCGCCGCCGATGAACAGGTTACCGATCTGATAGATGCACAGGGATACAACATAGGCAAGCAGTGTCTGATATCCGATTGCAGTAAAAAACCATTTGGTATTGTTCATCTCACGTTTGATTGCACCCATTGCTGCGAAGCACGGTGCGCACAGAAGGTTGAATACCAGGAAGGAATAAGCTGCTACCGTAGATAAGCTTCCTGCGAGCTGTCCCCAGATCTCGGCACCGTCTTCTGCAACTTCACCAAAGCCGAACAGGATACCAAAGGTACCAACAACGTTCTCTTTTGCGATCAGTCCGGAAACAGCTGCAACAGCCATCTTCCAGTCGCCCCATCCAAGAGGTGCAAACAGAGGAGCGATCACGCTTCCGATGGAAGCCAGGATACTGTCATTTAACTGCTCAGCTTCCAGCATTCCGAAGGATCCGTCAACCCATCCGAAGTTCATCAGGAACCACAGAACGATGGTAGACATCAGGATGATCGTACCGGCTTTTTTGATGAAAGACCAGCCACGCTCCCACATGCTGCGGAGAACGTTGCTTACCGTCGGCCAGTGGTAAGCCGGAAGCTCCATAACAAACGGAGCCGGATCGCCAGCGAACAGTTTTGTTTTTTTCAGGATGATACCGGAGCAGATGATTGCTGCGATACCAACGAAGTAAGCACTTGGTGCAACCCAGGAAGCTCCATTAAACAGGGCGCCTGCGATCAGGGCGATGATTGGAAGTTTTGCTCCACAAGGTACAAACGTTGTTGTCATGATGGTCATTTTACGGTCACGGTCATTCTCGATGGTACGGGAAGCCATGATACCAGGAACACCACAACCACTTCCGATCAGCATCGGAATGAAGGATTTTCCGGAAAGTCCAAATTTACGGAAGATACGATCCATGATGAATGCAACACGCGCCATGTAACCGCAGGACTCCAGAAATGCCAGGAACAGGAACAGTACCAGCATCTGCGGTACGAATCCAAGTACGGCACCAACACCGGCAACAATACCATCCAGGATCAGACCCTGCAGCCAGTCAGCGCAGTGGATCGCGTTCAGCAGATTTTCAATGGCCGGCGGAATGATCTCTCCAAAGAGTACATCGTTGGTCCAGTCCGTTACAAAAGTACCTACTGTTGTGACAGATACATAATATACAACCCACATAACAACTGCAAAGATCGGAAGTGCCAGCCAGCGGTTGGTTACGATCCGGTCGATCTTATCCGATGTTGTCATGGCGTTTTTCTTGTTCTTTGTGACACAGTCACCGATGATGCTGGAAATATAAACGTAACGCTCGTTTGTAATAATACTCTCGGTATCGTCATCAAATTTGTCTTCCAGCTGTTTGATCTCGGCAGATACATCCGGAACGGATTTCATCTGCTCTGTGATCTTATCATCTTTCTCCAGAAGTTTGATTGCAAAGAAGCGTTTCTGCTCATTTACAATATCACTTCCGAGTTTGCTCTCAACGGTGCGGATGACTGCCTCCACATCCTTGTCAAACTCATGAACCGGTACAGCAGCACCTTTTTTCTGTGCAATCTGCACTGCTTTATCAGCAGCTTCTTTGATTCCGGTTCCTTTCAGAGCAGAGATGGTTACAACTTCACAGCCCAGCTTTTTCGCCAGTTTGTCGATATGTATTTTGTCTCCGTTCTTCTCAACAATATCCATCATGTTGACAGCCATGATCACCGGAATACCAAGTTCCATGATCTGTGTGGACAGATACAGGTTACGCTCAATGTTGGTACCATCTACGATGTTCAGGATCGCATCTGGTCTTTCATTAATCAGGTAATTTCTGGCTACCACTTCCTCCAGTGTATACGGAGATAAAGAATAGATACCCGGAAGGTCCATGATGGTGACATCTTTGTGGCCTTTGAGCTTTCCTTCTTTTTTCTCGACGGTTACACCTGGCCAGTTTCCTACGAACTGGTTGGAGCCTGTCAGTGCATTGAACAATGTTGTCTTACCGCAGTTCGGGTTTCCTGCGAGTGCAATCTTAATTGCCATTTTTTCCATGCCCCTCTTTCTTTGATTTTTACTGATTTTAATAACTTCACAAGCCTTACCAATATTGGCCACAGCTTGCTTTTGTTAGCATTCGCTAACAAGCAGGCAAAAAAAATTTACTCTACTTCAATCATTTCGGCATCTGCTTTTCTTAAGGATAATTCGTATCCTCTGACGGTTACTTCGACCGGATCGCCGAGCGGAGCAACTTTGCGCACGAATACGTCAACACCCTTGGTGATTCCCATATCCATGATTCTTCTTTTGACCGGACCGGAGCCGTTGAGTTTTACAACTTTAACGGTTTCTCCTACGGAAGTCTCTTTTAAAGTCTTCATCTTCTCTCCTTCTTTCCTATCAAATCAGGATTTTGGCTGCCATATCTTTTCCAACGGCTACCCTGGAATCTTTCACATTCACGATGAGATTGCCGTCGATTTCCGATACGACTGTCACGTTTCCGCCAACGACGAAGCCAAGATTTTCAAGAAATCTTCTGGTCTCTTCTTTTCCGCCAACTTTTCTGATTGTGTAACATTCGCCTGGATTTGCCATCGTTAAAGGCATAGTCAATTACCTCCTGTGTATGATAATGAGTTTCATCTCTATTTCAGTTGTTAGTATATGCTAACGTACGTTAGATGTCAACTGCTTTTTTACTATTTTTTTGTATTTTTTTCTGAAATTTACTCCGTTACTGAGAAAAAGCCTTCGTTAAGAGCCCTGTTTTTTTGAAAAATAAGGCAGAACAGAGAAATTTCGTATCTCCCTGTTCTGCCCTTTTTGCTTTCCATTTCTTTTTAGAAACGGTACATCATCTTATGCCATTTTGCACCGCCATGCGTCGAGTCGGAAAGTTCGATATATTCGTATCCGATCCTTTTGTAGAATGGAATCATATGATCCTTGCATGTAAGAACAACGGCTTTTTTGTCACGCTCTCCTGCGCTTTTTACCATATGACGCATCAGTGCTTCTCCAATGCCCTGTTTCTGGAACTTCGGATTGACGTCCAGTCCGAAAATCATCTGATAATCGCCGTCCGGGTTGTGCAGCGTGGCGTCATGGTAGAGTGCATCCGCCAGATAATCGGTATCCGCACAGCAGCCATTGCAGAAGCCTGCGATTTCGCCATCTTCAGTTTCCGCTACAAAAAAGCTGTTTTTGCAGGTTTTGTACCGCTCCATGAAGTCTTCATAACCTGCCGCCTCGGCAGCCGGGAAACATAGCGCCTCCACCTCGGCTACCTTTTTCAGATCTTCCTCTTTTACCGGACGGATCGTATACTTTACTTTTTGTTTTAAATAGGGCTTCAGTCCCGCAACGACTTCTTCCACCGTTCCATCCACGAACGGATTCTTCAGTCCGGCCAGCTCCAGCAGTGCAAAATATCCTTTGCTTCCGCCTGCCTGGCAGAGACGGTAATAATCGCCCCACGCCTTTTCCGGCTCTTTTTTGAAACGCTCAAAGAACTGGAAAGCACAGATCTGTGCCAGCGCATAATCAATATAATAGAACGGGTTCACAAAGATATGCTGCTTCTGCATCCAGAAACCGCCCTCCTCGAGGAACTTGTGGCCGTCATAATTTCTCCATGGCATATAGGTCAGCTCTAACTGATGCCAGATCGCACGGCGCTCCTTGGCCGTCATGCCGATATTTTCAAATACCTTATGCTGGAACTCATCCACACATACCATGTACGGAATCACTTCCAGCGCGCTCATCAGGTGCGCATAACGGTAATCATCTGCTTTCTCTCCAAAGAATGCATTCATCCAGGGGTATGCGAAATGCTCCATTGTCATCGAGTGAATCTCCGCCACCTCGCTTGTCGGGAATACCATATCCATAAACGGAATCTGTTTTGCCGCCGTATACGCCTCGAATGCATGGCCCGCCTCATGAGTCAGAACATCAACGTCCGCGCTCGTACCATTAAAGTTGGAGAAGATGAACGGCGCCTTGAACGTATTCAGAAATGTGCAGTAACCGCCTGTCTGTTTTCCCGGCTTCGTCTCCAGGTCAAACAGCTCATGCTCCACCATAAAGTCAAAGAACTCACCCGTCTCTTTCGACAGCTCATGGTACATCTTCTGCGCCTTCGCAACCAGTTCCTCCGTCGTTCCTTCCGGAACCGCGTTTCCTTCCGGGAAAATCAGCTCCTCATCGTAATAATGCAGCCTGTCCACTCCAAGCCGTTTCTCCTGCTCCTTCCGAAGCTCCAGGCAGAGCGGTACAATCTTCTCCTTCACCTGCGCACGGAACCTTGCAACATCCTCCGCCGTATAATCGTATCTTCCATAGCTCAGGTAAATAAATTCAATGTAAGAAGAAAATCCCAGCTTCTTCGCAATTTTATCGCGCAGCGGAACCAGCTTGTCATACAGCGCATCCAGCTCCCCGGAAATCTCTTCATACAAATCTCCCCATGCCGTCATCGCCTCTTTCCGCATCTGGCGGTCCGTACTCTGCATCGCCTTCAGAAGTCCATAAAAATTACACGTTTCGCCCTTAAATTTCGTCGAAGCATTCGCCGTAATTTTACTGTACTGCTGCGTCAGATTCGCCTCTTCGATCAGATCCTCCACGATACAGTCGTCCGCTAATTTTTGGCCAACCTCCATATTCTTCACAAAGAATTCCCCAAACTCCTCTGCAAACTCTTTGATAAACGGAGACTCCAGAATCACCTTCTCTGCCTTTTGTATCAGCAGATGGATCGCCGGAATCGTCTCATTCCAGAACTGAACCTCTCCTTCATAAAACGAATCTCTGGTGTCCACCGTATATCTTACCTGCGCCACTTCCGCCATTGTCGCCCAGGCATCCTCGCGCGTTTTTTCTTCCATAAAAAGTCCGCGCAGCTCCTCATATGATTTTGCCTCTTTGAGCGCCTTCGTATACGCTCTTACTTTTTCCTGCTCTGCCTCCATGTCCGGCCTTACGTATTCAATTTCCGAAAACTTTTTCATCTTCTCTTACCTCCTTCTATTCCAGAACGCCCAGATTTTTCAACTCATGATAAACCCGGGACGCCGGCAGTCCCATCACATTATAATAGTCTCCCTGGATTCCTTTCACAAACTTTGTCCCAAACACCGTCTGAATTCCGTATCCTCCAGCCTTATCCGACCACACAGGAGCCTCCCCCTCTTTCTCAAGAGCAAGATACCCGTTTATCTCCTCCTCTGTCATCGCATAAAACTCTACATCTGTACGGTCACAGAACGATACCACACGCTTTGCGTCCCCCTCTGTTACCGCAATCGTAACTCCAGTATACACCTGATGCACCCTTCCCTGCAACTGCTGCATCATGCTTCTGGCATGTTCTATCCCTTTCGGCTTGCCAAGGATCTCCCCTTCAAAAGCCACAACCGTATCCGCCCCGATCACAACGGCATCCCCTTCGGTAATCTCCGCAACATCCAGACATTTCAGCCGTGAAAGCTCCTCCACAACCTTCTCCGGTTCCGCAGACGTCACAACTTCTTCCGCCCCTGAAGCCTGAACCTTACACCGTATTCCCAACATCTCCATCAACTCTCTTCTTCTGGGTGACCCCGAAGCCAATATCACTTTCATCCTGCTGTCTCCTTTATTTTTTCTTTCATGACATGCATTTTTTTCACACCATGCAGCGGTCCGCGGGAATGTGCGGCTTGCGCCAGATGGCCGGATAAAATAAGTACGCCGGGAACAAACACAATCCACTCGTGTCCGTTCCCGGCGTACTTATTTTATCCAGATGCCTGAATTTCCGTCTTATGCAAAGCAAAACGATAAGCCGGGTTATGTCGTGTGTAATCATCTATCCAATGGAACTGTCGCCAGTCCCCTTAAGCGACCCACCTGAAAACATGACGGGCAGCCATATACGTTTTCTATTCGGTCTTGCTTCGGATGGGGTTTACATGGCTTTCTCTGTTACCAGAGAAACGGTAGTCTCTTACACTGCCTTTCCACCCTTACCAGAAAAAACCTGGCGGTATCTCTCTGTTGCACTATCCCTGGAGTCGCCTCCGCCGGACGTTATCCGGCATCCTGCCCTGCGAAGCCCGGACTTTCCTCACCTGGCCCCTTTCGGTCCTGCCAGCCGCGATTACATATCTTACTTTGTCAAAAACGGAACATCAGACAGTTAATAATCATATCACAAACTTTCTCTGTTGTCCATCCCCCAAATCACAGATCCCGCAAAGCAGCCTCTCATACATCAAAGCAGCTTCCCCCCACAAACTCCCGCAGAATCGAATTCTTGGGAATATCCTCAATCGGCACTCCGACAAAATAATCCAAAAACTTCAGCAGCCGCTTTGCCTCCTGGTATTCCGGCTCTCCCTCCTCAATCTGGAACAAAAGCGGCTCCGCATACAGCTTCAGCACCGAAAGCTCATACACCAGCGCTGAATTGAACATCACATCCGCCTTCTCCTGATTCGGGAAAATATTACGATCTTCCCCGCGGCGCACCGACGGCCACATCGCAATCGTCTCCTTCGCCGACGTCGCCCGTGTCCGGCTGTCACGCACCATACGCCGGATCAGCCGGCCATCCGTCGTCGGAATCCGGTTGTGCTCATCCACATTAATCTGCGTCAGCGCACTGATATAAATCCGGAATTTACTTTCCGAAGGAAGCGACCACGTCAGTTTTTCATTCAGCCCGTGAATCCCCTCCAGCACCAGCACATCGGTCTCCTTCATCTGAATAAAATTCCCCTTGTACTCGCGCTTGCCCGTCTTAAAATTAAAATACGGCAGTTCCACACGCTCTCCGTTCAAAAGTGCTGTCATATCCCGATTCAAAAGCTCGATATCCAGTGCTTCCAGGCATTCAAAATCATAATCGCCGTTTTCATCCCGCGGCGTATCTACCCGGTTCACATAGTAATTATCAAGGCTGATCGGATGCGGCGTCAGACCATGCGCTGAAAGCTGGATGGAAAGCCGGTTGCAGAACGTTGTCTTTCCGGAGGAAGACGGCCCCGCAATCAGCACAAATTTAACCTGCTTTCTTTCCGCAATCTGCTCCGCAATCTTCGCAATCTTCTGCTCCTGCAGCGCCTCCGCAATCAGCATCATCTGCTGAATATTGCCCTTCGTGATGCGTTCATTTAAGTCGGCAACCGTGGAAATTCCCATCTGCTCACCCCAGCGCTCCGATTCCCGCTGCACCTGGAACACCTTCGGGGAGAGATTCGCCGCCGGCACCGTCTCCGGCGCCTTTTTCTCCGGCATCTGCAGCACAAAGCCGTCATCGTATAAATAGAGATCAAAATACTTCAGATAACTCGTATCATACGTCATAAATCCATAATAATAGTCTTCAAAATCCCCGAGACTGTACAGATTCACACGGGAGACACGGCGGTAACGGAACAAGCGGTCTTTATCCGTCATGCCATGCAGCCGGAACCGTTCTCTCGCCTCGTGCGTATCGACACTCCGCTTATAAATCGGCACCGCCTTTTCCACCTGTTCATGCATATACGCTTTTACTTCGTCCAAAAACTCCTGATTCAGCGTGATATCGCCGTCCACCGTGTAGAAAAAGCCCGAACCCGCCGAAAAATGCAGCATCACATGGCGGATCTTATCGTAGCCTCCCACATGATACACCGCTTTTACCAGCAGAAGAGAAAGACTCCTCTGATACGTTTTATGTCCGATCTCATCCTTCGTCGTCACAAATTCCAGTTCACAGTCTTTTTTCAGCTGCTTGTGCAGCTCCCTCAGCCGTCCGTCCACCTTCACCAGGACAATCGGAGCATCCATCGTTTTCTCAAAATCTTTTGCAATCTCATAATAAGAGCAATTTTCCGGATATTCATATTTCTTTCCATCAATTGTTACCTGAATCACTTGTAATTCCTCCTTTTTGCAAAACTTTCTGAAAATTCAGAAGTAAAAACGAAGGCGCGCCCGAAAATTATAAAACCTGAAATTTTCAGACACGCCTCCTCATGATAAAACGCTGTCGTTACATCGTATGGAACCGCGCAAGCGCAGATTCCAGTATTGCCTCTTTTTCTTTTAATTCACAAAGCCTCTGTGTCGCCTTCTCCCCCGGATTGCCAGAGAGCTGGCCGATCAGCATTCTGTTCTGGTTCTGCTGCTTCTGCAGATATTCCAACAGCACCGGATTCTGGTTTTCCAGAAGACGTGGTCCATAGAAAAGCTCCTCCGCCTTCAGATCTTCCTTTTCCCCATGCACTGCCCGCAGAATCGGATAGTATTTTCCATCCTCCTCCACGAAATTCTCCTGTGCAAGGTAAAATCCGTGCTCCAGCAGCCATGCGCGCACGCGGTCGATATCTGACTGCGGCTCCAGAATCAGCTCACCAAAGCCGGACAGCAGCGGCTCACCCTCACTTAAAATCCTTACGGTGAGCCCGCCGCCCATGCCCGCGATGAGGAGAGAATCCCCCTCCCCCGCCTGCAGGGCATGAAGGCCATCGGAAAGCCGTGTTTCTATGTAGTCCCCCATGTTATACTGCGTGATATGCTCCCTGGCCCGTTCTAACGGTCCGCGGTTCACATCCATGGCGATTGCGGAGGAAATCTTCTTCTGTTCCAGCAGCGCAATCGGCACATAGCCGTGATCTGTTCCCACATCGACCAGGCAGCCGCCCGGGGTGACAAACTCCGCTACCGCGGAAAGTCTTTTTGATAACTGCATGTCTTTTCTCCTGACTGAAAACTTAGTCCAGATAATCTTTGAGTTTTCTGGAACGACTCGGATGGCGGAGCTTTCGAAGCGCTTTCGCCTCAATCTGACGGATACGCTCTCTTGTAACGTTGAACTCTTTACCAACCTCTTCGAGGGTTCTCGCACGGCCATCGTCAAGTCCGAAACGGAGACGCAGAACCTTCTGCTCACGGTCGGTCAGTGTGCTTAAGACATCCTCCAGCTGCTCTTTCAGCATGGTGAATGCTGCCGCGTCTGCCGGTACCGGCACATTGTCGTCCTGGATGAAGTCACCGAGGTGGCTGTCCTCTTCCTCACCGATTGGTGTCTCGAGTGAAACCGGTTCCTGGGAGATTTTCAGGATCTCACGCACACGCTCTACAGACATGTGCATCTCCTCTGCGATCTCTTCCGGAGTAGGTTCGCGGCCTAACTCCTGCAGTAACTGACGGGAAACGCGGATCAGCTTGTTGATGGTCTCTACCATATGAACCGGAATACGGATCGTTCTCGCCTGGTCTGCAATCGCTCTTGTGATTGCCTGGCGGATCCACCATGTTGCATAGGTGGAGAATTTGTATCCCTTGCGGTAATCGAATTTTTCAACCGCTTTGATGAGGCCTAAGTTACCTTCCTGAATCAGATCCAGGAACAGCATGCCGCGGCCGACATAACGTTTTGCAATGGAAACAACGAGACGAAGGTTGGCCTCTGCCAGACGTTTTTTCGCATCCTCATCGCCCTCTTCCATTCTCTGTGCCAGCTTGATCTCTTCCTCTGCGGAAAGAAGCGGCACTTTACCGATCTCTTTTAAGTACATGCGGACCGGGTCCTCAATGCTGATGCCTTCCGGAACGGAAAGGTCGATGTTTTCCATATCGATCTCTTCTTCCTCGGAAAGGTCGATGTCATCGTCGTCCAGAAGGAGAAGATCGCGGTCTGCCGCATTTGGATCCTCGGTCATATCGGAGAGGCGCAGTACGTCGATACCGCTTGCCTCCAGGTATTCAAATACCTTCTCCATCTGCTCCGCATCCAGCGGCATATCGCGGAAAAAGTCGTTGATTTCCTGATATTCCAGGACGCTCTTTTTCTTTTTGCCGTATGCTACCAGCTCTTTTAATTTTTCCATAAATTTTGCTTTATCGAACTCCATTGACTGTCCATCCTTCCATAGCTTGTATATATTCTGTCCCTGCCCTGCGAAATTAAACACGCAGAACAGAAGATTCCAGGGTTTTTCTTTGGTATCCAGGCCTCCTTAAAAAGCGAAATCCGGAAGTTCCCCTGCTTTCCACCGCTCCAGGCTCTTTTTGTCCGCCATCAGCTTCTGCAGCGCCGCCATATCGGTCACATTCATATGTGCCGACTGATACGCAATGCTGTTTTCTTTCATATTGCAGATCACATCATGCAGCGCGCGCCGTTTTTCCTCCTCTGTCTCCAGCGGGATTCTGGCATTAAAAAGGCCTGCAACTTCTTTCTGCTCCTCGGAATCAACAAACTGATTCAAAAGCTTTGCCGGATTCACCCCGCCCTCGTGATACTGCAGCACAATCATCTCTGCAATCTGGCGGTAAAGAGGTGTGGTAAAATCCTCCGGCGTAATATATTTTTCCAGTTTTCCAATGAGCGCCGGATAAGAGGTCATCCATGTCAGCATCAGCTTCTGTGCTTTTTCGACACCGCCCTCTTTCTCTTTTTTGTTTGCGGCTGTATTCCGCGGCTTGACACGCTCCGTCCTTCCGGCTCCTGATAGTGCCATCTGACCGACCTGCTTTCGCAGTACTTCGACGGCAATCCCGTATTTTCCTGCCACTGCCTCAAGATAACTGTTCCGCTCGATCTCATCCTCGATTGCAACGAGACGACGCACCGCCTCATGCAGGAAATCGGATTTGCCCTGCGGGTCGGCAAGGTCGAAATCGCGTTCCTTCATGCGGATCTCATACAAAACGCTGTTCTCCGCCTCTTCCAGACGTTTTTCGAACGCTTCGCAGCCCTCGTGCTGGATAAACTCATCCGGGTCCTTATACGGTCTCAAATTGACGACACGCGTTGTAAGACCAACCCCTTTGAGCATCGGAATCGCACGAAGCGCCGCTTTGACGCCTGCCTCATCGCTGTCATAGATCACAAGAACCTCGTCGGTATACCGTTTCATCAGCCCCGCCTGCAGCGATGTGAGTGCTGTTCCAAGAGAAGCTACCGCGTTATTGAATCCTGCCTGGTGCATGGAGATGACGTCCATATAGCCCTCGCAGATAATCAGATTTTTTCTCCGTGAAGAGCGCGCCAGATGCAGCCCGTAGAGATTGCGGCTCTTATCGAAAATCTTTGTCTCCGGCGAATTCAGGTATTTCGGCTTTCCATCCCCCATCACACGGCCTCCGAAGCCGATGACACGGCTGTTGGCATCCATGATCGGGTAAATGACACGGTTCCAGAACTTGTCCTGCATGCCATGCACCTCGTCCGCCAGAAAAAGGCCCGACTGACGCAGGATTTCATCGTCATACCCTTTTTCTTTTAAGAAACGGTACAGCAGGCTTCCATACTTATCTGAATAGCCAAGGCCGAATTTTCGAATCGTATCATCCGAAAGGCCGCGCCCCTTCAGGTAATCGTAGCCCTGTTTTCCGCGTTCGGTGTGGAGCTGGTAATAATAGAATTTCGCCGCCTGTTTGTTGATTTCCAGCAGCGTGTTCTTTAAATCCGCCTGCTCCTTTGCTTCTTTCGAATACTCCATCTGCGGAAGCTCCACCCCGGCCCGGTCGGCCAGAAATTTCAAGGCTTCCACAAACGTGAAGTTTTCGTATTCCATCAAAAATGTGAAAACATTTCCTCCGGCTCCGCATCCGAAGCAGTAATACATCTGCTTTCCTGGGCTGACGGAAAAGGAAGGGGACTTCTCATTGTGGAAAGGGCAGAGCCCGAAGTAAGAGCTTCCTCTTCTTGTCAGCTTTACGTAGCCGGATATCACATCTACGATGTCATTTTTCATACGAATCTCTTCCACTAAATCATCGGAATATCGCATTTTTTCCTCCCTGTATCTAATAAACCGCCCAGGCTTTCGGCACGAACAGCTCCTCGTATTTGTGCATGGAATACTGATCGGTCATACCGGCAATGTAATCGCATACTACCTGTGTCTTGTCCTCGCCGCACCCGATCAGATTCCGGTACTCGCGGGACATCTGTTCCGGGTGCTCCTGGTAGTAGGTGTAGAGGGAAATCAGCATCTTTTTTGCCTTCTCCTCCTCTTTTTTCGCCTCCGGGTTGCGGTAGACGTTCGCGAACATCAACTCCCGCAGCATGCGCATGCCCTCGGCAATCTCCGCCGACTGGCGCACATACTCCGTTCCGCGGCTCTGCTCCACAATGTCGTGGATCAGCGTATTGAGCCGCTCGCGGCATGTATCGCCAAGGACGACGCGGATCGTAATCGGGATGTCATCCTCGCTTAAAATGCCGGCACGGATGGCATCGTCCATATCGTGGTGGATGTAGGCGATCTTGTCGCAGAGACGCACAACCTGTCCCTCCAGGGTCGACGGCTTTCCCGCCGTGCGGTGGTTCAGAATTCCATCCCGCACTTCCCAGGTCAGGTTCAGGCCCTGTCCTTCCTTTTCTAGAACCTCCACGACACGGACGCTCTGTTCCGCGTGGCGGAAGCCCCCGGGATGCACCGCATTGAGCGCCGCTTCCCCGGAATGGCCAAACGGCGTGTGTCCGAGATCGTGGCCAAGCGCAATGGCTTCGGTCAGATCCTCATTCAGATTCAGCGCCCGCGCAATCGTGCGGGCAATCTGGGACACCTCGAGTGTGTGCGTCAGGCGGGTCCGGTAATGATCGCCCTGCGCAGCGAGAAACACCTGTGTTTTGTCTTTCATCCTGCGAAAGGCTTTGGAGTGGAGAATCCGGTCCCGGTCTCTCTGGTAGACGGTGCGGATGTCACACTCCGGTTCATATCGGTCCCTTCCTCTGGAATTCCGGCTGTGCGCCGCATAAGGACTCAGCTCCTGAAATTCCCGTTCTTCAAACGATTCTCTCAAGTTCAAACGAAGACCACCTCTTTCCCGGTAATATGCCTGTAACAGTTCTTTTCATTGTCCTCCTATTTCCTATATTCGGTGCCCGATTCCGATTTCCTTTTTTATTTTTCAAATTTTTCAAATTTTTTCAAAAAAAGTGTTGACGGCTTACAACTCTGGTGCTATAATACATCTTGTCGTCAGCGAGATGACAAAAACTTAAAGAACATGCGGAAGTGCTGGAATTGGCAGACAGGCCAGACTAAGGATCTGGTGGTCATTGCGATCGTGTGGGTTCAAGTCCCATCTTCCGCATGAAATTTAAAAAACTACATAACATGCGGAAGTGCTGGAATTGGCAGACAGGCCAGACTAAGGATCTGGTGGTCATTGCGATCGTGTGGGTTCAAGTCCCATCTTCCGCAGAATGAGAACCCTTGTGCATGCAAGGGTTTTTTCCTTCTCAAAAAAATCAGAGGAAATTCTTTTTCGGATCTCCTCTGATTTTTATTTTTCCTTTTTTCAGAATTTTCTCTGCAATTTTTATTCTTACAGATTCGGTCTTACAATCTTCGGTGTATAGCCTGCCTCTTCCAGTGCTTTGACGATACGATTCTTGTGATCGGTGCCGAATGCCTCCATTGTGATGCGGAGCTCTACTGCAGCACTTCTGTTCGTTGTGAAGAACTGGTTGTGGTCCAGTTTGATGACGTTTCCGTTCTCGTTTGCAATCACCTGGGAAACGCGTACCAGCTCGCCTGGTTTATCCGGCAGAAGAACGGATACAGTAAAGATACGGTCTCTCTGGATCAGTCCGTTCTGGATCACGGAAGACATGGTGATGACGTCCATATTTCCGCCGCTTAAGATCGAAACAATCTTTTTGCCTTTGACATCCAGATGCTTTAATGCAGCCACAGTCAGAAGACCGGAGTTCTCGACGATCATCTTGTGGTTTTCTACCATATCAAGAAATGCTACGATCAGCTCATCATCATCCACGGTAATGATCTCGTCCAGGTTCTGTCTTACATACGGGAAAATCTTGGATCCCGGTGTCTGTACTGCAGTACCGTCTGCAATTGTGCTGACAGGAGATACGGTCGTTACCTCGCCTTTTTCAAAAGAAGCCTTCATACAGGCTGCTCCGGACGGCTCAACACCGATGACTTTGATGTTTGGTTTCAGCAGTTTTGCCAGTGTGGAAACACCGGTAGCCAGTCCGCCTCCTCCGATCGGAACAAGGATATAATCTACGAGCGGAAGCTCCTGAATCACTTCCATAGCGATGGTTCCCTGGCCGGTTGCAACGGTCAGATCATCGAACGGGTGAATAAAGGTATAGCCATGCTCTGCTGCAAGCTCGTATGCTTTTGCACATGCCTCATCGTACACATCTCCGTACAGAACAACCTCAGCGCCGTAGCTCTGGGTACGCTCTACTTTGATGAGCGGTGTGGTCGTCGGCATCACAATGACAGCCTTTGCACCGTAGCATTTTGCCGCATACGCAACGCCCTGTGCATGGTTTCCTGCAGATGCGGTGATCAGTCCTTTTGCGCGCTCCTCTTCACTTAAGGTGCTGATTTTGTAATAGGCACCGCGCAGCTTATAGGCGCCGGTCAGCTGCATATTTTCCGGTTTTAAGTAGACTTTATTTCCCGTCTGCTCGCTGAAATATTTGCTGTAAACCAGTTTGGTCTCCTGTGTTACTTTTTTTACAATTTCAGACGCTTCCTCAAATTTCGGGAGTGTCAGCATTTCTTCTGCCATAGTCTTTTCTCCTTGTTGTCTTTTTAAGCATTCTCTTCGGATGTATGGAACAGTGCATTTACAAACTGGTCTGCATCAAATTTCTGCAGATCGTGGATGCTCTCGCCCACGCCGATGTATTTGACCGGAATATCAAGCTCGGACTGGATGGCAACGGCGATACCGCCCTTTGCAGTTCCGTCCAGCTTCGTCAGAATGATACCGGTGACATTTGCCACTTCCGCAAACTGTCTTGCCTGCTGCAGCGCATTCTGGCCCGTGGTACCATCCAGCACCACCAGCGTTTCCAGGTATGCCTCTGGGTACTCTTTTTCCAGAATCCGGTAAATCTTGTGGAGCTCTTCCATCAGGTTCTTCTTGTTGTGAAGTCTTCCTGCCGTATCACAGATCAGCACATCCGCATTTCTGGCTTTTGCCGCTGCGACTGCATCGTACACGATGGACGCCGGATCTGCTCCGTTCTGTCCGCCGATGATATCCACGCCGGCGCGGTGCGCCCACTCCGTGAGCTGCTCGCCTGCCGCTGCACGGAACGTATCTGCTGCCGCAAGAACAACCTTTTTGCCCTGATCCTTCAGAAGGCCGGCCAGCTTTCCGACGGAGGTCGTTTTTCCGACTCCATTGACACCGATCACCAGCACTACCGATTTCCGGTTTTCAAATTCATAGGCTGTATCGCCTACATCCATCTGTTTTTTGATGCTCTCGATCAGAAGCTGTTTGCACTCTGCCGGATCGGTAATGTGCTCTTCTGCCACCCGCTCTTTTAAGTGGTCAATAATTTTGGTCGTTGTATTGATGCCGATATCTCCCATGACGAGAATCTCCTCGATCTCCTCATAAAAATCGTCATCAATATTGGAATAGCCGCTGAAAATAGAATCAATTCCAGCTACAATGCTGTCTCGGGTCTTCGTCAGACCGTTGACAAGACGTTTGAAAAAGCCTACTTTCTCCTCCGCCATACCGTTCGCCTCCCTTTATCTTTTCTATCTTACTTCTTTCGTATTGTATCTTATTCGTTTCTATTTGTCCAGTTCTCCCTCGATCAAATCGACAGAAACAAGGGTAGAAACACCCTTCTCCTGCATCGTGATGCCGTACAGACGGTCTGCCGCCGTCATCGTACCGCGCCTGTGGGTGATGACGATGAACTGGGTATTTTTTGTCAGCTTATGCAGATACTGTGCAAAACGCGTTACGTTGGAATCGTCGAGCGCCGCCTCGATCTCGTCAAGTAAACAGAACGGGGACGGCTTTAAGTTCTGGATTGCAAAAAGCAGCGCAATCGCGGTCAGTGCCTTCTCGCCTCCGGAGAGCTGCATCATATTCTGCAGTTTCTTTCCCGGCGGCTGGGAAATGATGCGGATACCTGCCTCGAGTACATCCGTGTCCTCCTCGAGTTCCAGCGTTCCCTTTCCGCCGCCGAACAGCTGGCGGAACACGCGGTCAAACTCTTTCCGGATCTCCTCGAATTTTTCCGTGAACTGCTTGCGCATACCGGCATCCAGCTCATCGATGATGCCCTGCAGTGTCTCTGCCGCCTTGACAAGATCGGTGTGCTGTGCATCGAGAAAGGCGTGGCGCTCCGAAATCTCTTTGTACTCCTCAATCGCATTCACATTGACAGAGCCAAGCTTCCGGATCGCATCTTTTACTTCCAGCACACGCCGCTTTAATTCACTGCGCTCCGGAATCTCCTCCATCTGGAACTCTCTTGCGTGGCCCGGTGTCACTTCGTACTCTTCCCAGAGATACGAGGTCTGTGCCTCTTTTGTCTCCTCCAGCTTTTCTTTCTGGCTGTTCAGACGGAAGCACTCTTTGTCCATCAGGGAAATCTGGTCGGAGAGCTGATCCCGCTTCTCGAAAAATTCTTTGTGATCTGCGCTTAATGCTTCTTTTTTCTCCTGCAGTTCCACAATCCGGCGGTCTTCCTCTTCTTTTGCCTGCACTGCTGCTGCAATCGTCTTCTGGATCTCCACGATGTCCTGCTGTTTCCTTTTGACATCGTCTTTTTCCTCCGCCGCTTTTTCCAGCATGGTGCGGCTTTCCGCTTCCAGTTTTCCCGTCTCTTCCTCAAGACGGCGGATGTTCTGGGCAAGGAATCCATCCTTCTGGGACAGATTTGCGTAATTTAACCGGATTTCTTCAAGATCCTTCGTATATTCTGCTTCCCGGCGGCGAAGCCCTGTAAGCGCCTCCTGTGCCTTCTGGATATTCTCCTGTAGCGTGCTTTCCCGCTCCACCGATTCCTGCATTTCCTGACCGATGACTTTCCGGTTCCGCTCAATCTCGGCGATCTGATTTTCAATCTCGAGACTCTCCTTCTGAAGCGCTTCAAAATCCAGACGGATTTCCGTCTTTTTCTCGCGCGCTTTTTCCAGATTCAGGCGCACCGTATTCTGCTCGATGTACTGCCGCTGCAGTTTTTCATTCAGCTCGGTGCGGAGATCGCGGATTTCATTCCGCTTATTTTTCTTCTCTTCAAGTTCCTGCTGGATTTCCCGCAGTTCCTTCGCAAGACCCTGTACGCTCTTTTCGAGTTCCTCAATCTCACGCCGTCTTCCGAGCAGGTTGCTGTTGTTCCGGAACGAACCTCCTGTCATGGAACCGCCCGGGCTCAAGAGCTCGCCCTCGAGGGTTACCATGCGGAGCGTCTGACGGTATTTCCGCTGGATCACAATGGCATGGTCGATCGTGTCGACCACCAGCGTTCTTCCAAGCAGCTGTGCCACAAGGCCCTCATACACCGGGTCGTACGAAACAAGTGCATTTGCCACACCGAGCACACCAGTTTCTCTTGCCGCATCCTCATTCACCTGCGTTTTTTTCCCGCGCATACTGGTGAGCGGAAGGAACGTCGCACGGCCGAAATGGCCCCGTTTCAGGTATTCAATCAGGTATTTCGCCGTCGCCTCATTGTCGGTGACAATATTCTGAATGCTGCCGCCAAGTGCGGTCTCGATCGCCGTCTCGTACTTTTTCTCCGCCTGCAGAAGATCCGCCACAACGCCGTGGATGCCGGGATTCCGGTCTTTCTGCTCCATGACCTTCCGAATACTGTTTCCATAGCCGTCGTACCGCTCGGTGATGTTCTTTAAGGATTCGAGCCTTGACGCTTCTCTGTGGTAATTGGTCTGGCCGGCTTCCATCTCTTTCGTCTGGTTCGAGAGATCCGCCGTCAGCGCGGTAATCTTCTGATCTGCCTCCTGGTACTGCTGTTTCAGGCTGCTTACCGTCTCTTCGAGCGCTTCAAACGCGTTCTGCAGTTCTTCCATCTGCCCGTTCTGTTCGGACTCGCTCGTCTTTAAATGCAGCACCCTCTGGCTTAATTCTGCCTTTCGGATGCCGATCTGCTCGAGCATCGCATCGTAGCGCTGCATTTTTCCCTTCGTGGAACCCCGCTGGTTCAGAAGGCCGATGACTTCGCTCTTATCCTGTTCACTCTGCAGCTCGACTGCCTGGATCTGCTCCTGGCATTCCGAGAGAGCGGCCTCTTTCTCACTCTTTTCCGTCTCTGACGCAAGAAGTGCTTCATGAAGCCCGTCCTTTTCTGCCTGATATGTATTTTTTTCTGCCGTCTTTGTGCGGCTCTCCGCGCGGATCGCCTCCAGACGTTCTCTTAATGTGTCGCTGTTCCTCTCTGATGCATGAATCTGCTCGTTCAACACCTCGATCTGGTTTTCGAGCTGCTGACGTTTCAGTGCATTCTCCCCCGCCTGATCGCGCGCAGAAAGAATCGTCTGGTCCAGTTTTTCCTGCTCCTGTTCCAGCTTTTCATACTCCTGCTTCGTATGCTCAAAAGCCTCTTTCGTGCTCTTTAACTGCTCTTCTGTAATCCGGTACCGGTCTTCTACTTTCGCGAGATCGTTCCGGATGCGCTCCATCTCGAGCAGAAACATATTGATATCGAGGAGCTTTAATTCCTCTTTCTTCTTTAAATAAATCTTTGCCGTCTCAGACTGGCGTTCCAGCGGCTCTAACTGCCTTGTCAGTTCCGAGAGAATGTCGTTGACGCGCACCAGATTCTGCTGCTCTTCCGCCAGCTTCTTTTCGGTCACGGCCTTCCTTCTCTTGAATTTGACAATTCCTGCCGCCTCGTCAAACAGCTCCCGGCGCTCTTCCGGCTTACCACTTAAAATCTTATCAATCTGACCCTGTCCGATGATGGAATAGCCTTCTTTTCCGATACCGGTATCGTAGAACAGCTCGTTGATGTCCTTTAACCGGCACGATGCGCCGTTCATCAGATACTCGCTCTCACCGGAGCGGTAGAGCCGTCTCGTCACCGTGACTTCCTCGAAATCGACATTCAGCTTGTGGTCGGAATTGTCGAGTGTAATTGCAACCGACGCGTAGCCGAGCGGCTTTCTCGTCTCGGTTCCGGAGAAAATAACATCCTGCATATTTCCGCCGCGGAGCTGCTTGGCGCTCTGTTCGCCGAGCACCCAGCGCACCGCATCGCCAACATTGCTCTTTCCACTGCCGTTCGGCCCTACAACGCCGGTAATACCGTCGTGGAACTGCAGAATGGTTTTGTTGGCAAACGACTTAAATCCCTGCATTTCAATGGATTTGAGATACATAATTCACCTACGCTTTTTTTCTGGCAAGAATTGCATCGTATGCCGCTGCCTGTTCTGCCGCTTTTTTCGTTCTGCCCTTTCCGGTACCGAGCGCTTTCTTTCCGACGCTGACCTGTGCCCAGAAGCTCTTGTCGTGATCCGGTCCCTCTTCTTTTAAGATGGTGTAAACAATCTCTTCATCCGTCTCACCCTGGATCAGCTCCTGCAGAATCGTTTTGCTGTCGTAGAAAAGCTGTTTGTGTTCGATATCGTTTAAGATATAGTTCAGAACGAACGTTTTTGCCGGTTCAAAGCCGCCGTCCAGGAAAATCGCACCGATCGTTGCCTCCATAGCATCCGAAACGATGGAATCGCGGTGACGGCCGCCGGTTGCCTCCTCGCCCTTTCCAAGGAGTAGAAAGCTTCCAAGGTCAATCTCACGGGCACAGAATGCCAGTGCCGGTTCACAGACGAGGCTGGCGCGTTTTTTCGTCATCTCGCCCTCCGGGAGACGCGGGAATGTCTTGTATAAAAATTCGCTGGATACAACTTCCAGCACGGCATCTCCTAAGAACTCCAGACGCTCGTTGCACTCCAGGCGCTCCATATGGTGCTCATTTGCGTAGGAAGAATGGCGCATCGCCATCTCCAGCAGTCCGAAATCCTGAAATTTATACTGGATCTTCTTTTCCAAATCCACGAGTTTATCAATATTATTCATAACCTGTTTTAAGCCTGTCCTTCCTCATAGTTACCGTTTGCAGGTGTTCTGCGGACGGTAACAAAGGGGCTGTCCTGTAGCAAACAGCCCCTTCGCCATTTTCTATTATTCTGCCAGTTTCTTTTTGATCGCTTCCACCGCATCCTCAACCGATACGATGTGCTCTGCTTCTTCTGCTTCGATCTGGATATCAAATTCTTCTTCAATTCCCATCACAATCTGAAATACATCCAGGGAATCCGCTCCCAGATCATCTGTAAAGGTTGTCTCCATGGTTACTTCATTCGGATCTACGTTTAATACATCCGCAATGATCTCCTGTAATTTCTCAAATTCCATCTTTCGCTGCCTCCCTGCTGCTCTTATAGTCTGCCAGATGCTCCTGCACTTTCTGCGGAATCTTCTCCTCGCTAAATGAAATGCACTGGAGAATGGAATTTTTAAATTCGTTGGCTTTTGAGCTTCCGTGCGTTTTTACAACGAGTCCTTTTAAGCCAAGCAGCGGTGCTCCGCCGTACTCACTGGCATCAAAAGACTTCAGTGTCTCTTTCAGCGCCGGTTTCACAAGAAGGGCTCCGATTTTACTGCGCAGAGATGTCATCATGCCCTGTTTTACCTTGGAAATCAGGGTCGCGCCGACGCCCTCATACAGCTTTAAGATAACGTTTCCGACAAACGCCTCACAGACAACAACGTCTGCGGCTCCGTTTGGAATTTCTCTTGCTTCGATACTGCCGACAAAGTTGATATACGGGGTTTCTTTCAGAAGCGGATACGTCTCTTTGACGAGCGCGTTTCCTTTTTCTTCTTCCACACCGATATTCACGATTCCCACACGCGGATTTTTAATGCCGACAACGTGTTCCATATAGATGGAACCCATCATGGCAAACTGCACCAGATGGGACGGTCTTGCATCAACATTCGCACCGCAGTCGATCAGAAGGGATACACCGTCTTTCGTCGGGATCAGCGGAGCCAGCGGCGGGCGCTCTACGCCCTTGATGCGTCCTACGATCGTCTGTCCGCCGACCAGGACTGCTCCGGTGCTTCCTGATGAGACAAACGCGTCTGCCTCTCCGTAGCGCACTTTTTTCATGCCGACAACGATCGAAGAATCTTTTTTGTGGCGGATCGCATTGACCGGCGGCTCTCCCGTCTCAATGATCTCGGTTGCCGGAACGATCTCAACCCGCTCCTTCGGGTACGTATATTTCTGCAGTTCTTTTTCGATGACATCCACCTGGCCGACCAGCTGGACTTTGACACGTTCATCTGCGTTTACGGCCTCAACGGCGCCTTTTACCGGCTCCGCAGGCGCATAATCGCCGCCCATCGCGTCCACTGCAACTCTGACTAAGTCACTCATGTTTTTTCCTCTTTTCTCTTTTCTAAAGCGCGTTTGAAAACTCTTTTTCTTTCAAAAAACCGTTTTCAACCACGCTCTAAAAGCACTCATGCAAGTGCTGTATTAACTATACTAAACTCCTTTGCAAAAATCAAGCACAAATGCCCATCCGCGCTTTCTCCTGTATTCCAAAAAAGCGGGTGGATTTATCTTTCCAAAATCCACCCGCTCTGTTTTGTCTTATTTTTCTTAAGAAACCTTGACTCCGCTCGAATTCATCTCATGACCGTCTATGGTTGTATTCCGTGCCATGACACCGGTATCCGGATCCAGATAATATTCCTCACCATCCTGCGTGAACCAGCCGGTCTGCATCTGACCGTTGTCCGCCAGATAATACCATTCTTCTCCGCTCCAGTACCATCCTGTCACCATGTATGAATTTTCATCAAACACGTACCAGTAGCCGTCGATATTCTGCCAGGTATTGGTTGCATAGCTTCCATCATTATTCTGATACTGCCATCCGTTTTCATTCTGAACCCATTTCCCTGCCGGAATTACCGTAACTTCTGTTACCGTACTCGTCGCCATGGAAACGGTATTTCCAACCGTGTTTGTTGCCACAACGTAATAGTAATCTTTGCCCTCCGCCGAAGTATCGACCTGGTATGTCACTTCTGTTGCGCCTTCAATCGGCGTTCCTCCGCCGTTGGAATTTACGTTGTTCTTATACCACTGATATGTTACTGTGCCTTCTCCCGTTATTCCTGCCTCACAAGTCAGCTTTCCAGATGTATTTCCAACGGGAATCTGCAGGCTCTCCACCGGATTTACCGAAAAAACCGGCTTTTCCAGATTGGCATCTACATGAACAGCATCGCTGTCCTCTTTTGAAATATCTACACTGGCCGAAGACGAAACCGTCGTCTCAGTTCCCATCATTTTATCCATCAGACTGTCTGTGGAACATCCTGAGAGGAATACTACACTGCACATGCATGCTGCCAGAAATATGATTCGTCTATTCTTCATATGCTTTGCACTCCTTTTTTATAATTGTTACGAAAATGTTGCAATATTGTTTCAATTCTCACCGAGACCATTATAGCACATCACGACACACCACGTCAAATCTTTTATATGACGCTTCCAGACAACCCGCAGAGACAACAAAAAAGCCCCCGGTGACGGGAGCCTTTTGCTGCATTGCACATCGGAACTGATTCCGATTTATGAATATTAGTCCATTGCAACGACTTCTTTTTTGTTGTAAGAACCACAAGCTTTGCAAACTCTGTGCGGCATCATAAGAGCACCACATTTGCTGCATTTTACAAGGTTCGGAGCAGACATTTTCCAGTTTGCTCTTCTCTTATCGCGTCTTGCTTTGGAAGATTTATTCTTAGGACAAATGGACATAGTTACACCTCCTTAAATTTGCTGAATATATCTTTGATTGCAGCCATTCGGGGGTCTAGCCCTGTGGTATCACAATCACAGGTCTGAATATTCAGATTCGCACCACAACGGCTGCAGATTCCTTTACAGTCATCTTTACACAGCACTCGAATCGGCCATTGGACTATGAGCTCATTACGAACCAGTTCTTCCACATCGAGCTCGTCTCCCTCCACAAACGAAGAGTCCTCTTCTTTTTCCTCGCGTTCTTCCTCTGACAGATTCAGATCAATCTGCAGATCGAACTCGAGCTGGAATGGAGTCGCTACCGGTGTCAGGCATCTTGCACATGGAATCTCCATTGTAAGGTCTGCGCTGCCGGTGATCGTGATCACACGATTGCCTTCATGCGTAAGGCCAAGGATAACAGGATGTTTTTCGATTACCCGATAGTCCTGCCCGCCGATCGAAAAAGTTTCGGATGTAAGCGGAATTTCATACTTTTCGGACTTTCCGTCCTGCGCAAATAACTTGGTCAGACTGATTTTCATATTGTTCTCCTAATCACACTTTACCAATTATACCCGGGAAGGTAAGAATTGTCAACTGCTTTTTGAATTATTTTTTATTTTCCTTTTACTAACTCTACAGTCTCCTCGCAGATTGCGATTTCCTCGTTGGTCGGGATCACGCATGCTGTAATCTTGGAGCCTTCTTTGGTGATGATCTTCTCAACGCCGCGGCAGTTATTTGCCTCAGAATCGAATTCCAGACCCATGAACTCAAATGCTTTGCAGATGGTCTCACGAAGTGGAATAGCGTTCTCTCCAAGGCCTGCGGTGAAGGTGATCACATCTACGCCGCCCATAGCTGCGATGTAGGAACCGATGTATTTGATAATGCGGTAAGCGTATGCTTCCAGACAGTTGATGGCATCCTGATTACCTGCCTCTGCTGCTGCAGATACATCACGGTAATCGCTGGAGATGCCGGTCATGCCGAGCATACCGGATTTCTTGTTCAGAATGTTCAGAACCTCGGATACGGTCAGGTTCTCTTTGTTGCACAGATACTCAACAAAAGCCGGATCGATATCTCCGGAACGGGTTCCCATGATCACACCTTCGAGCGGGGTAAGGCCCATGGAGGTATCTACACATTTGCCGTTCTTTACAGCGGAAAGGGAAGCACCATTTCCCATATGGCATACGATGATCTTCAGATCGTTGTAGTCTTTGCCAAGGAACTCTGCGGTTCTCTTGGATACGAATTTATGAGAAGTTCCGTGGAAGCCGTATTTACGGATTGCGTATTTCTCATAGTACTCTTTCGGAATACCGTACATATATGCTTTCGGAGGCATGGTCTGATGGAATGCGGTATCAAATACTGCTACGTTTGGAACGCCCGGCATCAGTTTCATGCAGGCATTGATTCCCATCAGGTTTGCCGGATTGTGCAGAGGACCAAGGTCAGCGCACTCCTCGATAACTTTGATTACTTCGTCATCGATGATAACAGAGTTTGTGATCTTCATTCCGCCGTGCAGAACGCGGTGTCCGATGGCATCTACTTCTTCCAGGCTCTTGATGACGCCGCTCTTCTCGTTTACCAGAGCGTCCAGAACCATCTGGATTGCCTCTACGTGTGTCGGCATTGCTGCTTCTGTTACCTCTTTTTCGCCGTTCTTTGGCTCATAAACGAGGCGTCCGTCGATACCGATTCTCTCACAGAGTCCTTTTGCCAGGACGTCACGGTTATCGTAATTGATCAGCTGGAATTTCAGAGAGGAACTTCCGCAGTTTACTACTAATACGTTCATTTCTAAATTCTCCTATTTTAAAAGTCTTATTAAAACTTCTGGCCGGCCTGTTCTCCGCAGCCGGCCAGAAAACCGCTTGTAATTGGTTTTATTTCGTGCTTACTGTGCCTGGCACTGTACAGCAGTGATTGCTACAACACCAACGATATCCTCTGCGGAGCATCCACGGGACAGATCGTTGACTGGAGCTGCGATACCCTGCGTCATTGGGCCGTATGCTTCTGCTTTTGCCAGTCTCTGTACCAGTTTGTATCCGATGTTTCCGGCATCCAGATCCGGGAAGATCAGAACGTTTGCTTTTCCTGCTACTTTGCTGTCCGGAGCTTTGGATGCACCTACGCTCGGAACGATTGCTGCATCAAGCTGCAGCTCGCCGTCGAGAGCGAGATCCGGGTTTGCTTCTTTTGCAATTCTGGTAGCCTCAACAACTTTGTCTACATCAGCATGTTTTGCACTTCCTTTGGAGGAGTGGGAAAGCATAGCAACTCTTGGCTCGTTTCCGGTCAGCATGCGGTAGGACTCTGCGGAAGACTCTGCGATTGCAGCCAGCTCTTCCGGATTCGGGTTCTGGTTCAGACCGCAGTCACCGAATACGAATACACCGTCATCGCCGTACTCGCAGTCCGGAACTACCATCAGGAAGAATGCGGATACGAGTTTTGTACCTGGTTTGGTCTTTAAGATCTGCAGGCATGGACGAAGGGTATTTGCGGTAGAATGGCAGGCACCGGAAACAAGTCCGTCTGCATCTCCCATTTTAACCATCATAACGCCATAATATGTATAGTCATTCAGGATGGTCTCTCTTGCTTTCTCCGGAGTCATGCCTTTCTTTGCACGAAGCTCTACCAGCTTATCTACATAAGCCTGTGTTTTCTCGTTTTTCTCTGGATCTACAATAGTAGCTTTGGAGACATCCAGTCCCTCGCTGCCTTTCTTTACTGCCTCTTCGCTTCCGATGATGATCAGATTTGCAAGGTCCTCTTTCAGGATCTGTGCAGCAGCCTCATATGTTCTTCTGTCTTCTGACTCTGGCAGTACAATTGTTTTTTTGTCTGCTTTTGCTCTTGCTTTAATTGTGTCAATAAATCCCATGATCTTTTGACTCCTTTCGATAAATTTACTCGATATTCTCATTGTAGTACGCTTTTTGCCCTTTCGCAAGTATAAAATTCAAAACAACTGGACAAAAAATCCAAAACGGAGGAATTCTTGCATTCCTTTTCTGTTTTTGTTACGATAGGGCTATGTGATCCGCGGTTCCTCTCTGTTTGGAATCGTGCTATTTTTTTCGAAAGAAGGTACGTTTTATGACCATTACCGCAGTCATTGCAGAATATAATCCTTTTCATAACGGCCATGCTTATCAGCTGGCAAAAGCCAGGGAACTGACCGGGGCGGACTATCTTGTCGTGATTATGAGCGGCGATTTCGTCCAGCGCGGCGCACCTGCGATTCTTGACCAACATGACCGTGCGGAGCTGGCGCTTCTTGGCGGCGCGGACCTTATCTTACAGCTTCCGTGTCACTTTGCACTCGGCAGTGCACAGCATTTCGCACGCGGGGCGGTATCGCTTCTTACTGCGCTTGGCTGCGTCGATTTTCTCTGCTTTGGCAGTGAATATGGAGACACGGCGCCGTTTCTGGAACTCGCTGATGTTCTGCTCCACGAGCCGGAGGAATACCGCGAGCTGCTCTCCGGTCTGCTTCGGAACGGACTTTCCTTCCCGACGGCGCGCGCACAGGCACTTTCCGCTTATTTTTCTGACAGCGCTTCCTTCTCTTCGCTTTCAAAAGAAGAACTTGATACCTTTTTAAAAGAACCAAACAATATTTTAGGCATTGAATATGTCCAGGCACTTCTGCTGTCACAAAGCCGCATTCGGCCGGTAACGATCCGCCGGGAGGGCAGCGGCTACCACGAAGGAGCGCTTTTCACACAGGCACTCCCTTCTGCTACAGCAATGCGGAATCTTCTTTTTTCCAATCCGCATAAGGATCCGGAACTGTCCGCGCTCGCCTCCTGCATGCCGGAAGCAGTCTATCCCGCTTTCCAGGACGCCGTCACCGCACACGGCCTGCTTTCCAGCGATGATTTCAGCCTGCTCCTCGCCGCGCGGCTCCTCACAGAAACGAAGGAATCCCTTTCCTCTTATCTTGATCTTTCGCCGGATCTTGCCAACCGCATCCTCCGCCAGCGCCACGCATGCTCCTCATTCTCGGAGTTCGCCCTGCAGCTCAAAACAAAAGAGATGACCTACACCCGCATCAGCCGTGCCCTGATGCATCTGCTTCTGAACCAGAAAACATTGTACCCGGCCGGCTATAACCGTGTTCTCGGTTTCCGAAAAAGTGCCGGTGCATTGTTAAAAGAGATTAGAAGACGTTCTTCTCTGCCGCTCATTGCCAAGGCAGCCGACGCCCCGCGGCTTCTTACCGGCGATGCACTTGCCGCCTTTGAGAGCGATATACAGGCCTCTCTTTTTTACGAGACTGTCCGTTCTCACAAAACAGGGACACAGTTCGTCCATGAATACACAAAAAAGCTGGTTCTGTTATAGAACCAGCTTTTTTCCAGCAGCAGCATCATCTGCTGCTGTGGAACTGTATAGTCCTCCACAAACAGGAAAACATTTTTTGTATCTGCACTTTCTCTTGTAAAGTCAAACTGCATGAAACGCATCTCACCATTCAGTATAAAATTGATCATAACATGATGCATGATGTGTTCTGCTGTTCCCTGTGTGATTGCTTCCATCGTCATCTGCTGTTTTATCCGATTAAGATCATCTATATTGCCAGATGCATAACGCATGAGTATCTTCAAAATCAATGTACAGGATTTCTATATAATGATTTTTAAGAGCTTTTTCATATATTGCAGCCTGAACCGCTTTCTCCAACAACTGAATTCCTCCTTGTTTTCTCATGTACTATTAATGCTTCATAGCACTCCCGCTATAAATTACTTTCATCAGTAATTCCACATCAACAGGCTTAGCAACATGTTCATTCATCCCTGCTTCTTTTGCCCTTATTCTGTCCTCCGTGAACGCATTTGCTGTCATTGCAATGATCGGTATTTTCTTTGCATCCTCTCTGTCCAGAGACCTAATCATCTTTGTAGCTTCATAACCATTCATGACCGGCATCATAATGTCCATAAGAATGACATCAAATTCACCAGGTTCACTATTTCTGAACAGTTCAACAGCTTCCTGACCATCCCATGTTTTTGTCACGTCGGCACCTTTTTTCTTTCAGGAAATCCTCTCTTAGCTGCCCGCCGTTTTCTGTTTCCATTTTAATATTTGTACTCATTTGTCTGGCACTTTCAATGGCACGGAGGAGACTTTTGGATTCCGAAGATTCATTATAATGGGTGTAGTGGAACACTGCACTTTCACATAGTTTACAATCTCCACCATTCTTTTCTCTGCTTCTGCTTTTTCTGCGTGGAAGAAATAAAACAGAGAGACTACAGCTACACAGATTCCTATCAGACCGCCGAGCAGCTGGATCCGTTTTTCTCCACCTCCAGATACTTCTGGGGATCATCCAGGTATTTTTCAATGATTTTCAGGGATGTGCCATCCAGACGCATCTCTTCCTGTGTCTGGCCCATCTGCTCACAGATTCCCCTGTCATCCTCTTTTGCAAAAGCAACGCCTATTCCGGTGATCATCAGAGGCTCTTCCAGGATACGGAAGCTTGCATCATAATCCTTCCTATACTGAACGATAGATTCCTCGTGTGCAGCAACCGCATCTACATATCCTTTTCCCAGAAACGTATAGATCAGCTCCCGGTGTCCCAGGATGATCAGATTTCCCAGCTTTGGGATCCTCTCATCCGTCCGGTTCAGAAAGATGCTTTCCGGTTTGGTTGTGGACTGGACAGCGGTAATCGTCAAGACGTCCTTCCATAGAAAAAACAGCCCATGATACAATCAATCTCGCCGCTCTCCACCAGTTCTTTTTTCTCCTCCCAGTTGATCTGGACAACCTTCACCTGTTATCCCATTCTTTTGAATGCTTCCGTAGCCAGTTCTACATCAATTCCTGTCGGTACACCATCCTCATTCAGATAATTGTATGGTGGATAGCTGTCGCTGCCGAGGGTAATAACAGGCTTTTCGGTTTCTTCTTTCGTGTTATCTGTGTTTTTGCACCCTGCCAGGGTGACTGCTAAATATCAAAAGTCCTAATAAAATTACTATAGTTTTTCTTAATTTCAATGAATGATTATGTTTTTGCGTTTACTACCCCTTTTTTGTCAGCAGTTTTGTGATCGCTCTTTTTAATCGCGGAATATCAATCGGCTTTCCAATATGTTCATTCATCCCGGCCTCCAGACATGCTTTCCGATCTTCCTCAAAAGCATTTGCCGTCATGGCAATGATTGGAATCTTTTTGGCATCTTCACGTTCCAGCATACGAATTGCTTTTGTTGCTTCCAGCCCATCCATGACCGGCATCATCACATCCATGATGATGACATCATACTCATCCAACCTGGAATTCTGAAATATTTCAAGTGCCTCTTTTCCGTTTTTCGCTTCTGTAATGTTCAGATGCTCCTCCCCCAGGATTTCATGGGCTATCTCCATATTAATGACATTATCTTCAACAAGAAGCACCCGTTTTCCTGACAGATCCCTGTCCTGTGAGTAGCTGTCCTTCTGTGAATCATTATTTTCAGCCAAATAATCTATTTCAAATGGAACCGTAACCGTAAACGTGCTTCCTACATTTTCTTCGCTTTCCAGTTCTATCGTTCCACCCATCCGTTCAACAATATCTTTGACAATCGAAAGTCCCAGACCGGAGCCACTGAATGTTGTAGTTGACTGTTTGCCTTCCTGCGCAAAAGCATCAAACGCATGTTTTTGAAATTCTTCACTCATACCAAGACCGGTATCTGAACATACAAACTGAAAAACAGCTATATTCCCATCATCCGATAATTCTTCGCAATGAACATTCACTGTTCCATGAAAATGATTGTATTTAATCGCGTTGGAAGAAAGATTCATTAAAACCCTGCTCAGATGTACCGGACTTCCAATCAAATATCTGTGGCGGATTGTGCTTGCTTCCACGCCGCCTTCAAATCTTACACCATTCTCATAAGCACTCATTGCAACAACCGTCAGATTATTCCTTAACAGTTCTGCCAGATCAAAGGATTTATGTTCCAACACAAGGGAACCGGATTCCAGTTTGCTGATATCCAGGACATTGTTGATCAGATTTTGCAGATAATCGGCGGACTGAAGTACCTTCTTCCTGCATTCCCTTAACTTGACCACATCATTGTTATATTTTTCAGCGATATGGATCATCCCCACGATTCCGTTTAGCGGTGTACGGATATCGTGGCTCATACGCCGGAGAAAGGCTGTTTTTGAAAGATTCGCGCGATGAGCATCTTCCATGCTTTCCTTAAGCTGTTTCTGATACATGAGTTCCCGTGATTTTTCTTCCGTAATATCTCGTACGACATAAAGCACATCCACAGCGTTTCCATGTGCATCTCTGCTCTTTACAATAAATCTGGCCAGCCGCCATTCTCCGTTTACTCCCATAAATTCAATCGAAACAAAATTCGTATTACGAAGTCTCTCTGTCAATGTATCAAAGTCAAGAAACTCCCGGTATTTTTTTCTCTCTTCCTGGGCGGCAAATGCTGTTGGAAGTCTTTCCATAACATCATCAATTTTCCCCTTTTGTCCAAGGATTTTTTGCACAAGGTCATGGCCTTTCAAAAGCTCATATGTCCGCTCTTTAACATTGGCTTGTACGATTGTTACATACAACGTAGCAATTGCGGCAATAATCTCTGACCTCTTTGTCGCCTCATCAAGAGCCTTTTTCAACAGTACCGTACTTTTCAGATTTTCCCTCACACATCCAAGATGTCCGCCAACATCAGACAGCAGTGTAATGGAAATCTCATTCTGCCTCAAATCAGGATTATCTACCCCGATGAATCCATTCATCTGATGATTGGCATAAATCGGCACCGCAATCAAGGAACATATTTCCTGTGTTTTTAACAATTCATATTCTTCCGGTTCAGAATTTTTTGTCGCTTCCAGATCATGAATCACGATTACTTCCTTGTTTTCAAATCGTTTCACCCAGTTCGGCATCGAACTGACCGGGATTGCCTGAAGGTTATCTATCTCTGGTGCCACTCCATCGGCACACCATTCAAATGTATTGCTCAGACTGTCCTTCTGATCGGTTTCCCAGTCAAAAACATATACCCGGTCTGCCCCTGTATAGTTTCCAATCGCCTGCAACAAAGAGTGAATAATTTCTGACAGCTCCTGCTCATTTTCCACCTGATCCATAAGCGATATCTGATGCAGGATCGTGTCCATACTATGTAATTTTATTTGATAGAGTTCCTGAATCTCTTTTGTTTTCATTTTCTATCCCCCCCTGCAGTAAAACTATTATGGTTACGTCTGTGAAATAACACCGTAAGAAAGGATCCTGCTACGGCAGGATTCTCCGCTTAAACTTATGCAAAAAAACTGGTTTTATTATACTCTAACACTTTACTGCACACAAGAAAAACATTACCTTTTAGCGTTAAAAGGCAAAAAAAGAACAGCAACTGTGCCCAAAGTTCCAGTGATGTGTATCAAAAACGGAAATGGACTTTCGGCAGATATATTTTCTTCTGTTTCTCTGTCTTCAGGATCAGATGGAGGAACTGACAAAACAGACACAGACCCGCAATGATAAGATGCAGCTGATGATGGAACAGATCGTGCTGTCCAATAAGAGCAGCCAAAAAGAAAAAAACAGATCGGCAAAAAGAATGAAAACAGCTTCCAGATGCCATATCCAGATGTTACCGCTTTGTGCCTGAAAAGTCGAAGTTGAGGAACATCATATTTTGGAGATCTGAAGATCGCAGGGTGCTGGGTACATTACAGGCGCAAGTTCCATGAGGCACTGGAGGTCATACCGAAAGATCTGAGGAAACAGTCTGTTTTGTACCTCATCATGAACCCGATCCGTGCGATTTACCGGGAGGAAGGAAAGCTTTCCGGTCTTTCATCAGACGAACGGACTGCCCATCGACTTTTACATAATAAATTCCGCTGATCCATTTAGATTCCTGCAGCGCTCCGTTCTTATCCATGTAATACCATTTTCCACCGATCTTCTGCCAGCCAGTCTGCATTTTGCCGTTTTTGTTCAAATAATACTTTGTGTTTTCTATGGCGGCCTTCACATCCACATCCGCAGAGGTATTGCTAGAACAACGGCTGCTACCGCTGAAGTTCCCCGTAATAATTCATTTTTTCTTACACTTTTTATGGGTTGCAAGTAAAATTATCAATATGTAATATATCATACTATACATTCCTTAAAATTACTATTTTTATTTGCGCAGATAGTAAAAAAAGCCGGCAGCGATCCTTTCCATTCAGGATCACTGCCGGCTTTTCAGCTTTCTCTTTAGTTTTTAAACGAATGAATCGGTGCCGGGATTCTTCCTGTTCTGTTGACGAATGCCTCGCAGGAGAAGTTGTTGACCGGCATGATCGGTGCATAGCCGAGGAGGCCGCCAAATTCTACGGTCTCGCCCACGCCTTTTCCGATGACCGGAATCAGGCGGACTGCCGTTGTTTTCTGGTTGACCATACCGATGGCAAGCTCATCTGCGATGATTCCGGAGATGGTCGATGCTTTCGTGTCTCCCGGGATGGCGATCATGTCAAGGCCTACAGAGCAGACACAAGTCATAGCTTCCAGCTTCTCGATGGTCAACGCACCGTCGTTGACTGCGTTGATCATACCCTGGTCCTCAGAAACCGGGATGAATGCGCCGGAGAGACCGCCGACATAGGAAGATGCCATAACACCGCCCTTTTTCACCTGATCGTTCAGAAGTGCCAGCGCCGCCGTCGTTCCCGGTGCACCTGCGTGCTCGAGGCCGATCTCCTCAAGGATATCCGCAACGGAATCTCCGATCGCCGGAGTCGGTGCCAGGGAAAGGTCAATGATACCAAACGGAATGTTCAGCCGCTTGGAAGCCTCCTGTGCAACGAGCTGGCCGACACGCGTTACCTTAAATGCGGTCTTCTTGATCGTCTCGCAGAGTACCTCAAAGTTCTCGCCGCGTACTTTTTCCAGAGCATGTTTGACAACACCAGGGCCGGAAACGCCGACATTGATGATGGCATCCGCCTCGGTTACGCCGTGGAAAGCGCCTGCCATGAACGGGTTGTCGTCCGGTGCATTGCAGAAAACAACGAGTTTTGCGCATCCAAGGCAATTGTTCTCTTTGCTTGCCTCCGCCGTCTTCTTGATGATCTCACCCATCAGTTTGACAGCATCCATGTTGATACCGGTTTTGGTGGAGCCAAGGTTGATGGAGCTGCAGACAAAATCCGTAACAGCCAGTGCCTGCGGGATAGAACGGATCAGAAGCTCATCTGCTGTCGTCATACCTTTGCTTACCAGAGCGGAATAGCCGCCGAGGAAATTGACGCCGACTTCTTTTGCCGCACGGTCCAGAGTCTGTGCAATCGTCACGAAATCCTCCGGCGTTCTGCAGGCTGCTGCGCCGACTAAGGCAATCGGGGTAACGGAAATTCTCTTGTTTACAATCGGAATACCGAACTCGCCCTCGATCTCCTCACCTACGGAAACCAGATTTCTGGCAGTCGTCGTGATTTTGTCGTAGATTTTGCGGTTCAGCTTGTCAAGATTGGAGTCGATACAGTCCATAAGACTGATTCCAAGGGTAATGGTACGAACGTCCAGATTCTCTTTTTCGATCATCTCGTTCGTTTCCTTTACTTCAAACAGATTTATCATGTCGTTTTTCTCCTTCGCTTTAGATACGATGCATCATATTGAAAATATCTTCATGCTGGCAGCGGATGACAACGCCGATGGAACTTCCAAGCTCCTCCAGATCTTTTGCAAGCTCTGCGTTGGATTTCTCGCTCTTGGAGACGTCCGTTACCATCATCATGTTGAAATATCCCTGCACAATCGTCTGAGAAATGTCTTCGATGTTTACCTGGTTCTCTGCCAGATAATTACATACCTTTGCGATAATGCCCACGGTGTCCTTGCCTACGACAGTGATAATTGTCTTCTTCATGTTTCCATTCTCCTTTTTCTGGTTTTATGTCAAAGCCCCGGAAAAACCGGTAATGGCGGCCTTGCGAAAAACATGGTATGTAGCTAAAAATGTATATTTAAACCTCAATTAACGGTGATACTTCGCTTCTTTTAGCGACAGCGAGATGAAAATCACCCGAGTGATACGGATTATCACCCGTTGTGACCTCGCAGGCCACGGTTTCAAAGGCCAGTGCCTCATAATTATTTTCCTTGCTCAGATGGCCGAGCAGCACTTCCTGCAGATTGTCGTGCAGAATCTCGCAGAGGAGATGGCCTGCCGCCAGGTTCGATAAATGGCCTTTCGCCCCGGCGATCCGTTGTTTTAACGGATACGGGTACGGTCCGACCGCAAGCATGTTCTCGTCGTGATTTGCCTCCAACAAAACGGCATCCAGCCCGGTCAGATTCTGAACCGTGTAATCGCTGTAGACACCAAGGTCCGTCGCGATCGCAATCGATTTCCCGCCGGATTCCATGCGGTAGCCGACCGGCTCTGCCGCATCGTGGGAGATCGTAAACGGATGTACGGCGATATCACCCAGCGTAAACGTGTCATCCGCGTGAATCGTGTGGAAAATCCCCTCCGGAAACTTTCCAAGGCTCTTCGTCTGCTGCATCGCCTGAATTGTTCCATCCGTTGCGTAAATCGGAATACCGTACCGGCGCGCCAGCACGCCAAGGCCCTGGATATGATCGGAATGCTCATGTGTCACGAGAATGCCGTCCAGCTCCTTCGCGCTGCGGTCGAGAACAGCCAGTCCCGCCTCCACGCGCTTTCCGCTGATGCCCGCATCGATCAGAAGGCTTGTGGTCTCGCTTCCCGCGAAAATGCAGTTTCCGCTCGAACCACTTGCAATACTACAAAGTTTCATATCTTTTCATCCTATGGTCTAACTGTTTTTTTGTTTCCTCAAAATCGCCGCTGTTGTCGATTTCAAAATCGCAGTGGCTGCTGAATTCATCCTCGGAAAGCTGATTTGCCATGATTTCGCGAACTTTCTTCTCGGAATAGCCGCGTCCTTCGATCAATCGCTCCTTCCGGACTTCTTCATCCGCATAAATATACCACAGTTCATCACAAATTTCATCATATTTTTCTTCGATTAAGAGTGCGGCCTCCACAAAGACGTATTCCGTCCCTGCTTTTTCCGCGGCTGCAATGGCTTTTTTGATATACCGTTTTACCGCCGGATGAATGATCGCATTCAGGGCTTTTAACTTTTCTTCGTCCTGAAAAACGATCTCAGCAATCCGTTTCCGGTCAAGTTCGCCGGTCTCTGTGGTGATCTGTCTGCCGAACAGCTTCACAATCTCTCCATAGCATTCGCCGCCCGGCAGCATCACAAGGTAACCTGCCTCGTCCGCCTGGATCACCGTTGCATCATAATTCTGTCCAAGGTACGTGAGCACTTCGCTTTTTCCGGCGCCAACGCCGCCTGTAATTCCAAAAACTTTCATTCTTTTGTATCCTTTCGCTCCTGGTATGAGTGCGCTATTTCGCCTCGTACCAGTTGTTTCCTGTGTGCATATCGATCTCGAGTTTGACAGCCAGATGTGCTGCCCCGGTCATCTCCTCTTCCAGGATCTGTTCTGCCTTTTCGAGCTCGTCTTCCGGCACTTCCAGCAGCAGCTCATCGTGTACCTGAAGAAGAAGTCTGGTCTTTAACTGCTCCTCTTTCAGCCGTTTCGCCACGCGGATCATCGCTATTTTAATAATATCCGCCGCCGTTCCCTGGATCGGCGCATTCATCGCAACGCGCTCGCCGAATGACCGCTGCATAAAGTTGCTCGATTTCAGCTCCGGCATCGGCCGTCTGCGTCCGAACATCGTCACGGAATAGCCTTTCTCTTTGGCATCCTCTACGCAGCGGTTCAAAAACTCATGGATACCCGGATACGTCTCGAAATACTGCTGGATATAGGCCTCTGCCTCTTTCCGGCTGATGCCGAGATCCTGGCCCAGACCGAACGAACTGATGCCGTATACGATACCGAAGTTGACCGCCTTCGCATTTCTTCTCTGCAGCGGTGTTACCTCTTCAAGCGGCACATGGAACACTTTCGATGCCGTCATGCGGTGGATATCCTCCGCCTCGCGGTACGCCTCGATCAGGTTTTCATCGCCCGACATGTGGGCCAGCACGCGGAGCTCAATCTGGGAATAGTCGGCATCCAGAAAGACACAGCCAGGCTTTGGCACGAAGGCTTTCCGGATCAGACGGCCAAGCTCCATCCGCACTGGAATGTTCTGCAGATTCGGATCGGTACTGCTGATGCGGCCGGTCGCGGTGATGGTCTGGTTAAATGTCGAATGGATTCTTCCATCTTTCCCGATCACGGCCTGCAGACCGTCGGCGTACGTCGATTTCAGTTTGGCAAGCTGGCGGTACTCCAGAATATCGGCAACGAGTTTGTGATCCGGTGCGAGCTTTTCGAGCACATCGGCGGCGGTGGAATAACCCGTCTTGGTCTTTTTGCCGCCCGGAAGCTGCAGCTTTTCAAACAGAATCACGCCGAGCTGCTTCGGGGAATTGATGTTGAACTCCTCGCCGGCCTCCTCGTAGATCTGTGCCTCCAGCTCTCCGATCCGCTCCGCCAGCTCAGCTCCGTAAACGGAAAGTGCTTCTTTTTCTGCGGCGATTCCATCCGCTTCCATCTGACGGAGCGTAAACACCAGCGGAATCTCCACATTCCGGTACAGATCCCACATGCCCTGCTCCTTCAGCAGCTTTTCCATGTTTTCCTGTGCGGCAAATACAGCATACGCCTGATGACCTGCATACGACTCCTGCTGTTCCGGCGTCATCTTTCCTGCGGCCGGAATCTTGCTTCCGCCGAAGATCTCTTCCACTGCCGGCACATAGCGGTGTACGTACTCTTTTACGATATCATCGTACGAATACTGTGATTTCAATGGATTTAATAAATACGCGGCAATTCCGGCATCAAACAGATGGGCTTCATCGGCGTCCGGCATATCCTTCAGAAATTCTTTTCCGTCCATGACGCAGAAAACCGGAATCTGCTTCTGCAACTCAGTCAATTTTTCTTTTAAATAATCTCCGGTCAGGAAACCTTCTGCTGGGAAGTAAACAACATCCGGCTCTCCGCTTCCATACGCAACTGCCATACCGACAAGTGAACGGCTCCGATCTGCCATCGGTCCGTCCTTCGGGGTTTCTTCTGTCAGAAGAGCGGCTCCTGCCTTCTCCTCCTTCGCGATGGTTCCAAAGAGTTCTTCCGCCTCGGAAAAATCCGTTACGGTGCGCAGAAAGACGGCATCCTCTGGTTCTGCATTCGTCTCCTCGAAGCGGCCCAGCAGGTTTTTAAACTCCAGACGTTTGAACATCTCATACGCTTTTGATGTATAAAAATTCGAGAGTGCCGCTTTTTCACGGTCGAGCTCCACCGGCGCATCGGTATCAATCGTTGCAAGTTTTTTGCTTAATTCCGCCAGATCATAATGATCACGCATCGCCTCTTTTGCCTTGTTCGGTTTGATCTCCTCGAAATGTGCATGCGCATTTTCCAGTGTCTCGTACTGCAGCAGGATTTTCGTCGCGGTTTTCTCGCCGACACCCGGCAGACCCGGGATATTGTCTGCGGTATCGCCCATCAGCGCTTTCAGATCGATGATCTGTTTCGGGAGAAGACTGTATTTTTCCAGCACCTCTGCCGTGTGGTAATTTTCAATCGTCGTCACACGCTTTACGGTCTTTGGAATCCGGATCAGAATGTGGTCCGTTGCAAGCTGCAGCAGGTCGCGGTCTCCGGATACGATCGTAACTTCCATCCCTTCCGCCTCGCATTTGCGGCCGAGCGTTCCTAAGATATCATCCGCCTCATAGCCCTCTTTTGTGACAATCTCAATGTCCATTGCTGCGAGCACTTCCTGGATCACCGGGACCTGTTCGCGCAATTCCTGCGGCATCGGCTTTCTCGTTTCCTTGTACTGGTCATACATTTTGTGGCGGAATGTCGGCGCATGGAGGTCAAACGCCACGGCAAGATACTGCGGCTGCTCCTCATCGAGAATTTTAAACAGAATATTCAGGAATCCATATACGGCGTTCGTGTGCAGTCCTTCTGCATTGGACAGATCCGGTACGCCGTAAAAAGCCCGGTTCAGAATACTGTGTCCGTCCAGTAATACGATTTTATCACTCATAATAATCCTTTCAGCCAGGGTAATTCTATCACTTCAAAATAGTGCAGAGCCAGGAGCACCAGAAACAGAACGAGAATCAGCATCAGCACCCGGAAAAACGTATCTTTGTACCGGCGGTGTCTCGCTTCTTCCTCTTTTTTCTCCAGATCGCGTTCCAGAAGTCCTGTCAGATTGTAGGAATCGGGCGCGTCATCCTCGAAATATGCCATCGCACGGTTCACAATAAAATATGTCTCCAGTTCCTCGTGGCATGTATGGCATTTCCGGATATGGGAAATAAACGGTTCCATCTCTTTCTCCGGCATATTTCCCTGCACGTATGGCTGTATTAATTTTTCTGCTTCTTTACAGTCCATAAAATCCTGCTCTCCTTTTGTATCCGGCCAGTGTTTTCCTCTGGCCGTTTTTTCTGCTATCTACCATCATACACTATTTTCTCATAATTTAAAAGAGACAACCCGCCGAAAATGGGTTGTCTCTTGTTCTCTTATAAGATAACTGTTTTCTAGTGGATTTCCATTATGCACGGACAATGTTCGGGGTCTCTTTTCCTGCCTCGAAATCCAGTGCATTCTGCAGTGTGGTCTCTGCAATCGCACGCAGTGCTTCCTCGGTGAAGAATCCCTGATGTGAAGTGATCATAACGTTCGGGAAGGACAGGAGACGTGCTGTGGTGGAGTGCTCCAGAATCTCATCGGAACGGTCCTCGAATACGTTCGGGGTTTCCTCCTCGTATACGTCAAGGCCGACGCCGAAGAATTTTCTTGCACGGATTCCCTCGATCAGGTCGTCTGTCTTTACCAGACCTCCGCGGGACGTATTGACCAGGATCACGCCGTCTTTCATCTTTTTGATGCTCTCGCGGTTGATCATGTGGTATGTGCTGTCCATCAGCGGGCAGTGCAGGGAGATCAGATCACTCTGTGCCAGCAGTTCATCAAGAGTTACGTACGTAACAAAATCTTTTAAGGATTCATTCTGGTATACATCGTAAGCAATAACTTTCATGCCGAAACCGCGGCAGATTCTTGCCATAGCCGCACCGATTTTTCCGGTTCCGACGATTCCGGCGGTCTTCTGATAGAAGTTAAATCCCATCAGTCCGCCCAGGCTGAAGTCGTTTTCTCTTACTTTCGTATATGCTTTGTGCATGTGGCGGTTGACCGTCATGGCCAGTGTCATCGCATGCTCAGCTACAGCCTCCGGGGAGTAACCCGGTACACGGCGTACATCAATGCCGTATTTTGCAGCTGTCTTTAAATCTACGTTGTTGAAGCCTGCGCAACGCATCAGGATCAGCTTGACACCTGCCTCATGCAGTGCTTCTACGGTTTTTGTTCCGACATCGGAGTTTACGAAGGCGCACACGGCATCGTAGCCCTTTGCCAGGGAAGCGGTTCTTGCAGCAAGGCCGGTTTTTAAATATTCCACTTCAATTTCTGGAAACTGCTCTTTGGTTCGGTCGAAAGATTCTCTGTCGTAGCTCTGGGTATCGTAAAATAAAATTTTCATAATGTTTTTCCTCCTCGCTTTGCGGTCATCTTATTGTTCCCGCTTACAGGTATTACTATACTTCATTGTTAAAACTTTGTCAATGTATTATTTGTTAAAATTTTATCAATTAGTAAATTTATTTTCAACATCTTTCACAACAGTACAAATTTACTGGATCACCTCGTCCAGGAACCGGGACGGCTCGACTTTCTTTTCAAACCGTTCCTCCACGTAACAGAGCGTCAGCTCTTTCCGGGCGCGCGTCATTCCGACGTAGAACATCCGCCGCTCCTCCTCGATCGCCTCCGCAAGGACTGCTTTCTGATACGGCATTACACCCTCGTTGACGTCAAGAAGATAGACCTTGTCGTACTCGAGTCCCTTGACGCTGTGCAGGGTGGAAACCATAACTCCTTCCGCACTCTCTGCGCGCTGCTTCTGTTTTTCCTTCATCTTCTGCTGGTATTCCTCAATATGTGCAAACCAGCCCTCGATGCTTTTCTGGGTCTTTGCCGCCTCCTGCAGCTCGTCCAAAACGGAAATCAGATCATCCTCTTTCAGATGGCGGTATGCAGCATATTCCTTCACATACTGTTCATAGCCGATCGCATAGCGGATGTAATTGACCGCGCCGAACGGCGATAAATGCGTCAGTGTCGTGATATCCTGCTCCAGTTTGCGGATCCGCTGGCACATCCAGTCTTTTTCTTCGTAATATTCCAGAAGTGCATCGAACGAAACAGTCGCCTCCTCAAAGGCATCCCGCGACAGATAACGGTTCGGGCGGTTGGCAATCTTTAAAAACTCGCCGCGCTTCCGGCTTCCCATCGCAAGATTCAGATACGTCAGCAGATCTTTCGCAATCCAGTGGTCATAGAGATCCGGCAGGGTATCCCGCATCTGGAACGGGATCTGTGCTTCCATCAGTTCCTCTACTGCTGTCCGGCAGCCAAGATTCGTGCGGAACAAAAGCGCCATCTCTTCATACGGACAGCCGTTTTTCTCCGCCTCCCGCAGCTCCTCGGCAACGGCACGCATCTCCTCGCGCGGGTTCTTATATCCCCGGATTGCAACCGGAGCGCCTTTCTCGTTGTCGGTGGAAATCGCCTTTTCATACCGCTTTTTGTTGTGGTGGATCAGGCATTGGGACCGCTTCACGATAAATTCCGTACTACGGTAATTTTTATCGAGCACTACCTGCGCCGCGCCCGGGTAATCTTTCGGAAAATTCAGCATGATCTCCGGCTTGGCCCCGCGGAACTGATAAATCGACTGATCGTCATCACCGACAATAAAGAGGTTATTTTCCGGCAGCGCCAGCATCCGCACAATCTCATACTGCACGGGGCTGATGTCCTGAAACTCGTCAATCAGGATATACTGAAATTTCTGCTGCCAGGCGCGGAGGACCTCCGGCCGCTCCAGAAAGAGACGTTTGCACTGCACCATCAGATCGTCGAAATCGAGTTTTTTGTTCTCCTTCCGCCATTTCTCATACGCCTCATAGATTTCGCGAAATTTTTCCTGCGGCATACAGGCGGAATAGTAATGTTCCAGCGGGATCTGATTGTTCTTCACAGTGCTGATTTCGCGCGCCAGATTTTCCTCGAGATCCTCTTCCTCCAGGTCTCTGGCATAGTGGTTGACCAGCTCGCGCATCAGCCGCTTTTTCTCTTCCTCGCTTAAAATATTGTTGCCGGACATGCGATACGTATGGCGCAGAATCGCGTAGAATACCCCGTGGAACGTTCCAAAGGTGACCTGGGTACTCGTCTTTCCCATCGCCTTCAAATACCGCTCCTTCATCTCTTTTGCCGCCGCACGCGTAAATGTTACGACAAGAATACGAGAGGCGGAAATGCCGCTCGTTACAAGCTGGCAGGTCCGCCCCGTAATCACTGCGGTTTTCCCCGACCCCGGTCCGGCAAGGACCATCATGGGGCCGGTGGTATGCATCACCGCTTTTTTCTGTGAATTATTATATATCATTTGGATAATTTCTCAATCGCTTTGTCGATGCGGGCAAGAGACTCCTCTTTTCCCAGAACCTCAAGGATTTCCGTTGCGCCGGCCGGTGTCATCTGTTTTCCGGAAAGAGCGGTACGGATCGGCCACATAATATAACCGGTCTTGTATCCTTTTTCTTTTCCGAATGCGCTGAGCATCTCAAAGAGAGCATCATTGCTGAAATCTTCCTGCGCTGCCAGCAGCGGTTTTACTTCCTGAAGAAGTGCAAGGGAGGTCTCCTCGTTTGTCTTCATCTTTTTGTGAGTGTACATCGAAGCGTCGTATTCCGGAACTTCCTCGAAGAAGTCGATGAGGTCTGCAATATCCGGGAATACTTCGATTCTTGTTTTTACCATGGCTGCAATTTTCTTAAAATCGAGCGGACGGTGGATTGTCTTCTGGATATACGGAAGCGCCATCTCATAGAACTTCTCGTCGTCCATTGCCTTCATGTACTCGCCGTTCATCCAGCGGAGTTTTGTCATATCGAAAACGGCCGGAGATTTGCTGATGTGGTGGTAATCGAAGATTTTTACCAGCTCCTCGAGAGAATAGATCTCGCGGTTTCCTTCCGGGCTCCATCCAAGAAGGGCTACGAAGTTGACAATGGCATCTTTTAAGAAGCCCTGATCGATCAGGTCTTCATAAGAAGAATGGCCGCAGCGTTTGGACAGCTTCTGATGCTCCTCGTTGGTGATCAGCGGACAGTGTACGTAAACCGGAACTTCCCAGCCGAATGCCTCGTAAATACGGTTGTATTTCGGGGATGAGGACAGATACTCATTACCGCGGACAACGTGGGTTACACCCATCAGATGGTCGTCGATGACGTTTGCGAAGTTGTAGGTCGGATATCCGTCGGATTTGATCAGGATCAGGTCTTCCAGCTCCTCGTTGTTTACGGTGATATCTCCGTAGATCTCATCATGGAAGGTTGTGGTTCCTTCGGTCGGCATATTGAAACGGATGACGTACGGTTTGCCGGCTGCCAGATTGGCCTCTACTTCCTCTTTGGAAAGACCAAGGCAGTGTTTGTCGTAGATCGAGATTTCTTTTCCGCCTACGTTACGCTTGCACTGGCTCAGGCGCTCTGCGTCACAGAAGCAGTAATAAGCGTCACCCTGCTCTACCAGCTGTTTTGCGTATTTCAGGTACAGACCTGCTGCATTACGCTCGCTCTGTACGTACGGGCCGCAGCCGCCGTCTTTGTCCGGTCCCTCGTCGTGTACCAGGCCGGTCTCTTTTAAGGTACGGTAGATGATATCAAGTGCGCCTTCCTGGAAACGCTCCTGGTCGGTATCCTCGATACGGAGCATAAAGGTTCCGTCATCGTGTTTTGCGATCAGATACGCATACAGGGCAGTACGCAGGTTTCCTACATGCATCCGGCCTGTCGGGCTCGGTGCAAATCTTGTTTTTACATTGCTCATTTTTCTTTTCTCCTGATTTCTGGTTTTTCTGGAACAATCCTTTTGTCTGTTCCCTTCCACCATTTATTTAGAATGGAAAACAGCCCGGCGTTTCTTCCGAGCTGCACCATCCTTCCACTTTTGCCAGCGGCAATGCTCTTTTTCAGACCTCTACGCCGTGCTGTTTCAAATATTCCATAAAGTCGCCGACGGTAGAAAGGTCTGTCAGTTCGTCGGTGTCGATTTCAATTCCGTACTCGTCTTCTAATGCCATAACCATCTCGTAAAGATCCAGGGAATCTGCACCCAGGTCATCTTTAAAAGAGGTATCTTCGTTGATGCTGTCTGCATCACAGTTGAGCTGTTCTACTAAAATTTCTTTTATCTTTTCTAACATTATTCTGCTCCTTCCTGCCTCTACCCGGCAGCCAGTATTTCTTTCGAAAAAAGTGTATCTGTTATTCCGGCATTTGTCAATAGATTTTTCTACTTTTACTGTTCTTCCGCCTGTGCCTCTCCTTCTCCGCTCTTTCCATCCTGGAACACAATAAAGCGGGAGACGCACAGGGCAATGCCGATTTCCGTCAGGATAAAGAGCACCGATGTTCCTCCGTAACTGATAAATGGAAGGGTAATTCCCGTTGCCGGCATCAGTTTCAGAACAACGCACAGGTTCAGAATAACCTGAATGGAAATATGTGCAAAAACGCCGCTCACCATCAGCATTCCATACGCGTCCGGCGCATTCTGTGCAACCACAAACAGACGGTACAGCAGGTAGCCAAACAGCAGCAATACAAGAAGCGCGCCAAATATTCCAAGCTCCTCGCAGATGATCGAGAAGATCATATCGTTCTGTGCTTCCGGAATTGTTGTAATCTTCTGCGTACTGTTGCCAAGTCCTTTTCCGAGAAATCCACCGGATCCAATCGCATAAAGTCCCTGCAGAATCTGATAGCTGCCTCCGGAAAGCCATTCATAGATACGGTTCGACCGGAAGTCACCGCCTATTCTTTCAAAGATCTGCAGATTATTTTTTAAAATGATAATCGCAAAAACGCCAATTACTGCCGCGCCCGGAATCACACGCGCATAAAATTTTACCTCCGGGTCCGCCAGAAACAAAATGACGCAGGCGATGAGTCCAAGAATAATGGCGGTACTCAGGTTGTCCGTCAGAATCCACGCAGCCAGCGCCTGCAGCACGCCAAGTCCGAGGACAATCGCTTTTGCGCGGATGGTACGCATATTTTTTCCCATCTTCAGGATAATGTATGGCAAATACAGAATCAGCCCCAGCTTTCCAATCTCCGCAGGCTGAAGACTGACACCGCCGATCCGGAGCCATCTTCTCGCCCCGTAGGCTTCATAACCAAGCGGCGTAAACCTTACCGCCGCCATCAGAAGGAGACTTCCCCAGTATACCAGTGCTGCAATCCGCTGGAACCATACACTATGATAATCTACAAACTTCGACAATATCACAATCCCCACCAGAACAATAGCAGAAAGCCCCGCCTGATGCGTGAAATAATACATATCATTTCCCTTGAATGTACTGGCCGCCTCGTAGGCACTCGCGCTGTACAGCATAATCAGTCCGAAGCTGACCAGCAAAATAGTGCAGGCCAGCAGGTTATAATCATAAAAATCCGAAGGAAGTTTTTTCTTCCTCTTTTTCTTCTTTTCTTTCTTCTGGGATGGCATGTTTACTTTCTCTGCCATGAAGTTTCCACCTCCATTGTTTTCCTCCATTTATTTCAGTGCATAGCCAAGCAGGCTGACAAAGCCCGGATTTCGGTCGGTCGTTCCGAGGATAACCTTACGCACCAGCTCCGGATCGTCCGTGATAATGTTGTCCACGCCGCAGTTGACCATCCGCTGCATATCTCCCTGATAATTCAGCGTCCAGGCACAGACTTCTTTACCAAGACTGTGCGCATGCTCTACAAAGCTTTCTGTGATGTACGTATATTTTACAGAAAAGAAGTCCGCCGCGTCCATATCCTCCAGGCCTCCGTACGACATTTTCATCGTATACCCGGTCTTGATATCCGGATTGATTTTCTTTGCCTGCCTGAGGAAATTGTAGTTCATGGAAGTCAGCACACACTGATCCACAAAGTCATTGTCCTCGATGATTTTCACCACTTTTTTGACAATATTCTGGTTGTGGCCGTTGTATTTTACTTCGATATTCAGGTTGATTTTTCCTTTCGCGTACGCGATGACTTCTTCCAGCTTCGGAATCTGCTCGCCGCGGAATTTTTTGTTGAATCGTACACCGGCATCAAGCTGGCTGATTTCATCGTAGGTCAGGGTCCAGATGCTGGCATTCAGACCGGTTGTCCGCTTCAGATTTGTGTCGTGCAGAAGGACAATCTCACCATCACTCGTCTCCTGTACATCGATCTCCGCATAATCCGACATGCTGTCCACTGCATATTTGATCGCGCTCATCGTATTTTCCGGTGCTTTTCTGGCTCCGCCCCGGTGCGCTGACACCGAAATATACTGGGAGGAAGCCGTTGCCTCTGCACGTGTTGCGCGCATGGCATATACAAGATAAACCGTTTCTCCCGCCAGCATGGCGATCGTGAGAACCACCGCCGTTACCGGACCGCAGAAGGTGCGTACCAGCTTCGAGCTCGGCTTTTTCGTTGTCCGGCTCTTCTGGTAGCCCTTTCGGGAGGAACGGATAAAAATCAGATACAGATACGTAATGCTTCCGACAAGGCCGAACGCTCCGCCGATCAGGCTCATCGTCGATTTGACCCAGTCACCATAGACGATGACGGTACTGACAACGGTAGACGGCGTTTTCACCAGCTTTGCATAGGCAACGACAGCCGTTCCGAAAATCAGATACAAAACCCACGTAATCAGAAAAATCATCACCTGGAAAAAGACGTTGATGCCAAGCTCACGCAGCACGCGTTTTTCCAGTGTCTGGCGCACCCGCAGATGGGTATTTTTCTCTTTTTCCGTCATCATGCACCGGAACGGGATGGTGTAGGAAAACACAAACGAGAACGCGACAAGCAGAATCGTCAGCACCACAGGGATCCAGTATGCCGGGAAGGCATTGAAAATCTTCGTCAGGGAAACCTGAAGCAGTTTCATACTGCGGATGGCGCTGTAGCTGCTGTGCAGCCAAAGGTACGGGAAGCTCGCTGCCATGTAGAAAAACCAGGTCCACGGGCGGGCACGCACAAACTGTGCGGCTCCTCTTCCGCCGGCAAGCATCATGACAGGAACGGAAATCCGTTTTCGTTTCCAGGAGGCCTCCAGAGCCGCCATGACAGCATAGATTTCAAACAGCATACAGAAAAAGAAAACAAGCAGAATTCCAAAAATCAACAGAAGGGTCAGCGGATGCAACATGATCTTGTTGAAGTTTTCCGATGTCATATAACTCGTTCCCAGCTGTTTTAAGGAAAAGTTGATCGCCGCATTGGCGAGTCTTGAAACCAGCTGGCTGGAAAACAGGCGGTAGACCGTCTCAAATATCACGATGCTAAGCAGGTTTTTCTGCAAAAGTTTCCATGCCATATTCAGATAAATTCGTATCATTCCTGCATTTTTTACTGCCTTTTTTCTCATCTGCTGTTGTTCTCTCCTGTCAGCCGCAATTCCCCCGATGAATCTGTATGCAAAAATTACCTTTATTTTTTCTCTTTTGTATTTTACATTTGACACTTCGAGTCTTTTTTGAAGCTCTTTTCTTTCTGTTCATTTTAAACTATCTTCCAGTATAACACAAAACCGGGTCTTTGAGTATTCTTTTTTCTATTTCTGGTTGCACCACTTCTGCAGTTTTTTTACCATGGCGGATGGGCTGCTTACTGATTTTTCCATCCTGCTGTCCGCATCCGGTGCCTGCCGCAAAGCAACACCGAAAAAATACAGCACGAACGCAACGACGATGAGTTCGGGCTTTACATAATTCATTGCTTCCATGGAACATCCTTTCTGACTTTTCTGTTTTTGAAAGTCTTTTTTCTATATTATGATGGGATAATGATTTACGACTGGATAAGATTTTCTTACTGTAAACCCAAAAAATCCCACCTGTTTTTCAGATGGGATTTTCCAGTGGTGTGCTGTTCTTTGATTTTTAATTTACTATCTTGTGCAGCAATTCCCCTGACCTGCCCCTGGCTGCGGTGCCGCACAGAAAGTCTTTGCATCAAACGACGGATTAAACGCATAAAAGTTCTTCGAATTCAATTCATCCTGTACAGAACGCAGTGCTTCACCAAAACGCTGGAAATGCACAACTTCACGCGCCCGCAGGAAACGAATCGGATCTGCAACTTCAGGATCTTTTACCAAACGAAGGATGTTATCATACGTTGACCGGGCTTTCTGCTCCGCAGCGAGGTCTTCGAACAAATCTGTCAAAGGATCACCTTTCGACTGGAACTCACAAGAATTAAACGGAACTCCGCCAGCCGCCTGCGGCCAGATTCCGGCTGTGTGGTCTACATAGTAATTGGCAAAACCAGAGTTCTGAATTTCTTCCAGAGAAAGATTGCAGGTGAGCTGATGAACGATCGTTGAAACCATCTCAAGGTGTGCGAGTTCTTCTGTCCCAACATCATTCAACACCCCTGCTACAATTCGGTTCGGTGCTGTGAAACGCTGAGAGAGATACCGCATGGATGCGCCCATCTCTCCATCCGGTCCACCGGAATGCAATAACAGATGATATATTGTAACTGTAAATATTTCGATGATACAATATGTTTCCCGGGTAATTTGCCCGGGATTTTTTATTGCATTTCTTCTATATATATGTTATCATAACACGTGACCAGAACGCACAAAATGGTCAGAAAAAAGAACAATTCTTTTCGCCGCGTAGCTGCGCGCGTTTCTTTTTGCCCCGGAAATTTCCGGGGCTTTTTACGTTCTTTGAAACTCAAAAACCCCAGGCATCCGAAGATACCCAGGGCATATGTAGTACATTTATCTAATTATTCGATGAACGCCTGTCCGCTGTAATAGGCAGCCATCCATCCGCTCGGTGCTTTCATCCAGATATCGTTTCCGACCCGCTGGATTTCCTGGCACGTTACGGTGGTTCCCGCATCAAGGCAACCATCCTTGTCTTTGTCATGCTTCTGACCGTCAGGCGTCAGCTGCGAATGTTTCTTTGCGCTGTAGTTTGTTCCGGGACCTGTCCGGACTTTCAGCTCTACCTGCAAGGTATACTCGTGTCCGGCAGTGTAAGACGGTGTGCTCTTCTTTTCCGGAACACTGGCTGCTGTCTTTCCGTTGTAAACAGAAACCAGCTTAGCCTTAGATACCGGTCCGTACTTACCGTCCTGCTCTAAACCGTAAAATGCCTGGAACGCAAGCAGAGCATTCTCTGTGTCTCCGCCGAAGGAACCGTCTACTCCGGAACTTCCACAGGAGAATCCGCAGCTGATCAGCATTTTCTGCATTTCTTTTACTGCGTCCCCGGAATCGCCTTTCTGGAGATAATTTCTCACATTAACCGTTCCGGATGCAGATGCTGTCACTCCGGTATAACGGTACACATGAACCCATGGCTTATTGTAATAGCTGCGGATGCAGATTTCTCTACCAGTCTGATCTCCAGACTTTCCTCCTGTGACCGTTCCTTTCTCGTTGATACTTGCGTGCACCAGTTTACCATTTCCACAGCAGAATGCTGTGTGCCCATTTCCGAGCAGGACATCTCCCCGGATCATTCCACTGCCGGTTGCCAGATTCACGGATTTTACAACATCCTTGAACCCGATCTTCGGCAGAACGTCCGGCATGTTACCGGTATAAGTTGCTCCGCTGGACTTTGCCGGGATTCCAGCTGCTTCCAGGCAACTGATTACCAGCCCGGAACAATCATAATTCGGATTGCCCCAGCGGTCTACCTGGTCATAACCGTGCGAATCATCCAGGGCGATCGCTTCTGCTCTTGCTACTGCATTTTTAATTTTGCTCACTTTGTTTTCCTCCTTCTTCTGATAAAGTTTCAAATACTGATCACCGTAAGAAGCTCTTACTTTCTTCACTGATGATCCGGTGTTTGCCGGAGCCTCGAACTTGACCAGAAAGATATCAGACGCTTCCTGTACGGTGGTTGCGGTCTGCAATACCTTCCAGACGCTCTTATAGCTCGTCTTCAATTCGCTCAGCATATACTCTGTCTGGACCCTCGCGTCCCCAATTGACACGCCTCTCGTTTTAACCATATCGTATAAACCAGCTTTTCTTCCAGCGGACGTCCACTGGCAGAAGCCGTAACCATACTGTCTGGAGTCTCCCAGCGGATGCAGGAACAGATCTCTTGTGATCTCTCCACTGTCTACCGCCTCTGTATACGTGGCATCTGTGTATTTGTATCCAGGCTTATTTTCGCAAAGATTGTCAAGATTCCGGGGATTCGCTCCGGACTCTGCGTAGATATTCCCCATTGCTGCGCACGCGCCGTAAAGTGTGCAGCCGGCAGCCATCAGACTGTTAAACAGGATATCCGTATTTGTATTCCGTTCTATTGCCATTTCTCGCAAACGCTCCTTTCTTAGGTTCTCAATTCTTCCGAGACCCGTTCACCTTTCCGTCGTCAAGAAGATCTTTTACTGCTGCAAACCATTCTTCGATTACTTTAATGAGCATTTCTTCTGACACGATCACCTGCAGCCACCTTGGCAGCAGCGATCTCGCCTGCTGTACTACCCATTTCAGTTTCTGTTCTCCCTGCCCAGATGCATTGTATACATGCTCTGCTTTGAGGATAAGCTGATAGACATCTCCTCTGATGCCATCAAGGCCTTTCATTTTCGTGTACTGATATACGCACACCAGTGTTACGATCACCAGCACTGTCACTACTGCAACCACAACCGGCAGTGGGATCTGCGATAATACATTCATTAATTCCATTCTGGTTTCCTCCTGTGTTTTATTCTCCCGTGATACCCTTGTGAGCTTTGTATAGCCGTGTGGAGCATCTAAAATTGTATTCGTGGTAATTTATTTACCGAAACATAAAAAGAACCATAGAAAGCCGATTACGCTTTTATGGATCTACGGTTCGTCTTTATGTACGATGTGATTCACTCCCTGCCGCGTCAGGAAATTTTCCAGATCGTGCTTTCGTTCCAGCTCATAGTCTAAAGCTGCGTGCATATCACCGTTGCACTTTGCGTCTGGAATCCTCTGCACTGCTTTGGCTGTTGCTTCTGATAAGCAAAGAGAGCCGTCTAAAGCTCGCAGCATCATGTACTGCAGATCTTCACGGTTCTTTTCTTTCTCATCCTGTTCTTTTTGCCTGCGTGCCCGTTCGATCTTCTCCGCTTCTGCCCGTTTCTGGATACGTCTTTCCAGAAGCCAAAAACAGAAAGCAACGATCGCAGACGGCACACCGGCAGCAATCAATAATTCCATTTGCACCTCCTTCCTTTCACGCTATTTCATCATCGTCGATATCTGCGTACTTCCGGCATGCATGTTCGATGACGTCAAGATCTGTCTCTATTTCTTCCAAACTCTTTGTCGGCGTTCCTTTGGCAAGAAAAATCAGATCATAGATTATCGACCAGAGCCTTGAGATAATCTGCAACTTTGTCATCATTCCTCCCCTTGATTGTTATTTTTCTCTGTGTTCTGATCCGATCCTGATGTTTTTTCTGCTGCATAATTGTCATATTCAGTCCAGATGTCATTTTCAAATTTATCAACAATATCATCGATATCTGTTTTGTTCTCTCTGTACTTTCTTCCATTATTGATGTAGCGATTGATGATTGGAACATCCGGATGTTTTGCATCCATATTGGCGTCCATAGACACAACGGTCTCGCCGTCAACTGTGATGATTCCAGAATAATGAATGTCCTTTGTGTAAGTTGCTTCTACTGCCATAGTTTTGCCCTCCTAAAAATTAATTTGTATCTCCAGAGATATTATCTCTCATGGATTCAAGTTCACTTCTTAGATCCGCAACCTCTATTTCAAGGTTCGATCTTCTTTCTTTTTCGAGCTGTAGCTCATGCGTTATTACCGCAATCAAATTGGTATATACCATACTATAGGTATCAATATAGCCATCCTCAGTGTTCTTCCTGTCGTGGTGTACCAGATCCAGCTCGTCTTCTCGGATTCCGAGTTCTCGCATGGCTTCTACGACATCCTGTGCGACGAATCCATAACAAATGCGCCCATCACCGTCAATCATCCGATACTGAACTGGTTTTAAGCGATCGAACAGCTCTGAATGAATGTCCGTCTTATTGATCTTGCTCTCACCGAGTGGAAATATGTTTGTTTTGGCGCGGCGATCGGATGTGACCTGTGGGGAGTTTTTAACGATCAAACGCTCCCATACTCTTCCACTATCTCCTAGCATAATCTTTTCGGAGTACGCCTTGGTCGGTGCGAACGCTCCAGTATACACTC